>JAMOSZ010000001.1 GCA_027062625.1 Nautiliaceae bacterium
TAATTCTTCTATCGTTTTAAATATTAGTCTGGCGGAGAGGGCGGGATTCGAACCCGCGGTGGGTTGCCCCACGGTCGCGTTCCAGGCGACTGGTTTAAACCACTCACCCACCTCTCCACAATAAAATTATATCATTTTCTAAGCTCTTTTAAAATCGTTTCAAGGATAACTTTATCATCTTTTGCCTTAGCTTTTAGGAGTTTTTTATCTCCGTTTTGATAGATTATGGAGATATTTTGAGAATAATTTGAGATTGACTTTATTCCCTTTATTGCAGCTAAAACTTTTATTTTGATTTTTTCAAGGAAATTTTGAGTAGGTTCATCAAGCTTACCAAATCTATCAACCATCTCTTTTTCAATCTCAAAAACCTCATCCAAACTTTTTGCCAAAGAGAGTCTTTTATACAAATCAAGCCTTAGCCTATCCTCTTTTACCACCTTATCGCTAATGTATGCGTTAATGTTTAGCTTAACCTCAGCTTCCATCTCACTTCCCTTGCCACTAAGCTCTCTTAGGGTCTCTTCAAGCAGCTTTAAATACATAGAATACCCAATCCCCTTTACATCACCTGATTGCTCAGCCCCAAGAATATTTCCCCCGCCTCTTATCTCCAAATCTTTCATAGCCAAAACCGCCCCGCTTCCAAGAAACGAATTCTCTTCAAGGGCTAATAGTCTTTTTTTGGCATCCTCACTCAAAGCCTCTTTATCCTTTACAAGAAAATAAGCATACCCTTCATTCTTGCCTCTTCCAGCTCTTCCCCTAATCTGATGCAAATCGGCAATCCCAAACTTATCGGCATTTTCAACAATAATCGTATTTACATTTGGAATATGAATTCCACTCTCAACAATTGTGGTTGTCAAAGCCAAATCATATTTTCCAGCTATAAAATCCACAAGCCCTTTTTCTATCTGGCTTGGAGTCATTTTTGCATGAAGTGTCAAAATCCTAAGGGTAGGCAAAAGCTCTTGAAGTTCTTTTTTTTTCTGCTCAATGTAGGCTATGTTATTGTAAATATAAAAAATCTGCCCTCCTCTTCTTATTTCCCTGAGTATTGCCTCTTTTATTAAATTCTCATCCCACTCTTTTACAAAAGTTTTGGTCTCCTGTTTGCCTTTTGGGGCTTCTTCAAGGGTTGAAATTGATTTTATGGAACTTAGTGCCATATTAAGAGTTCTTGGAATTGGAGTTGCTGACATATAAAGAGTATGGATTTTTTCGCTAAGTTCTTTTAGTTTTTCTTTCTGTTTTACCCCAAATTTATGCTCTTCATCAATTATCAAAAGCCCAAGATTTTTATACTCAATATTAAGCCCGGCGTGAGTTGAGATAAGTATGTTAATCTCTCCTTCTTTAACTTTTTTAATTATCTCTTTTTTCTCTCTTGAAGGGGTAAATCTATCAAGCTTTGCAATTTTAATCTCAGGGTAATCTTTAAACCTTTCTTTAAAACTCTCATAATGTTGATTGACTAAAATTGTAGTTGGGGCAATTACCGCTACCTGATAACCGCTTTTTGCCACCACAAAACTTGCCACCATGGCAACTTCTGTTTTTCCAAACCCTACATCTCCTGTTAGGAGTCTATCCATAATTTTTGTTTTAAAATCTTCTAAAATCTCATTTATTACTTTTTTCTGGTCGTTTGTATGAGTAAATGGGGCTTTTTTAACAAACTCATCAACCCCGCTAAAATCAAGCTCTATGGGTTTTGAAATCTCCCTTTTTGCCGCAAGTTTTACAATATCAGCCGCAATTGCATAAACTTTTTCTTTTATTTTTGTAAGTTTTTTAGCAAAATTTCCCCTCCCAAGCTTATCAAGCTTTGGCACAACTCCTCCGGGGGCTATGTATCTATCAATCTTATCAAGATTTTCAACGGGCAAAAGAAGTTTATCGTCGTTTGCATATAAAATCTCCGCAAACTCCCCTACCTTACCAAGCACTTCCATCTTCCTAAGCCCTATAAACTTCCCAATTCCGTGTTCTAAATGGACAACAAAATCCCCTCTTTTAAGCTCATCAAGTGCAAGATTTACCCTCTTTTGTTTTTCAAATTGAGGTGGATTTAGAGAAATCACTATCTTCTTAGGACACTCAAAATTTACACTTGCATCCGATTTTATCCATTTAACAATAGGAGCCTTCAACCTCACAAACTCATCAAGCCCCTTCTCTCTTAGCAAAACATCATTTTTTGCAACAATTTCAAGAGTTTTTTTCTCATCCCAAAGCTTATTATTTATGTATATTTTATCTTTTTTAATCCTCCACTCAACATCCTTGCACTCTTTGTTGGAGATAATTTCTGCTTTTAAAATTGCTTCATTAAACTCTTTGTAAAATTCCCTATACTCTTCAATCTCCTCGGTTAAATCCTTAATTAAAACAAAATCCTCCAAAAACTCCCTTTTTAAATACCAAAACCCAAGAGAGTAAAAATCTTTATAAAAGGTAGAAAAAGGGCTTTTTAAAATCTCTTCTCTTATTTTTTCATACTCCTCTTCATCCAAAGCCGCAATCGCTGGAATAATCAAAACATCCTCAATCTCTTCAATGCTTTTTTGAGTAACTTCATCAAAAGTCCTTATACTCTCAATTTCCGTATCAAAAAGAGAAATCCTAACAGGCTTATCAAAATTTATTGGCCAAATATCAACAATATCCCCTCTAAAACTAACTTCTCCCTTTTCACTTACAATATCAACCCTCTCATACCCCCACAAAAAAAGCTTCCTTTTAAGCTCTTCAAGCTCCACACTATCTCCAAATTCAAGTTTAAAGGATTTGTAATATTTTTTTAGAGGAAGCTTTTTCATAATCGTTGAATATGGAGAGACAAAATAATAACCATTATTATAGTATTTATACAAAGCGTTGTTTAACTCAAATATCTCTTTCCTAAAACTTCTTAAATCATCCCCAAAAACCGCACGAAAATCAGGAAAAAC
>JAMOSZ010000002.1 GCA_027062625.1 Nautiliaceae bacterium
TAAGCTATCTTGATTTCCAAAAACTTCTCTTAATCTTAATGTATAAGCTTCAAAATTTTTCATCTTTGCTCCTTTTTACTCATAATACTAAATTTTACTACTTTTTTGTTAAAATTAATCTCAAAAAAGGTAAATCATATGAAATACACTCTACTTATTGACTGTGATGATAAAAAGGGACTTATTTTTAAGATAAGCAAAGTTTTATATGAGTTTGATTTTAATATAGAAACTCAGCAAGAATTTGTGGATAAAGAGAATAACAAATTCTTTTTTAGGGCGGTAATTGTAGGGGATGTGGATAAAGAAAAATTAAAAGAAGCTATATTAAAAGAGATACCGTGTGCGAATGTGAGAATTTATAAAAAAAGAAAAAAGAGATTGTTTTTAATGGCTACAAAAGAAGCCCATGCCCTTGGGGATATTCTTATTAAGTGGTATAGCGGGGATTTGGATGTTGAGATAGTTGGAGTAATTGCAAACAGAGACAATTTAAGGGATTTGGTTGAAAAGTTTGATATTCCTTTTTACTATATTCCAGCTGAGGGAAAAAGCCGCGTTGAGCATGAAAATGAGATGTTAAAAATTATTGAGCCAACCAAACCAGACTTTATTATTTTGGCTAAGTTTATGAGAATTTTAACTCCAAATTTTGTAGAACGTTTTCCAAACAAAATAATAAACATCCACCACTCATTCCTTCCAGCCTTCATAGGAGCAAACCCATATAAACAAGCATATGATAGAGGAGTAAAAATTATAGGAGCAACCGCTCACTTTGTAAATAATAACCTTGATGACGGACCGATAATTGAACAGGATGTAATAAGAGTAAGTCACGAAATGAGCTGGGAAGAGATGAGGTTGCAAGGAAGAGACATTGAGAAAATAGTACTTAGTCGTGCCATTAAACTTGCAATTGAGGATAGGGTTTTTGTCTATGCAAATAAAACGATAATTTTATAAAAAAAACTTATATCCTACCCAATTTTTAAAATATCTGCTAAAATACTAAATAACTTTAAAGGAGAGGGGTAGGTGTTTAACATCGTTCTTTTTAATCCACAAATACCCTATAATACAGGGGCAATTGGAAGGCTTTGTGTTAATGCAGGAGCTACTCTTCATCTGGTAAAACCTCTTGGGTTTGATATAAGCGAAAAGGCAGTAAAAAGAGCTGGACTTGATTATTGGGATAAATTAAATTTGATAGTTTGGGAAAGTGTTGAAGAGTTTTTAGAGAGTGTGGATATTAATAGATGCTACTTTGCTACCACTAAAACCCAAAAAAACTATTTTGAAGCAAAATTTCAAAAAGGTGATTACATTATTTTTGGAAGCGAAACAAAAGGAATTGATGAAACAATATTAAACAAATACAAAGATAGATGCATAACTATCCCAATGACCAAAAATGGAAGAAGCTTAAACCTTGCTATAAGTTGCGGGATTATTTTATACGAAGCTATCAGGCAAAATTTTAAGGATTTTAAATGAATGCTAAAAAACACTCACTCCTAACTTCAACAGAAGTTAAAATTTATGATGCTTTAAAGAAAAAACTTAAACCATTTTATGAAGTTCAGTCAATTTTAAAAGAGACAAACCCAAGTATGAAATACTCAATCTTAGTTGTAAAATCCGGATTAAAAGCCGCTGAGTATATAAAAGAGGTAATAGAGCATAACGACTTACTCATAAAAATTCCTTATACCAGAAATTACTTTCTTATTATTATGCAAGACAAATCTATAAAAGAGAGTATTTTATATGGAAGTCAACTTGCAAGTATTATTAACACTAAATATATGATAAAAGACAAAACACGCTCAGATGTTAAAATGTCTCTTATTTATGTAGAACACAACACCTCTTTATCTCATCTTGTCTATGAAATAATTCAAACTTACAAAAATCTAAAAAACCTCTCATCAATTATACACAATCTTTGGGTAGAGATAAAAAAGATATGAGAGAAGAAAAATTCAAAAAAGAAGTATTTACTCTAAAAAAGTTTTTCTCTATCTATTGTCAAAACAAACATCAAAATCAATCAAAAATCCCATATTTAATAAAATATAAAGATTTAGAACTTAATTTCGAGATTTCACTTTGTAATGAATGCAAAGAACTATTTGAATATGCAATACAAAAACTTAAAGAATGTCCAAATGACCCAAAACCAAGATGCAGAAAATGCAAAAAACCTTGTTATGAAAAAGAAAAATTCAAACAAATGGCAAAACTTATGAGATATTCAGGCATTAAACTTGGACTTAGCAAAATAACTTCAAAGTTTAGAAAAAAAAGTCTTTAAAAAAAGCATAGCCTCCCAAAAAATTGCCTCATCAGAAAAATTTCTTAATCTAAACTCAAATTCAAGTAAATTTTTCAACAATTCATAAAACTCCCTCTCTCTTATTCTAACAGCTAAATCAATTCTCTTTTTTTCAATATCAAAAGGAAGTTTATATCCAAGTAATTCTTCCAAAGAACTATTATTTTTTTTAAGATAAAGATTATACTTATAAAGCTCTTTTATATACTTTATAAAAAATGGCAAAATTCTCCTATAATCCACAAAATTTAACAAAAATTTAAGCTCATCAAAAAAATCCTTCCCATCAAACACCATCCAAGCAAACTCTTCAAGAGACTCTTCTTTATAAAAAAACACTAAACTGTTAACCTCTCTAAGCCCTATCTCTTCTGAATATAAACTAAGTTTTTCTATCTCTTGTTCCAAAAACATAGCATCCACCATCAAAGCAAGCCTCTTTTTAGCCTCATCAGTTATCCTAACATTAAATCTTTGACTTAGCTTATCAATATACTCAATTTTTTCTCTTAAACTTGGTTCAAAAAATCTAACAAAATTATTTCCAAATAGTTTTGGTTTTTTATCTCCATAGTAAAAGTAAAAAAGATATCCATTTTTTATATGCTTTATAAGCTCTTTTAACTGCTCAATAACTTTCTCACTCTTAATAATTAAAACACTCTCTCCTCCAAATAAAGAACTCTCGCTAAGATGTATTTTTGCCCTCTCAAAATCAAAATCCCCATCTCCCATCTTTAAAATATCACTCCCTCTAAACCTCTCTTCTAACTTTTTTTCATACTCTTTAAGATAAAACTTATCCCCATAAAAAAGCAGATAAGAAGGCAAGGAAGAGAGTTTATCAAACTCTTTCTTATACATTCTTGTAAGCTAATCCTTTAATTTTAGCAGTTGCAATATTACTATCTTTAATTTCTATATCAACCTCTTCAAATAGATTAAACTCCTCTTTATTATTCAAAAATACTCTTGCTCCAAGAAGTTTATCTTCTATAATCTTAGCTATTGGAGGAATTTCTTTATCTTCAATTATTCCTTTATACTTTCTCCCAATATTTAAAGCCGCATATCTTGCATACTTTCTATCATAAAAATCCCACTCAACTTTCATAGCTTCTCTTTCAAGCTCACTAAGTTTTACTACTAACGCTTCCACATTTCTTAAAATATAATCCAAAACTCTTTTTTCATTTTTGATAGTAGCTTTTAAGATTCTATGCAAAATCAAATCTGGATACCTTCTAATTGGTGAAGTAAAGTGAGAATATCTCTCAAACCCAAGAGCAAAATGAGGAGAACAAGTCGCATCATACTTTGCTTGCTGTTGAGAGCGAATTATCAACTTATCTACATATTTTTTAATACCAAGCTCTTTTGCTTGCTTTTGAATATCAGCTACTACCTTTACAAAATCACTCTCTTCTACATCAACATTAATTCCAAGACTTCCAAGCTCACTATAAAGCTCATCAAGCGAAGTTTGAGATGGCTTTTCATGAACTCTAAAAATTCCAAAATCTATCATTTTAGCAGCTGCTTTATTTGCAAGTAGCATACAATCTTCTATCAATTTATGAGAAGGAGTCTCTTTTTCAAGTCTTACATCTTTTATCATTCCATTCTCATCTAAACTCATCCTAATCTCATCACTCTCAAATTCAAGCCCATTTTTTAATCTCTCACTTCTTATATGTTTTACTTTCTCCCAAAGAGGCATAAGCCAAGCCAAAATCTTCTCATCCACTTCATCAATCCCATCAAATTTACCATCTAAAAATTCATCCACTCTATCATATGAATATTTCCTATGAGATTTTATAATCCCCTCTATTAGCTCCTCTTTAATTACTTCATTATTTTCATCAAAACTTATCTTAAAAATAAAAGCAAGCCTATCTTCACCCTCTTTTAATGAGCAAATATTTTCACTAAGTTCTCTTGGAAGCATAGGGATTGCTTTGTGAGGGAAATAGATACTAAATCCTCTCTCTCTTGCCTCTTTATCAATATTTCCATTTAAATAAACATACTCACTAACATCTGCAATTGCTACATAAAGCTCATTTTTCTCTTTATCAAAATAAATTGCATCATCATGGTCTTTTGCACTCTCAGGGTCAATCGTGCAAAAAGGAAGATTTGTTAAATCTACTCTATTTGGATACATACTCTTATCTACAAAATCTCCAAAAGCCCTTGCTTCTTGAATTGCTTTTTTGCTAAATTCCTCTTTTTTATCATAAAGCCCAAGAGAAATTTTCTCATCAACCCAAGCATCTTGTAAAACTCCAAGCACTTCTATAATTTTATTGGTATAGTTATTAACCTTTAAAACTGCTCCTTCTGGTAATTTTTTAAGAGCTTTTTTCTTTTCATTTAAAAATACCTCTTTATCAGTTTTTATATTTCTTATAACAGGAACTTTTTTGCCATTTTTTCTTACAAAAGAGACATAAACCACGCTAACCGCAAAAGCTTTTTCTAAAATATAAACAACTTTTGCTTTTGGACGCCCTTTTTTATTAAAAAGTCTTTTTGCAATTACCAAATCTCCATTCCCAGCACCATTTAGATGATGAGCTTCTATTAAATAATCTCTCTCTTTTACTCCAATTGGAACTAAAAAACCAAATCCCTTTTTTGTAACCTCAACTTTTCCAACTCTATAATCCGATTTTAGCTTAATAACTTCACCATTTGTAACAACCCCAAGAGATATTAAATCATTAATAACATCCCTCTTATCCCTTGGAATATCTTTTCTTAAAATTCCCTTTACCAATTTATACGCAAACTCTCTCATCACTTACCTTCTTTTAGTTCATTTAAAGTATTATTTACAACTTCATTCTCTCCATAAGAATCAATATAAGTATTTAAAACTTGAATTGCTTTATCTTTTTTTCCTTGTTTTGCCAAAATTTTAGCAAAAACAATCCAACTATCTGGCTTTTGAGGGTCAAGTTCGTTTGCTCTTAGTGCCCAATATTGAGCTTTTTTTAAGTTATTCATTCTTAAATACCTCTTAGCCAAAATTATAGCTAAATCATATGATTTACTCTCTTTAAATCTTCTTTCTAAACTCACAATTGAAACTTTTTTTTCTCTTATGCGAGTTTCACTAATAAGTGATGCTCTTTGGTGCACACTTTGAGCAACTACTTTTTGAGCTGGTTTTACTATTTTTTTAGTAGTAGTAGGATTTGGAAGTTTTTTATTTAACGCTTCTTTTGGAACAACAAACTCAATTGCTTTAACCTCTTTTGTGTTATTAACTTCAACCTTTTTAGAGTTACTTTGTGAAACTTCAACTTTATTGACTACTTTTTTATCCTCTTTTATCTCCAATAATTTTAAATACTGAGGATTTTTATAAAGATAATATCCTCCTCCAATAACCCCTCCTAAAACAATAAAAGTAAAAAAATATTTTAAAAATAGCTTTCTATAATAAATTTTTTCTAACTCTTCATACCTATGCACTAATTCCCTTTTAAATCCATTTTAGCAATTTCTATATACTTATTAGCTACTCTTTTTCTATTAAATTTATGAGGACTTTTATTATAAAAAAACTCCATTACATCAAAAAGCTTATACATAAACTGATTTGTTGCTCTAAGAGAACCTTTTGTAAATTTATAAATCTTTTTAAAATCACTCTTTTTAAACATATTGGCAATATAACTCTCTTCGCTTCTTAAAAGCTTAGAATAGATAAAATATTGCATCTCTGAGAAAGATACATTTTCTAATCTTATTATGTAATTAATACGTGTTTTGAAATGCTTTAATTCAAGAAGCTTCTTAACATCCGTATCGTGAGTTGCAAAAACAACCGTTACATTACCCTTATCAGCATACATCCTAAGCATTTCCCAATGTTCAGGTGAGAGAAGCTGAGCTTCATCTACCAAAATTACATGATGAAGCCCTTTTCTTAAATCCTTCAAAAACCTCAAAACTTTCTCAGTCTCCATATAAGGATTAGAGATAAAATGAACCTCATTATTGCCTTTTTCTTTCAACTCTTCATAAACTCTTCTTAAAAGCAAACTCTTCCCACTTCCAGCCTCACCCGTTAATAAAATCATCTTCTCTTTTTGCTCAATAGCGGTCATTAAATCCACTTTTTTCTTCTCCGAAGAACTCAACGGCACATAATTTCTCAAATCAACAACATCTCTAAATAGCTCTTTTACATCACTGAATTGTTCCAAAGCCCAAATCCCTTAATGTTTTTTTCTCTTTTTCTTTAATAATATGAGGAGTAATTACAAATACAAGCTCTTTTTTAGTTGAAATTTTATCTCTTGATGAAAAGAGATATTTAATAATTGGAATCTCTTTTAAAATTGGAACTCCATTTACTTTTAAACTCTCATCATCACTAATAAGCCCACCAAGTACAATAGTATCACCATCTTTTACTCTAACTACACTAAGCATCGTATTATCTTTTGTATCTGGTGGCATATCCCTTGTTGTTGAATTGAGTTGGTTAATATCTCTAAATGCACTAATTTTTGGAGCAACACTCAAAATTATCTCTCCATTATCACTTATTTGAGGAGTAATATCTAAAATAACTCCTACAAATTTTGAATCAATTGTATATTGGGTTTGAGGGTTACCATTTTGGTCAGTAACAACACTTGATGCATATTTATAATAAATTGTATCTCCAACGCTAATAATTGCTTTTTGATTATTAAGAGTCATAATCTTTGGATTTGAAATTGAGTTTACATTTCCATATTGAGCTAAGAAATTTAAAAGCCCAGCAACATTAAAAGTAGCCGATTTAAAAACACTCTGACTTCCAACAATATATCTTGCTCTTGCTGGCACGCTAACTGGTGCACCAGTTGCTCCAAGAGATAAAGAAAGAGTTGACCAATCAATTCCGGTATGGTGAGATTTTGAAAGCTCTACGCTATAAATTTTAACATCAATTAATACCTCTTTGGTTAAAGAATCTTGAAGGTTCTTGATATACTCATCCACTGCTTTAATTTGCTTTTTATTACCTGTTACAATAATTACTCCCGTATTTCTATTAACAATAGGAGCAAAAACTTTATCCTTCTCATCAGCTGTATTTTTTAAGATATTATTTAACTGAGTCTCAATTTTATCCCAAAAGTCAAACTTATATTTATTTTTAACCTTTGAATCAGTAGCATCCAATACAGAAGTCCCACTCCTACTACTTGAAATAAAGTTTAGCTTATAGCTTTTTGTTTTGTAATAACTAACAATTAAGTTATTCCCTTCTAATTTATAAAAAAGCCCTCTTTTCCCCAAAATCAAATCAAAAATCTGATTAATAGTATAATCTCTAATTCTAACAAAAGGCATCTTTTCATTTGCAATTTCCCTTGCTTTGCTATCTTTGTAAATGATGTTAATACCGCACTTTTGAGTAGCAAGCAAAGCCAAAAACCTATCAATCGTAATTCTTGCATTTGGATTTAAAGAGTTAGAATAAGAAAACAACTTATTCTCACAACTTGAAGCATTCAACATAGCCACCAAAAGCACTAAAACCGCTGCAATTTTTCTCATTTTTGTTCCTTAATACCTGGGATTTTTACATTTAAGGTCTTAACTACTACTTTGTTATGACAATTTAGATAAAGGGAGCTAAATGTTATATTACTTACTCTACAATTCCCTATTCTATCGCCTATACCAATCCACTTTTTCTCTGTTCTAATAAGCCTATCTCCTAAAAATTCATCAAGCTTTACATAAGCTTTATTATCAAAAATTGCTAATAACGTAATTTTTATACTCTTAACAAGAGTTAGTTTTCTTGGTTGCTTTGGTTTAAAAGCTTCTTCAAAAGGTGGTTTAATTTTATCAAAATTTTTAAGTTGAAATTCATAATTTATAAGTTTATTTACATAATTCATATATTCGCTATCAACACTACTTAAATTTTCACTAAACGCCAAAGTAAAAAAAATCAAAAAAAGTATAACTCTTTTCATTGCTCTTTCCCATATAAAGAGAATGTAACTGAAAAACTATTTGGAGATAAAATCTTCATTTGACTAACCCTTATTAACTCTTTTCTATTTTCATAATCATAAATATACCAAATAAAGTTTTTATAATCACCCTTTAAAGTTAAAGTAACATCAAGTTTTTTAGAGATAAATTTCTGTTTTTGAGGCTTTTTAACTTCTTTTTTTCTACTAAGCTTTTTAACTCTCTTAGGTTCTTTTTTTTGTTGAGTATACAACACATTTTTTATATCAACAACTTCAAGCCCATTTCTTCTTGCATCATCTACACACCCTTTAACAAACTGCCCCCATACATATTGATTAAAATTCACAAAATCAAGTAACTTTGCTAACTCTTCATAAAATATCTTCTCTTTTTTAACCTTTCCAAGGTCCGATTTTAATTGAGAGATTTTTTTATTTAAAGCAAAAATCTTGCTTCTTAAAACAGAAATATCATTATTTAGCTTTGCAATCTCTTCTTTTAAATCTTTGTTTAGATTCTCCTCTTTCTCTTTATACCCCTGAGCAAGAGGGAAAATATAGTAATAAATAACAAATCCTATCAACAATACAATAAAAGCAAGCACATAATAAAACTCTTTTTTATCTCTACCCTCAAAATAAGAATCTATCTTATCAAAAATATTCTCTTTATTCATTCTTTTATCCTAAGTTGAGATTTATATTTTCCATTATCTGAAATAACCTGCGTAAAAGATACCGAAAATCCATTTGAAATCAAATCATCAATTAAATGAGGAATAGCTTTTTCTTTTAGTGCATACACATCAACATAAAACACTCCATCCTCAAAATCAAGTTTACTTAAAAATACTCTATGTTTATTCATAAGAAGAGTAATATCTACTAAATCCTGAGATTTTGGAATATAATCAAATTTCGTTTTATAAACATCTTCAATAAATTCTTTAATAAGGGCTACTTTTTTAGTATACTCATTTATTGTATTTTCAAGATTATCTTTTATACTCTCTAAATCTTTCTTTTTACTAACAAGCTTTGCCTTCTCTCCCATTAAAGCCAACTTTTTCTTTGTTAAGATATTATTTTTGCTCTCTAAAACTTTACCTTGATAAAACAATATCGCTGGATAGATACTAAATAGAATAATTGAAGCGGTTGTCGTTAAGATAATAATCCCACTTGGACGATAAAAAAATGTAGGCTTTCTTAAAAATAAAGAGAAGTTAAATCTTTGATCATTTTTCTTATAAGCATAGTGAGCTTCAAGCATTCCTAAAAATAAAAACGGATCAACTGGAAGTCTATCAAGATTATATTTTTCATAAAATTCAAATCCAAAAGTATCAAGATTTATATACTTTGATACATAATCGTGAAGCCCTGGAATTTTTCCATATTCTGAGATAATATAAAGTCTATCAAACTCATCAATATCATACTCATTTATAACTCTATTCATCTGTTCATTAATAAGTCCTAAGATATTATTAAACTCTTTTTGAATAATTCCAAGAACAATTTGCTCTTGCTTTGTGAATTTACTCCTATCAAGCCCTTTTTGAGTAATTAATTTTTTAAAAGTATCTAAATTAAAATTCTTAATTTTTAACTTTTCTAATGCTTTAAAAATCTGTCCAAGCCCACCAGATAAAGTTGTCATATACACTAAATCGCCATCTGAATAGAAAGTTAAGAAAATCTTATCAAATAAAATTACCGCAAAAATATCATTTGCAGGATGTAAAATCTGCTCTTCATATAACGCTTTATAAGCAAAAGCTGGAAAAGAGATATAATCTATATACCCAGTTTCTTCTAAAATATCTTTAAAAGAGTTTTTAAGCATAATAGCAGGCACAATAATGGTCTCAATTACAACTTGCTTTGGATTTTTTAATCTATCAATAACTTTATATTTGATAATATAATCTTCCGTTTCATTCACGCCGGCATTTTCATAAATTTGAGTCTCAACAAAACTATCCAAATCTACTTTTTCAAGCACACTCTTTTCTACTGTAAAGTTATAAAAAGTAGCGTGCTCTAATGGCACATAAGTAGACAAAAGGGCAGAGGATTTTAATTTTCCGTGATAAATCCTAATAAGCTTTCTATCAGTATAAAGAATATATCTTTGCTCACCTTTTACCCCAATAACATTTCTAATATCATAATCATATTTTTTTAAAATTGAGAATTTATATTTTAAATCAGTAAAAGAGAAATTTTTAAAAGCTTCGGTTTTAAGTCTTAGATTAAGTTTTTTCTTCTCTTTTGACTCTTCTTTTTTCTTCAATTTCTCTAAAAAACTTTTAAAATTTAAATTTAACTTTTTCATTTTAATCTACCTCATACCCTAATTCTTCAAGTGCACTCTTCTTTTTAGTCCATTTTGGCACAACTTTTACATAAAGTTCAAGATATATTTTCTTACCGCTAAACTCTTCAAGAAGTTTTCTTGCATACATTCCAATCTCTTTTATTTTTTGACCCTTCTTACCAATAATCATACCTTTTTGGCTTGGTCTCTCAACTATAATTGTAGCATAAACTTTATCTAAATTATCATACTCTTCAATCTTATCAATTATTACATCTGTTTCATAAGGTAACTCATCTCCAAGTTTTTCAAACAAAGCTTCTCTAATAAGCTCTTTGTAAATATCTCTTATATTTTCAGTTGAAATAATTTCCGGATCATAATAGTAAGGATGCTCTGGAAGATGCTTTATAATTTCGTCTAAAAGTTCCTCTCTCCCACTTCCACTAACCGCACTCACTGGAATAACTGCTAATGCTTTACCTAACTCTTCATACTCTTTTTTCTTCTTCTCAACTTCTTCTTTATTTACCAAATCAGTCTTTGTCAAAACCACAATATGAGGAATATTTTTTTTATTTAACTCCAAAAACCACCTATAACCATCCAAATCATCTCTAACATCAGCCAAAAACAAAACTAAATCACTATCACCCAACGCTTTTAGTGCCTCTTTTAACATAAACTTATTAAGAAGTTTCTCTTTTTCGTGAAGCCCTGGCGTATCAAGCAAAATAATTTGATTGTCTTTGTGCATTACAATTGCGTTAACTCTTTTTCTGCTTGCATTCTCTTTTGGAGATACAAGTGCAATTTTTTCTCCAAGAAGCCAATTAAGAAGGGTTGACTTCCCTGCATTTGGCTTTCCTAAAATCCCAACAAATCCACTCCTTGGCATTTTTCCCCTTATAAAATGTATTTTGTTAAATCTTCGTTATCAACTATATCTTCAAGTCTGCTTTTTACATACTCTTTATCTACCAAAAACTCTTCTCCCTTATATTCATCAGCATTAAAGTTAATATCTTCAAGCACCTTCTCAACAACCGTGTGAAGTCTTCTTGCTCCAATATCCTCTGTTTTTTCATTTGCAAGATATGCATACCTTGCAATCTCTCTTAAAGCATCTTCGCTGAATCTAAGCTTAACCCCTTCAACTTCAAGTAATTTTTGATACTGTTTGATTAAAGAGTGTTTTGGGCGAGTTAGAATCTGATAAAGTGCCTCTTCATCAAGGCTATTAAGCTCAACTCTTAGAGGAAACCTACCTTGAAGTTCTGGAATTAAATCGCTTGGCTTGCTAACATGAAAAGCACCAGCGGCAATAAATAAGATATGATCAGTCTTTACATACCCGTATTTTGTATTTACTACACTCCCCTCAACTATTGGCAGTAAATCCCTTTGAACTCCCTCTTTGCTTGGGTCTTGGCGAGTATTTCCAGTTGCTGCGATTTTATCAATCTCATCAATAAAGATAATCCCATTTTCCGCTCTTTTTATAGCCTCTTTTTTGAGCTCCTCTTTATTGATAAACTTCTCAGCCGCTTGTTTTCTTAAAAGCTCTTTTGCTTCTTTTACACTAACTTCTTTTTTCTCTTTGTTTTTATTAAAAATCCCGATAATTTTTACAATACTCTCTTGGGCTTTAATCATCTCAGGCGGCAAATTATCATCATCAAGCCCTTCCTCAACTTCAATGGTGATTTTAAGCTTATCCACTTCTCCTTTTTTTACCCTCTCTTTCATCTTCTCAAATGTCTTTTGATAATCTCTTTGTTTCTCCTCAGGAGCGTTTTTTGGAAGCGGTGGGAGAAGTTTTTTAGTAATTTCATTAATAATTTCCTCTTCAATTTGCTCTTTTCTCTCCTCTTCCATCTCAGCTCTAACCAAATTCATAGAATTATTTACAAGGTCTCTAATCATACTCTCAACATCTCTTCCAACAAATCCAACTTCTGTATATTTACTTGCTTCTACTTTAATAAAAGGAACTTTCATCATTTTTGCCATTCTTCTTGCAATCTCAGTCTTACCAACTCCGGTTGGTCCAATCATAAGAATGTTTTTTGGCAAAATATCATCTTGCCACTCTTTTGGGAGCTTCATTCTTCTGTATCTGTTTCTAAGGGCAATTGCTATTGTCTTTTTTGCATCCTTTTGTCCTACAACATACTCATCAAGATATTTCACAATCTCTTTTGGAGTCATCTTGCTCATTTATCCTCCTCTAATTTTAATAGTGTAATATTTGTATTTGTATAAATGCAAAGCTCTCCTGCAATCTTTAACGACTCCCTAACCAAACTTTCCGCATCAAGATTAGCGTGTCTATCAAGTGCTCTTGCTGCTGAAATCGCAAAGTTTCCACCGCTTCCAATTGCTGCAAGCTTCCCATCTTCTGGCTCTACCACATCTCCATTACCTGAGAGGATAAAGATATGTTTAGTATTAAGAACTATCATCATAGCTTCAAGTCTTCTTAAATACTTATCCCTTCTCCACTCTTTTGCAAAATCAATAACTGCTTTTAACAAATCCCCTTTTCTATTTTGAAGGTGATTTTCAAACATATCAAACAAAATAAAAGCATCAGCCGTACTTCCGGCAAACCCCGCAAGAACTCTTCCGTTATACAAAGTCCTAACCTTTTTTGCATTTCCTTTTAAAACGGCGTTACCAAAAGTAACTTGTCCATCTCCTCCAATTACCGCAACTCCATCTTTTTTATATCCAAGTATGGTAGTTGCCTCTAAATTTATACTCATTACTCACCCTCTACTTCCACATTAAGTTTTGCATGAATCCCATGACCAAGCTTAATATCAACTTCATAACTTCCAGGAGCTTTAATTGAAGTGTGCTCAATCTGTTTTTTCTCAATATCAAATCCAAGTTCTTTTAACTTCTCCCCAATTTCCTTGTTTGTAACAGCTCCTATAAGCTGCCCACTTGCCCCAAGTTTGTGTTTTAGTTTTAAAGTAGTATTTTCAAGTTTTTCTTTTACCTCATTAATAGCCCTAAGTTCAGCTTCAAGCTCGGCTTTCTTTTTAGCTTCTTCTTTTTCCCACTCTTTAATTACCGCATCGGTTGCTACTTTTGCCAATCCTCTTGGAAGTAAAAAGTTTCTTGCATATCCATCTTTTACATTTTTTATCTCACCCGCTTTACCAAGTCCTTTTACATCTTTTATAAGTAATACTTTCATTTTCATCCTTTTTCACAAATTTTTAATTATTTAAAAAATCTACCTTGAATTTTACTCAAAATTAGATAAAATTGCAAAAAGAGCAAAAAAAGGATAGAGGATGCCAAAGCCTACACCTATTGATGAAGAAGTTACATTTGAAGATGTTGGGATTGGAAATAGACCTGTTATTAGCAAAACAGACTTAAAAGGAATTATTACTTATGTTAATAAGCCTTTTGCACAACTAACTGGATATTCGCGAGAAGAGTTAATAGGACAACCTCACTCAATTGTTAGACATCCCGATATGCCAAAGTGGGTTTTTAGACAGATGTGGGAGACCATTGAAAAGAATGAGAAATGGAGAGGATTTATCAAAAATTTAAGAAAAGATGGAAAGTATTTTTGGGCTGAGACATTTATTGAACCTATTTTCGATGAAAATGGACAAAAAATAGGCTACATTAGCATAAGAAAACCAGTCTCTCAAGCAGACAAAGAAAAATATAGCAAACTCTACGCAGAAAAAAAGGAATAAAAAATGCTTATCATACTTAAAAATTCTAAAATTTATGGAGTTGATAAAAGATTTTTAAAAAACATTAATTCACTAGAAGATTTAGCCCAAGAGATAAACACTCTCAAACTCCAAATTGCAAATTTAAAACAAGAGACAATTTCAATCAACAACACAAACTATAAAATCAAAAAAATTGAAATACTCTCACCAGATGACATTGAAATTTATGATTTAACCCAAACCCAAGAAGAGATTACAACTCCTCAGCCTAGCGAATTTGAAAACTTCATTGAA
>JAMOSZ010000003.1 GCA_027062625.1 Nautiliaceae bacterium
TTGGGTATGGAAGAGGTGCGAGTGTTAAAGAAGTAATTGATACTATGAAAAAGGTAAGTGGAGTTGATTTTAAAGTAATTCCTGCTCCAAGACGCCCAGGAGATCCTGCGATGCTTATTGCAAAAAATGATAAAATAAAATCAAAAATGAATTGGGAACCTAAATATGATAATTTAGAGTTTATCTGTAAAACTGCGTATGAGTGGGAGAAGAAGTATAAGGGTGAAGAATGAAAATAGCAATAGCAGGAACAGGTTATGTAGGACTTAGCAATGCAGTGTTGCTTGCACAAAACAATGAAGTAGTAGCTCTTGATATAGATCCAAAGAAAGTAGAGCTTATAAATAAAAGAATTTCACCAATAGAAGATAAAGAGATTACAGAGTTTTTCCAAACAAAAGACTTAAACTTAAAAGCAACTCTTGATAAGGAAGAAGCGTATAAAGATGCAGAATATGTAGTAGTTGCAACTCCAACAGATTATGATCCAATTACTAATTATTTTAATACAAAGTCAATTGAATCAGTTATAAGCGATGTAATAAAAATAAATCCAAAAGCAACGATTGTGATTCGCTCAACCATTCCAATTGGATATACTGAAAGAATAAAAAAAGAGTTTAATTATAAAAATATATTCTTTGTACCAGAATTTTTAAGAGAAGGGAAAGCTCTTTTTGATAGTTTGTATCCAAGTAGAATTATTGTAGGAGAAAAGAGCACAAAGGCTGAGATTTTTGCAAATCTTCTTAGAGACGGAGCTTTTAAAGAGACAATACCAATTTTATTTATGGGAAATACAGAGGCTGAGGCTGTTAAACTCTTTGCAAATACATATCTTGCAATGAGAGTTAGTTTCTTTAACGAACTTGATACATTTGCTGAGATGAAAAATCTTAATACAAAAGAGATAATTGAAGGGGTGTGTCTAGACCCAAGAATAGGAATGCATTATAACAATCCAAGTTTTGGGTATGGAGGATATTGCCTTCCAAAAGATACAAAGCAACTCCTTGCAAACTATACCCTAGAAAATATTCCTCAAAAACTAATTGAAGCTATTGTAGATAGCAATACAACAAGAAAAGAGTTTATAGCAAGAAGAGTGCTTGAAAAAGAGCCAAAAGTTGTAGGAGTTTATAGACTTATTATGAAAGCTGGAAGTGATAATTTTAGAAGCAGTGCAATTTTTGATGTAATGGAGATGCTTAAACCTTTTGTAAAACTTATAGTATATGAACCAATGGCAAAAGGTGATGAAGTTGAAGGAGTTGAGTTTGTGAGTGATTTTGATGAATTTATAGAAAAATCTGATGTGATTTTGGCAAATAGAATTGATGAAAACTTAGAAAAAGTTAAAGATAAAGTCTATACAAGAGATATTTATAGTAGGGATTAGGAAATATGATGAAAAAGGTTGTTTTTAGCGGGCGTTTTTGCTTTTAGAGCAATTAATATAAATATTGTTACAATGAAAAAATTTTACACTCTAACTAGAATTGGTCATAAAAAGTTTTAGCTATCATAAAATACAAAGAAAAGCATAACTTTGAAAAAAGATATTATGGAAGTAAAGAGTATTGGTAAAAAACTTTTTGAAAAGATTAAAGATAAGATTGAAATGAAGTAATTAGTTTAAGGAAGAGAGTATGAAAGGAATAATATTAGCAGGAGGTAGTGGTACAAGGCTATATCCGATAACAAGAGGAATTTCTAAACAACTTCTACCAATATATGATAAACCTATGATTTATTATCCTTTATCTGTTTTGATGTTAAGTGGTATTAGAGATGTTTTAATAATTTCAAATCCTGAATATATAGAAAATTATAAGCAGATTTTTAATGATGGGAGTCAGCTTGGGATGAATATAGAATATGCTATTCAAGACAAACCAAGAGGACTTGCCGAAGCGTTTATAATCGGAGAAGAGTTTATAAGTAATGATGATGTTTGTCTGGTACTTGGTGATAATATTTTTTACGGTCACGGGCTTACAGAGCTTTTAAAACATTCAAGAGAAACGGTAAAGAATGAAAATAAAGCAGTTGTATTTGGATATTATGTAAGTAATCCTACTGCTTATGGAGTAGTTGAATTTGATGAAAATATGAATGCAATAAGTATAGAAGAAAAACCGAAAAATCCAAAAAGCAATTACGCAGTTGTGGGATTATATTATTATCCAAATGATGTAATAAAAAAAGCAAAAGAAGTAAAACCAAGTGATAGAGGAGAACTTGAAATTACTACAATAAATGAAATGTATTTAAATGAAGATAGATTAAAAGTTGAGCTTATGGGAAGAGGATATGCCTGGCTAGATACGGGGACGCATGATAATTTATTAGAAGCTGGACAATTTATAGCGACTATTGAGAAAAGAACAGGTCTTAAAGTGGCATGTATTGAGGAGATAGCTTATCAAAACGGTTGGATAAGTAAAGATAAACTTAAAAAAGTAGGAGAAAAACTTAAAAAAACAGGATATGGGCAGTATCTATTAAAAATAGCAGGAGAACAAGATGAAATTTATAAAGACTAAAATACCAGAAATTGTAATAATTGAGCCAAAAGTTTTTGGAGATGAGAGAGGGTATTTTATGGAAACATTTAGACAGGATTTGTTTGAAAAACATGTAAGAAAAATAAACTTCATTCAAGATAATGAATCTAAAAGTAAAAGAGGAGTGTTTAGAGGTCTTCATTATCAATTACCACCATTTGCTCAAAGCAAATTAGTAAGAGTTATAAAAGGTAGTGTAATAGATGTAGCAGTAGATATCAGAAAAGGAAGCCCAACATTTGGTAAATATGTAATGATAGAACTTAGTGAAGAGAATAAGAGACAGCTTTTTATCCCAAGAGGATTTGCTCATGGATTTTTAGTAACTAGCGATGAAGCTATATTTGTATATAAAGTAGATAACTACTATTCGCCTGAGTGTGACAGAAGTATTCGCTTTGACGATCCAGATATTAATATTAACTGGAATTTTCCAAAAGAGGAAATTCTTATATCAGATAAAGATAAAAATGCTCCATTTTTAAAAGATGCTGAAATTTTTGAATATACTGACCTTTATGGAGATAATAAATGAATATCTTAGTTACAGGTTCAAATGGACAGCTTGGAAGTGAGATAAAAGAAATATCCTCAAAATATCCATATAACTTTTTTTTTACTGATATCAATGAGCTTGATATTACAAATGAAGAAAATATTAGAAAATATGTAAATAAAAAAAATATTGATTTAATAATCAACTGTGCGGCGTATACGGCAGTGGACAAGGCAGAGGAAGAAAAAGAAAAAGCAGATTTAATAAATCATAAAGCTCTTAAATTTTTAGCAGACACAGCAAAAGAAAGAGAAATTCCTTTAATCCATATTTCAACCGATTATGTATTTGACGGGAAAAATTACAGACCTTACGTTGAAGATGACCCGGTAAATCCTCAAAGTGTATATGGTTTTACAAAATTAAAAGGTGAAGAGGCTTTTAAAGATTCAGGAGCTAGTGGAATAATTATTAGAACTTCCTGGGTGTATTCAAGCTTTGGTCATAACTTTGTAAAGACAATGCTAAGACTAAAAGATAGAGATGAGCTAGGAGTTGTATTCGATCAAGTAGGAACTCCTACATACGCAAAAGATTTAGCAAAGACTATACTTGAAATAATTAATAATAATCTTGAAAAAATAAAAAATAAAAAAGCTGAGATTTATCATTTTTCAAACGAAGGAGTTATAAGCTGGTATGATTTTGCAAAAGCGATATTTGAAATAGAAAATATTAGTATAAAAGTAAATCCAATTGAAAGTAAAGACTATCCGACTTTGGCTAAAAGACCACACTATTCGGTTTTAAATAAGAATAAAATCAAAAATGAATTTAATATTAAAATACCTTATTGGAGAGAATCGTTAAAAGAGTGCTTAAAAAGGATAAATAATGGATAAAACCAAAAAAACAATATTAATCACGGGTGGAGCCGGATTTATAGGAAGCAATTTTATTCCATATTTTTTAGAAAAATATCCAGAATATAATATAGTTAATTTGGATTTATTAACATATGCCGGAAACCTTGAAAACTTAAAAGAGGTAGAAAATAATCCAAGATATAAGTTTATAAAAGGTGATATCTGTAATAGAGAACTTATAGAGCATATCTTTGATGAATATGACATTAGAGGAGTGATTCACTTTGCGGCTGAATCTCATGTGGATAATTCTATTAAAAACCCGGGAGTGTTTGTAAGAACAAACGTGGATGGTACATATACATTAATAGATGTTGCAAAAAATTATTGGATGGAAAAGCCTTTTAAATACAAAGATGAATATAAAAATTGCAGATTTCATCATATTTCAACTGATGAAGTATATGGAACGCTTCCAGAAGATTCAAATGTGTTATTTACAGAAGAGACCCCATATGCCCCAAATTCACCATATAGTGCAAGTAAAGCAAGTTCTGATATGATTGTCAGAAGTTATCATCATACCTTTGGTATGAATACTATTATCACAAATTGTTCAAACAACTATGGACCAAAGCAACATGATGAAAAATTTATTCCTACAATTATTAGAAATGCATTAAACGAAAGTCCTATTCCAATATATGGAGATGGTAAAAACATAAGAGATTGGCTGTATGTGCTTGACCATTGTAAGGGAATTGATTTGGCTTATCACAAAGGTGGAGCTGGTGAAACATATAATATCGGTGGAAGGAATGAAAAAACGAATATATATATCGCAAACAAAATATGCGAAATACTTGATGAGCTTCATCCAAGAAAAAGGGGAAGTTATAAAGATTTAATTGCTTTTGTAGAAGATAGACCAGGACATGACAGAAGATACGCAATAGATGCAAGTAAAATAGAAAATGAACTTGGATGGAAGGCAGAAGAAACTTTTGAAACCGGAATTGTTAAAACTGTGAAGTGGTATTTAGGAAAATATAATTAATTAAAATTTAATGCCATTTATGGTATAATTATTAAAAAAAGGTATTCAATGTATAATAAGAGGAGAGGTTTTACTTTAATAGAGTTATTAGTTGTTATAGTAATAATCGGATTATTGGCCTCTTTAGTAGCACCAAAATTGTTCGGGAAACTTGAAGATGCAAAAGTGAAAACTGCAAAGGCTCAAATTTCAATGATTTCTACCGCACTTGATGCGTTTAAGCTTGATGTGGGGAGATATCCTACGACACAAGAAGGATTAAAAGTATTATGGCAAAATCCGGGAAATATTGAAAATTGGAATGGTAAATATTTACCAAAACCAATAAAAAAAGATCCATGGGGTCATCCTTATTATTATAAACAGCCTGGAGAAAACGGAGAGCCTTATGATTTGAAATCTCTAGGGGCAGATGGTCAGTTGGGAGGAACAGGACAAAATAAGGATATTTCAGTTTGGGACTAGAACAACAATTTATTGAGATTTTATTAAAGAGAGGAGTTGTTAGTGAAGATGATATAAAAGAAGCATTAGAGATACAAAAAAAATATCATTCAAAAATAGGAAATATTCTATTAAATTTAGGAGTAATAAGCGAAAAAGATTATATTTTAGCATTAAGTGAGCTTTTGAATATACCTGTTCTAAAAAAAGAGGATTATAATCTACAAAAAATTAATATCACGGAGAAAGAAAAAGACTATTTGATTGAGAAAAATATGTTTCCTTTTTATCAGGAGGGTAATACAATTTATATTGCGGTAAATTATAATTTTAAGTTTGACGATATATTGATATATAAAACTCTTTCGAATAAAGAAGTAAAACTTTTTTTGACAACTGATGATGTATTAAATTCTTTAAAAGAAATATATTTAGAAGATGAGGCTAATGAAGATTTATTGGATATTGATGATAATGATGAAATTGAAAAATTAAAAGAGCTTGCATCAGAAGCTCCTGTTATAAAGTTAATAAATACTCATTTTAATAAAGCTGTTGAACTTAACGCATCAGATATTCATTATGAAGCTTTTAAGAAAGGTATGAAAGTTAGATTTAGAATTGATGGGGCTTTAAGAACGATAGAAACTGTTCCTTTTACTTATAAAAAAGCAATTATTGCTAGATTAAAATTGTTATCTAAGATGAATATAGCAGAGAATAGATTACCTCAAGATGGTAGGATATCTATAAAAGTAATGAACCAGGAAATAGATATAAGAGCATCATCTATTCCAACGGCTTTTGGTGAAAGTTTTGTATTAAGATTACTAGGAAAGCAGACAATTAATTATTCTTTGGAAGAATTGGAATTTTATCCAGATCATATGAAAATTTTAAAAGATATAATTAGTAAACCAAATGGTATATTTTTAACAACCGGTCCTACCGGTAGTGGTAAAACAACTACGCTTTATTCGATATTAAATGAGTTAAATTCTGATGAAGTTAAAATTATTACTGTTGAAGACCCTGTGGAATATGAACTTGAAGGTATAAATCAAATTCAGGTTAAATCACAGATTGGTTTTACTTTTGCCAATGCACTAAGAAGTATATTAAGACAAGACCCGGATATAATTATGATTGGTGAGATTAGGGATAAAGAAACTGCCAATATAGCTATACAGTCTGCTTTGACAGGTCATTTTGTACTTTCAACTTTGCATACTAATTCTGCACTTGGTGCTATTACGAGGCTTTTGGATATGGGAATTGAATATTTTTTATTAAAAGCTTCAATAAAAGGATTAATGGCTCAGAGATTGGTTAGAAAACTTTGTCCTTATTGTAAAGAGAAAACGGAACTAAATAAAGATATGGCAAAAATCTTAAAGGTAGATGAAATAACAAAAAAATATGATTTTGTAAAGGATATAAATATTTATAAGCCTGTAGGGTGTGAAAAATGTGCATATACAGGATATAAGGGGAGAACTCCGGTAGCCGAAATTATACCGTTTGATGAGAAACTGCAAAACATACTTGAAAAAGACAAGAATTTTAATGATATTGCGTTACTTGGTTACAGAAGTCTTTTTGAGGATGCTGTTTTAAAATTTTTAAACGGAATAACTTCGTATGAAGAAATTTTCAAGGTAATATAATTGAAAAAAATTTACATATATGAAGCAGTCTCTGAGGATGGTCAGAAAATCAGCGGTGTTTTTAATGGAGATTTGGAAAGTTTTAAAAGATATATAAGGGAGCATAAGCTTTTTTTGATTTCTTACAAAGAGAAAGATATCAAACTAAAAACTTCCAAATTTACCGTTAAGGATTATATTTATTTTATAGAAGAGCTTTATTATCTTATAAATTCGGGTATGAGTGTTGATAAAGCTCTTATAAATTTAATAAAAAATGCAGTAAAGGAATCTCAGAAAAATTTTTTTGAAGATATTTTAAAGTCTTTAAAGGAAGGAAATCAACTCTCTAAATCAATAGTATTAGCTGCAAAAAGTAACAATATTACACTTGATGAACTGTCCGTTTTGCTTATTGAGACAAATGAAACGGTTGGTAATTTACCGTTGGGATTAAAAAAAGCGCAGGAGCATCTGGAATTTAAAGAATCTATTTTTTCAGAAATAAAACAGGCTATGAGTTATCCATTGTTTTTAATAAGTATGAGCGTGATATTGGTTTTTTTTGTATTTATTTTTATTGTTCCGAAATTTGCTGAAATTTTTACTCCTGAGGAATTTGAAAAATTGCCGTTGCTTTCAAAAACAATTCTTGAAATAGGCTTATATGTAGATAACAATCTTTATCAAGTTTTAGGGATATTTGTAACTTTTGTATTGGTTAGTGTTTTATTTAGAAAACAGCTGTTTGAAATGCTAAAACCTTATCTTTTACAGATTCCTCTTTTTAAGGAACTGGTGATAAAATTGCAGCTTTCATATTTTTTTGGAGCTTTTTCTTTAATGCTTGAAGGGGGTTTTGATATGAAAAAAGCCCTTTATCAAAGCAGTAAAATAATTACTTATGACAAGTTAAAAAGTTTAATATTAAAAGTGTATGACGATATAAAAAGAGGTGAAAAAATAAGTGAAAGTTTAATGGGAAGCGATTTAATAGATTCTAATACCATCTCATTAATAGCTGCGGGAGAAAATTCGGCAAAACTTGATGAGATATTTAATTCGCTTTCAAAAAGGTATTTAAACGAATTCAAAAAATCTACGGCTTCTCTTTTATCAATGCTAGAACCTGCTGTTATTATCCTTATGGGAGGGGTGATAGCCGTAATTGTTATATCCATTATGTTGGCGGTAATGAGTATCAGTGATATTACGGGGTAGTATGAAAAAGGCTTTTACTTTAATAGAATTATTAATTGTATTGTTAATAATTAGCCTGATGTTAGGTCTTGTGGCCCCTAAAGGATTTAAACTTTTGGAAAGTATAAATTACAAAATAGACAAAAAAAGGCAAAGTGATAAACTTAAAGAGTCTATGTATGATTCTTTTTTAGCAGAAAAACCTAATAAGAAGCTGGGAATTAACAAATATGGTATTAGAAAATAACAGAGGTTTTGTTGTAATTGAAGTATTGATATCTATTTTTATAGTTTTTTTGGCTATTGTGACAATAGTTAGCTCTTATAAGCAAAATTTACAATATAATAATAAAATTAAAGATTATGAAAATATGTATTTTACGGTTAAATCCATTGTGAATTTATTGGATAAAACCGATATAAATGCCGGTTTTAAATTTAAAAAAATAAAAATATTTAAACTAAATGGTTTTAATATTGAAATTTATGCAAAAAAAATCAAAGAGCAAAGAAATTATGTTTTGAATACGACGGATTTAGGTAATATTGTAGGCAGTCATAGCGGAAATATTTTATACATACTTTATAAAATAAAAATTATTTTAAAAAGAGAGAATTTTACTAAAAATTTTTATTACTATGTTACGAAAGTAAAAAAATGAAAAAATCGTTTACCTTAATAGAGGTATTGGTGGCGATTTTTTTACTTTCTTTGCTTATTGCCTCAGCAATGTTTGCATTTAAGCTTTTTATTAAAAATTCGGATGCAATAAATGTTAAACTTCCTAAAAAAGCAATTTCTTTTGAATGGCTCAACAGAAGCATTTCGGGTATGTATCCGTATATTTTAAATAATTTTAATTATTTTTATAAATGCGATAATGATAAATTGATATATGTAACGACAACCCCTATTCTTTATAAACATCTTTCTGTTGCTAAAATTTTTCGGCAAAATGATAAAATTATATATGAGGAGAGTCCTGTGTATAACAAGTTTCAAGATTATTCGCACCCTAAAATTTTAGAAGGCAATGTTACAAAAAAAATTATTCTTTTTTCAAACATTAAAGAATTTAAAATTATATGTCATAAAAAAGTTTTTTTAGATTATATTACTTTAAAAATTAACGACGATACTTTTATGTTTGCACCTAAATCGGAATGGAATGATTTGAATAATACGTTAAAATCAATTATGGAAATACGATGAGAAAAGCTTTTTCACTATCTATAAGTCTTTTTATAAGTGCCGTTTTATTGGCGTTTAGTATTTATTTTTTATCCGTTTCAAAAACGAACGTTTCTAATGCTCTTAAATTAAATAAAAAACTCTTTTTATTTTTGCAGACTAAATCTTATCTTGAAAAAGTTAAATTTTATATCGGTTCAGGAGAGTTTAAAAATTTTTATGTAATTAACAAAGTTAGTGGGTTACCCAATAGATTAAGATTAGATGGAACAAAAGTGGAAATTAACAATACTATTATAAAACTTCAAGATACTGGGGGGTTGCTTAATGTTTTGTATCCTAATTTTACTTTTTTAAAAAATTTTTTAGAGGAAAACAATACTGATGTAATGATTGATTCTTTCAGGGACTGGCTTGATTGGGATGAATATGTAAGAATAAATGGAGCCGAGTCTTTTTATTATAAGAGTATTGGAGCAAAATATGTTCCAAGAAACAAGAATTTTATTGCTTTTAAAGATGAATTGATAGATATAAGAGGATGGAAAAATTATGATAAATATGAAAAGTTTTTTGTTTTTGTCCCAAGAAGTGGTTATAATTTTTTAACAATGCCTGATTCTTTGCTTATGGCAAAATATAAACTATCAAAAACACAAATTGAAAAAATTCATAAGTTAAAAAACAGATACGAAACATATAAAGCGATTAATTACTGGGGGTTGCATGCAAAAGATATAGATGTTGATTCGGATATGTATTTTTCTTCTAAAATTGTAAAAATTTATATAAAAAGTGAAGAGGGAAACATTTCCACTTCATTAGATGAAGTGGTAGATTTTAAATTTTTTAAAGTATTGTATATTAATTAGTATCATATTTATTAAGAAGTTCTTTAAATTGATTGGTAATTTGATTTGCTTCGTTTGTATTAGAAATTATAATAGGTTTTACAATTATAATTAATTCTGTTTTTTCTGTGGAATAAGAGTTTGTTTTAAATAAGTTTCCAATTATTGGAATATCTCCTAGGAGAGGTACTTTAGTGATTGTTTTTCCTGTATTTTCTTTTATAAGTCCTCCAAGAAGAAGTGCTTGATTTGATTTTAAGATAACTTTTGTATTTAGGCTTCTGTTTAAAATAATAGGGGAAGATATATTTGAAGTATTATTCGGTTGAGGGTCACTTACGGTTTGTGAAATTTGCAGTGTAAGTGCTCCGTTTGAATGAACCACTGGTTTAACGGTTAAAATAATACCCGTATTTCTGTATTGAACGCTTTGTGTAACCTGAGTAGTGGTATTTTCAGCCGATTGTGTTTTGGTTGAAGATGTTAAAACGGGTACCTGTGTCCCTACATTTATATTTGCTGATTGGTTGTCTAGCACCACTAATTTAGGGGACGATAAAATATTGATGAGGTTTTTTTGAGCTAGGAAATTTAGAATGCTTTGAAATGTTTTGTCGCTGTTTATAACGCTTCCGACCAAACCGCCGCCGCCTATTCCCAGATTTCCAAGAGTACCAAGGGAATAATTCACATTTCCTTTATGTTGTAAAAACCATTCAAAACCATATTGTAATGAATCTTTTAGTGTTATTTCGGCGATAGTAACTTGTATTAAAACTTGTTTAGGCAAAATGTCAAGTTTGTTTAGCATTTTGTATATTTGTTTGTATTTGCTAGGTGTCGTGTAAATAATAAGGGTATTTCTTGTTTCATCCGCAATTACCTGAAGGGCTGTATTTGTTCCATTTTTTTTCTTTTGAGATTTAATGTCTATTTTTGAGAATAGGGGTTTTATTAATTTGATTAATTCTTTAGCATCCCTATTTTTAGGTCTATATATAAAAATTTGAGGTTTTTCCTTATTGATATCTAAAACATCAAGTTTATTTTTCCAATAATTTATAACATCTAACCACTTTTTTTTATCGTAGATAACTAAAAATGAGTTTAATTCAGGAATACTTTTGATTAAAACGCCAGGTTGTTTAAGTTTATGTGCAATTGGTATTCCCGCAGTTGGTAAAAGTTCGTTAAGTTTTGTCACAAAATCATTTACGTCTATATATTTAAGCTTAATTAAAGCGCTATGTTTATTTCTTAGAGTAGGAACGTCCATCATGGAAATAAAATTTAATGCTTGTTTTAAATATTTTACTTTGTCGGTTATAAACATTATATTTTGACTTCTTTTATTAACAATATAAGCATCCGCAGAGAGATAAAATCTTTTTAGCATCCATTCTATATCAGCAGGGTCAATGTAATAAAAAGGAACTATTAATGTTATGACATCATCATCATTTAAATTTTTAGGCAATTTTCTTCCATAGTAGATATAATTAGAGAATCTTTTTATTTTTTCGTTTGTGCCTCTTTTGAAATAGTAGATATTGTTTTCTTCTATAATTTTTATATTATTTGAATTCAAAATATCTTTTACGATGTTAAAAAATTCTTTTTCGCTTACTTTTTTATTTATTTTTAAAGTTATTGTTTTTCTGTTTTTCTCAATATCTTCGCTTAGCGAATAATCCCGTTTTAGAATTTGACCAAAGACTAGTTTTATAAATTCGGGGATGGGAATGTTTTCTACGTTAATTGAAATTTTTTTTTGGTTGCCGTTGCTTTTGTCTGTTTTTATTTTATACTTTTCAAAAATATTTTTTGGTTTTATTATTGGAGGGTTGGTGGTGTTTTTGTTTTGTTTTGTTTTGTTTTGTGGTTTTTCTAAAATAATTGCTTGATTTGAATCGGTATTTGCCCGAAAGTTTTGATTAATGTCAAATTTGTTTAAATTACTGAATGTATGTTTTTCCACATTATTGTTTTTATAGCCGCAGCCAGTGAAAATAAAAAGAATTAATATCGCTAAATTAATTTTGACTTTCATTTATATCCTTTTTTTGATATTTTTTTATTTCAACATAAGGTTTTTTAATTTTAAAAGTTTCATTATTGTCTTTTAGAAGAATTTCTTTTTCATTATTTTTTATTATTGTAAGATTACTTTTTGGGAATTTATCTTTTATTTTAAGTTTTAAGAAAATGGTTTTGCCATTTTTTTTATGGATAAACACTGCATAGTTATTGTAATCTCCTATATATTTGTATTTTTCATTATTGATAAATACGGTGTTATTTTGAACGTAAACGTTTTTATTTTTGTGTTTTATAGGAGTCTTTTTTTGCTCTTTTATTTTTATTTTAAGCCACAGACTGTTTTTGGCAATTTCTGAGGTATTACATTCTTTTGGTTTAATAAGAGGTGGTAGTTTAATATTTTTAAGGGGATTTGAGTGTGTAAAATAATCAAACTCGGTATTTGTCTGTAAAAAAAATAACAAAATCCCAAAAATTATAAATACTATATATAAAAGGTATTTTTTCACTTCTCCCCTTTTAGCTGGTATCCTGTAAATATTATTTCATAAATTATTTTTTTGCGTGGGTTGATTGCGTTTATTTTTATTTTTTCAACATTTATCAGTTTTTGGTTTTGGCATATTTCGTTTATAAAGAGTGCGAATTTTTCGGGTGTGGTTTTTATATATATTTTTATTGGGTATTTTTTTAAGTATCTATTTTTTTGAATGTCTAGCCATTTGACGTATCTAGTTTTTATTGAATGTCTGTTTAGAGAATTTTTTATAATCATTTGCAGTTCTGTGAAAATTTGCGATGAAGATTTATCGTGGGGGAAGAAGTATTTTTGGTTTGTTTTGTCTATTTTAAGTGCTTTTTTATACATTAAATTTATTTTATTTGATTCTTTTAGAAAAAACCTGTTTTTTTCTATGTTTTGGTCAATTAAGAAGATTTGCTTTTTTATATTTTTAATTTCATCGACAACGGGTGAATAGAATTTAATGAGTATATATATTCCTAGTACTACATATAAAAGTTTAATCAATAAATTTCTCCTTCAAATCTGTAGCGTTTTAGATGTTTATTAATTGGGGCAGATGATATTAGTTTCAGATTTTTGATCTCTTTTATTTTATTTAAATTTGTGAGCAATTTGGTAGAATCGTTTGCGTCAATTGTGAAGATGATTTGTTTTGTTTCTAATCTGATATATGAAATTCTTGAATCGTTGTTTAAAGAAGCGGCGATTTTATTTATGATGTTTATTTTATTTTTGTTTGTTTCGTTTAGTATGTGTGTATATTTTTTTGTAAGGGAATGTATGATGTTTATTTTGTTTCTAAGAGTTAGACTTTGTTTTTTTAAATTTTTAAGTTTTTGAAGTTTTTTTGAATAGATATCTTGGTAATATGTTTTTATTCCATAGGCTAATAATGTTAATATTATTGAGGTTATCAGAAAAGGAAAAGTAAGTGAATTAAAAAAAAGTTTTATTTTATTTTTATTTATTTTTATTAAAGGCAAAAATTTTATTATTTCAAGTAATGAAATTTTTTTTAATCCTTGTTGTATAAAATTAGAATAATTTTCAGTAAAGAGGGGGAGATTATATTCAAATTGAAGTAATTTTTTATCCTGCTCGTTTAAAGTATATACAAAATAATCTTTTATTAAACACCCTTTTTTTCTTATTACTATATTAATATAACCTTTTGGGTTTGGTAGCATATAAATTCCATCTTTTTGAGTATTTTTATATATTATAAATCCCTCTGGAAGAGATATCCCTGTTGAATTGTAGTTATATATGTTTAATATATCTTTACATTTGAAATAAAATATATTTTTGTATTTTAAATTTGGATAATTTATTTTAAGTATATTTTCAGTAATTTTTAGGGATTTACTTAGTTCTGTGCTAATAAATATATATTCTTTTGTACTTTTTATTAAAATAAATTTTTTCATAAAACAAATTATAACATAATATTTAATTTTTTAAATCTATTGATTTATTAAAAATTTTTGTATATAATATCACAAACGAGGTTTGCACTTTGGCATTCGGTTTTGCCGATGTAAGTCCAAACGAGTTTGCAAACTTGAGAATTTAAAACTAAAAAGGAGAAAAAATGGGTAAAAGATTTTTACTTAG
>JAMOSZ010000004.1 GCA_027062625.1 Nautiliaceae bacterium
ATTTTCGGATTTTCAAAGACCTTTTAAATTTTCAACAAATTTTGCCAAAATCAGCCAATTTTGCTCAATTTTTCAGATTTTGTTGAAAATTTTAAGACCCCAGAGACCTGCGGCACAGGAGTGACGGAGGTGCTCTGCTCCCTTCCGGGCCTGAAGCGTTGCCTCCGCCGCTCCTTGCACAGGGCTGGGGCTATTAGAATTATAGCATAAAAATTTTTTTTTGTCCTCTTTTTTTACAATAATTTCAAAAGAAACACTTAAATAAATTTTAGAAATATACTCTTTTTGATTTTTCACATCAAAATTAAAAGAAGGAGGATTAAATTTCATACTCAGGCGAAGATTTATTAACCTTCCTTTAAAAGCTTATCAACACTTACTTCAAAAAGTAAATTAAATCCCAAAAAAACACAAAAGTAACTTTTTCATTTTTTAACCTTTAAATGAAGTTTATGAAGTTCAAATTTTAACGAAGCTAAATAACTAACCACAACAACGCAAATTCCAGTTGGGATTATTACATTATAATCATATGTCATTTCAAGAGCTAAGACTACCGCTGTTAGAGGGAGTTTCATATTAACTCCCATAAAAACCCCAGCCCCAATAGCCGCAAAATAAAAAGGCTCAATCTCAAAAGGAAAATACAAATTCACTATCTCTCCAAATCCATACCCAACAAAAGCTCCAATACTCATTAATGCAACAAATATCCCCCCAACCGCATTTGCATAAATAGAAACACTCGTTGCAACAATCCTTAATACAATAATTGCAAAAATCATCCACAAAGGAAAATAGTTTGAATTATTTATCAAAATCTTAACAACCTCATGCCCACTAAAAGCCGCATAAGGTGAAATTATTAAAATCGTTCCAATAACAAATCCCCCAATAATAGCTAAAATATAGTTTCTAAATGGTAAAAATCTCTCAAAAATTCTAAGCCCTAATAAATACAAAACCCTATCTTTTAGATAAAGATAAAAAAATACAAAAAAAGTAATAACGGGAATAAACAAAAAAGTAACTATAATATATCTATACTCTACAAATTTACCCATAGAATAGTTAAAAATAAGAGGTTCTAAAAAGTGAAAAGCAATGCTAAAAGCAATAACTCCCCCCAAAATCAAATACCCTCCAAAATCCCTAACAAACTCATAAGCCAAATTCTCAATTGCAAACATAATCCCAGTTACCGGAGAGACAAAAATAGCGGCAATCCCGCTGCTTGCCCCAATACTAAGAGAAACTTTTAAAAGATGTTTTGGCAATTTCATAAATTCGTGCACTTTATCAGCTATCATCGCACCAATTGCCGCACTTGGACCCTCATTCCCAATAGCAAATCCTGAGGCAATGGATAAAGATGAAGCAAAAATTTTAAGAAGCAAATCTTTTATCTTAAATGAGAGTTTATTTTTATCTATCGCATCGGCAATTTCTCTAACTCCATACTCTCTTACCACTTCGTTTTTTTGGATTAAATAGTTTACTATCAATATAGAAATAATTGGCACGGCATAAACATACCAAAAAGGAAGCTTTGGAATAGTCTCAAAAGGGTCCCCTAAAAAAAGCAAATAAGATAAAAACTTAGTCAAAAGCCCATAAATAACGATAAATCCACCAGTTATACCCCCTACAATAAAAGATAAAAAAAGTAACCTTCCCAAACTAACTCCTTATAGCATATTCCAAAGGGCTTTTATTCCCCCTACCAAAAATAAAAAAGCAATAGCCCCAATAATAAGCCCCATAAGTCTTGTTACAATCTTTAATCCATTAACCCCAAGAAGCTTTGAGATAAAAATTGCATTTCTTAAAGTAAGATAAACTATAAAAGATGAAATCATTATAGAAATAAGCAAAATTACCTTTTGATGAAAAGTTATAGCCTTTTCGCTTAATAAAATAATAGTTGTAATAACACCTGGACCAAATAAAATCGGAATTCCAAGAGGAATAATTGCCACATCATCTCTATTTTCTGCGGCTTTGTGTTCTTCTTTTGTAGCATTTGTTGGAGCTATCTCTTTTCCCTGAATCATATTAAGAGCAATGATTAATAAAATAACTCCACCTATTGCCTTAATTGATGGGATGTTTATCCCAAAAAGCTTTAAAATAAATCCCCCAGCAAGCATAGTAACAACGCTTGCAACAAATACAACCAAACTCGTCTTTCTTGAAACCTCTGGAATTTCTGAATACTTCACCAAAGAGAGCATAATTGCAGTTGCTGCTATTGGATTTAGAATTGTAAGAAGCGAAATGGTATTAAATAATAAAAGCTTAAACATATGTTCCCTTTTTGAAAAATTTTAACAAAAAAAATAGCTAAATCTCAATAATATATTTTCGACTCAAAAATACCCAAAATAAAATCGCAAAGTGCAAATGTAATAACCCCCCTCAATAATAGCTCTTATTGAGTCAAACTCTTTAACTATAATACCCCCTAAAATGCAAAAAAATGAAAGTTTTAAAAGAATACTTGAACATATTTCTCAAACACCTAATAGAATAGAACTATTAGCACCAATTGAAGAAAAAGCAGAAAATTTACTTTATTATGTTGTAAAAGACCATCCTTTTATAGATGAAAAAAAAGAATTGATGTTTATATATTTGTCAGTTTTTTAGATAAAAACAATTTATCAAATGAATAATATCAATTTTGCAACATTAACAAGTTTGACTTTACTAATTGCAAAATCACATCCGAATGAGAAAAAAGTAAAGTAATGATTAATTAGCTGAGTCATAAAATTATTACAATTGCCAAATTTATTGATAGTTCTACTATAAGTTAATATCCCACAAAAACAACTAACACTGGTTGATTTATTTTACAAAAAGTAGCGTTATTTAGAGGATTTTAATTAAATGGCGGAGAGGGCG
>JAMOSZ010000005.1 GCA_027062625.1 Nautiliaceae bacterium
TGATTGTCTGCTTTTGATTGTCTGCTTTTGATTGTCTGCTTTTGATTGTCTGCTTTTGATTGTCTGCTTTTGATTGTCTGCTTTTGATTGTCTGCTTTTGATTGTCTGCTTTTGATTGTCTGCTTTTTCCTCTGACGCTATTTATAAATAAGAAAATAAAAAAGCCCAAAAAGGGCAAAAAATTATTCGTGAGTAACAACTGGCATTGGAGGTTCTTCTGCAAGAGCTTTTTTAGGGTCTTTGTATTTTTTAAGCATTTTTAGTCTGTAATCATAAATATCTTTCATTTCTCTAATGTCTTGCATTACTTGGAATACTCCATGCCAATGTGCATAGTCTGGGCTTCCCATTGCAGCACCATGTCTAAATCTTCTTCCTTCATGATGCCATAAATAATAATATAGTTTGAAGAATGGATCACTCCATACATCAGATTTAATTAATCCTTTTGATTTTAAATCAGCCATCATTTTGTTTGCAAATGATTTATATTGGTTATAAATTTTAACTGCTGCATCTACTCTTTGGAAGTAATTGTTTGTAAATGCTGCTTGGTGACAAGTCATACAAACTTTTTTCATTTCAGCTCTTGCTGCTTCTGGACCACCTGGATTACCAGCTTTTGCGTTACCTCTAATTACAGTTTTACCCCACTCAACTTTTCCACCACCTTTCCAGAATGTCCAACCAGCAGTTTCATGTCCACCAGTTCTTAGGAAGCTATCTGGTGCCCAAAGGTTCCATTTAAGTCTAAGTGATACATTGTGAGTTGCTTTAAGTCCGTTAATTTTACTCATATGACATGTAAAACATGTACCAGCTCTTACATTTTTTCCTGGGATTTGTTCACTAGTTTCAAAGTTGTAATCTTCTTCGTTTGTTTCAAAGATATGTCCGTGAACGCTTGATTCAAATACTTCTTTCATTGGATGGTCAGGTCCAAGGTGACAGTTACTACATGCTGCTGGATGTCTTGCTTCTGCTGCTGTGAATTTATGTCTGCTATGACAGCTTAGACAGTTTCCAACTCCTCCATCTGGATAAAGTGATGCAATACCGTCATTTGGCCAAGTTGTTGCATCAGGTACTCCGTTTTTGTCAAGTTTAATAACAGTTCCGTGACATTGAATACAAATATTTGCTACATTTAAATTAGCAATTCTTGGATTTTTTTCATTTGCATAGAATACTTCATCATCTCTTCTGATGCCTTTTGCCATTTTTTCGCCACTAACACCATAAGTCGCGTTTTTACCTTTTAAACTTTCATAATGATACGCAAGTTTAGTCATTAAGTAACCGTGTTTGTTTTTAGGAGTTGCAAGCCATTGAGCAGCACCTCTTGCGTGACCTGAATTTAGGTATTCTTCCACTTCTTTTGCGTGACATTTAGCACAAGTTACAGATGATACTGCAATTTGAACAGTCCAATCTTTTCCTTGAACTGGGTGAGCTTTAAATGCAGTTGGATAATCTTTTGGAACTACGTGACATTCAACACATCCAACCCCCATTTTTGCGTGTTTAGAGTGTTTCCAATCAGCAACAATTCCAGGGTCCATAGTTTTGTGACACATAATACATTGATCGTTATTTACACCTTTTGGGTGAAAACTTTTAAGTTTTGCATAGTTTGGATTAGAATCTAAGCTATTTGCTGCAAATGCAAGTGAGCTAATAGCTGCAATTCCAAGTCCAGCAGTTACTACTTTTTTCATTTTTACTCCTTTTTGGAATTCTCATTTATATTTTATAAAAAAAAAGTGTCTAAAAAGTGCCAAAATAAGCAATAAATTAAAAATTTTAATATTTTCCTTTAAGTGAGCCAAAATATTGAATTTCTTCGGCTTTTTTTTCTGTATTTAAGTCTTTTAGAGTTTTGTTAAAATCTATATCTTCTTTCATTTTATCAAGTTCTTCTTCGCAATAACTCATATGCATCTCAGCACTAATTACAAATGGCATCTCTTCAATTTGTCTTAATTTATCAATCTCCTCTTCTACACACTCTCCTTCAATTGTAATTATTATTATTCCTTTTTCCTTATCTCCAAAATGGACTTCACATAAATCACTCTCTTGTAAATTTAGCCAAACGGCATCGTAATTTTTTGGTAATGTTTTTACAATAATGCTTGAAATATTCATTTTACTCCTTTATTTTCCAAATTATGATTTCTGCTGGTGAGAAGCTAATTATTTGATTTTTATCTAGGTATTTCATTCCATTTAGTGCCATTGTATGTCCTTTTAGAGTATATAGAGGTTTTTTGTAGATAGAAAATACTTTTATGTTGTTTTGCTCATCATATTGAATCGCAAAGGTATCAAGTTTTGGAGAAAGAGCGGCGGCATAAGGCAAAAATTTCGCTTTTATTGTAACTTTTTCGTTTCCATTTTCAGTATAAATTCCAATTTTTTTGTCTGAACTTCCATTAATGATTAAGTTTTTTTGGTAATCAAGGGTTAATGTCTTATCTTTATTGTAAGCTATTATTTTGTTTAAGATTTTTCCATTTTTTGTATCTACTATTTTTATAGCTCCACTCTCATCTCCAATGGCAACTTTTGTTTTTGTATTATTAAGTGCAAAAGTTGAAAAGCTATAATTTCCAACTTGTTTTCTATAAATTTGTTTTCTGTTTTTTAAATCGTATAAAATTAATTCATCACTTAAAAGTCCAAATAAAATATGATTATTATCAATAAATCTTGCTTTCATTAAAGTATCTTTTGTAGTAAAGATTTTGGTGAGTTTTTTGGTGTTTAAATCCATTAAAAAAAGAATTCTTGATGCTTCTTCTCCTTCTGCTAAGATTAAAAGGTTTTTTTTGTTTGGGGATATATCAAGAGAGTAAATTGGCATTGCTACTAAATCTCCCATAAAATCGTGAATTTTTGGTAAAGAAAATTTGTAAAGAGTTTTTAGAGTTTTAAAATCTTTAAAAACAATTTCTCCATTTTCTAGTCCAGCTATTAAAAGTTCTTTATTAAAGGCTATTTTTGAGATATAATAGTTATAAGTAACTTTTTTTAAAGGACCAATGGCAAATGCGTATACTGCTAAGAATATTACTAAAAGTCTCATTTTCTCTCCTATAAAGTTTTTATTTCAATTGCATTGGTTGGACATACGCTTACACAAAATCCACAACTTGTACATTTATTTTCATCAATTATTGGGTAAAACATTCCTTTGTATTGAATCGCGTTATCTTGACAAATGTCTTGACAAGAAAAGCAGATTGTTTGATTCCACGCAATGCATTTTTTAGGGTTTATTATCATTTCAGCTTCAATTTTTCTTTTTTTATCTATTGATAATACGCCTATTTTGCACACTTTTGCACACTCGTCACAATATGTGCATCCACTTTTATCAAATTTTATAATAGGCATTTCGTTTTCAATTACTATAATTTTTTCATTGCACGCATTCAAACAATCTTTATCTTCACATTCTATACATTTTAAAAAATCTTCTTTTTTTTCGTAATATGGAGGAAATATGTAAGATTTCAAAGGAGAGGAGACTCTCCTAAAAAAGTTTCTTTTTGATTTATTTATCATTTTAGTCCTGCTTTACCTTTTAAGCTTTCAAATTTATTTTCCACAGCAAGTGGAATATTTGCTTGTGGTGCGTGACAAGTTGTACAGAACCATCTACTACCTGCAACTCTTTTAACTTTTTTTCCATTTTCAAAGTTGTCAATAAAGTGGTCTTCTGGCATAGGTGTAATTCCAAGTTGTTTTGCGTTTTGAGGTAAGTGACAATTTAAACACATATTTTGTTTTGCAGTAATTGGAACCATTCCTTTGATGCTATGAGGAATCATAGGAGGTGCTGTTACGAATGACTTTTCAAATGGTTTTACTTGACCTGGGATTGGTGCTGTTTCGTGATATTTTACAACTGGAAGGTTTGCACTTCCTTTATTTAAATCGCTTTTTCTAATACCAGTTATTTTTACTGGTTTTGCTACTTTTTTTGGAGTAGTAGTTACATTTTTAGAAGTAGTTGTAGTTGTTTGATTACAACCAGTAAGGATTAATAGTCCAATAACTACGCTACTTAGTAGGATTTTTTTCATTTTCTGCTCCTTTTTGTTTTATTAAATATCTTATACTAAATTTTAGCGCATTGTCATCACACACTTCAATACATCTTCCACAATTTGTGCATTCAATTCCATTTATAAAGTCAGATTTTTTATTAATCACAGGACTCAAAACTTGATTTTCTGGACAAATTGTAAGACAATTTCCACAATTTGTGCAATTTTCTTTTGTGTGATAAACCCTAATTAAACTTTTTGCTCCAATTATGCTATAAGTTGCGCCAAGTGGGCAAATATGTCCGCACCAACCATTTTTAAGAACAAATGCATCAAATAAAAATATTACAAAAAGCCAAATCCATCCAAATCCAATTCCAAAAGCCACACCTCTTGTAAATATTCCAATAGGACTTATAAATTCAAATGCGGCTGCCCCAACTATTGCTGATATTAATAATAAAGTAGCTGCAAAAAAGTATCTAAATTTTTTAATTTTTTGAGTTGAGATTAAATTGTCTTTTTCATGGTTAGTTTTTCTTCTAACCCAAGCAGCTAAATCAGTAATCATATTTACAGGGCATACCCAACTACAAAACGCTCTTCCTCCAATAAGTCCATAGATGATTAAAATTACCAAAACTCCAATGATTAAATCAGCACTAATAATAGCTCCGGCAAATACCATTTGCAAAAATGCATATGGATCTGTAAGAGGAATAGTATTTAAAAATTTAGAAAAACTTAAATTTCCCACTAAAATTTTCCATCCAAAATAGTTTGCTCCAAAGTATAAAAACAAAATAAGAATTTGAGATAGGCGTCTTAGGATGAGGTATTTATTTTTAATTATTTGTCCCATTGTATACCTTCATTTAGATTTTCAATTGCACTTTTTTTGCTTCTACCAGTTTGAGTTGTTGTGTTTATTGAAGCGTTTTTAACTCTTTCTTGGTCTTTTTTATCCCATCCTTTAACATACCTATCTCCGGCTTTTCCTAAGAATACTTCTCTTGGGAATATTTTAATTGCTGGTTTTTCAGTTACACAAGCCATCTCACACATTCCACATCCAGTGCAAGCTTCTTCGTGTACTACTGGAATTCTATAAGCGTGTTTTCCGGTTCTTTCGTTTTTTCTCCATTCAATGGTAATTGCTTTATCCATCTCTGGACATGCTCTATAACAAGCAGTACATTGAAGTCCCCAAAAGGCAATACAACTGCTTGGGTCAATTACTGCAACTCCCATTTTTGCATAGTCTATTGAAACTTCGCCTTTATCATTTTTACACATATCAGGAGTTAAAGCTCCGGTTGGACATGCATACATACAAGGAATAGTATCACACATAAAACAAGGTCCAGTTCTTGGAATAAAATAAGGCGTTCCTATTGGTGCTTTATCTCCTGGTGCAGCAAGTTTTAAGGTTTCAATCTCTTTTCCATCAATAATTACTTTATTTTCTCTGTTTTTGCAAGCTTCAACGCAAAGCCCGCATCTAATACAAGTTTTTAAAAACTCTTCTTCTTTTAATGCCCCAGGAGGGCGAAGAGTTAGAGGTTTGTCTTTGTTTTCTTCTACAAATCCAGCGACAACACTTCCAGCAGCAACCGCCGCAGCGGAAGCTTGGATTATTGAAGTTAGGAAAGAACGCCTTTTATTATCCATTAAATTCCTTATGCTTTGTAAATTTTAACAGCTGCTTTTTTATAATCAGTCTCTTTACTTAATGGACAAGTTGCGTCAAGACAAACTTTGTTTACTAATACTTTTTCATCAAACCATGGAATGAATACAAGTCCTCTTGGAGGTTTGTTTCTACCTCTTGTTTCAACTCTTGCTTTAACTTTTCCTCTTCTACTCTCAATTACAACTAAGTCAAATCTTTGGACTCCAAGTTCTTTTGCGTCTTCTGGGTTCATATAGCAAAGTGCTTCTGGCATTGCTCTATATAACTCTGGTACTCTCATAGTCATAGTTCCACTGTGCCAATGTTCAAGTACCCTTCCAGTACATAGCCAGAAATTGTATCCATCTTTATCATATTTAGGGTCTTCTGGATGCACCATAAATGGTCTGAAAAAGATTTTTGCTTTATTTGGAAGATGAACTTTTCCTTCACTTTCAATTGGTCCTTGAAGGTTACCTTTTTTAATTGTTTTTAGAAGTGGTCCATAGAATGCAAATTTTTCACCTTCTTTTGCATGTTTTCTTGCATATGGGTCATATTCAACATTAAATCTCCATTTAGTCTCTTTTCCATTAACTACTGGCCATCTTAGACCTCTAACTTTATGGTATGTATCAAAGTCTGCTAAGTCGTGTCCGTGTCCAAGCCCAAATTTTCTATACTCTTCCCAAAGTGCTTTATGTATGAAGAATCCATATCCTTTAAATGGTTTACCATCTTCACCCATAATATCTCTTCCATCGCCAGCTGCTTCTGTATTTGGATGAAGTTTACCAGTTTGTGGATTTTTTGCAATTGGATCTGGCCATGGGAAGTTTTTGCGATACTCTTCTCTATTATAAAGCACATCAAATAGAGTCATCTCAGGGTCATATCCCATCTCTTTTGCTTTATCAAGCACATTTGGTAATTTTGCCTGTGGCCATTCTTTCCAAACTTCTTTTAGTTTAAATCTTTTAGAAAATTCCATAATTGTCCAAAGGTCTGGCATTGCTTCACCAGGAGGCGTTACTTGTTGTCTCCAATGTTGTGTTCTTCTTTCAGCATTTCCATAAGCTCCCCATTTTTCATAAATCATAGCAACTGGTAAGATTAAGTCAGCTACTCTTGCACTAACTCCTGGATAACACTCATTTACAACAATAAAGTTATCTTTTGTTCTTGCAGTTTTTAGCCAATGGTTTGCGTTTGCTGTATTTTGCCAAGGGTTATTTACATGTACCCAAACCCATTTAATTTTACCTTCTTCCATATCTCTCATAATTTTTAAGAAGTGGCTACCAACTTTTGGATTTAGAGTACCTTCTGGAAGTTTCCAAAGTTTTTCAGTAATTTTTCTGTGTTTTGGATTAGCAACAAGTAAATCTGCTGGAAGTCTGTGAGCAAATGTTCCAACTTCTCTTGCAGTACCACAAGCACTTGGTTGTCCTGTTAGAGAGAATGCTCCATTTCCAGGTTGAGATTGTTTTCCAAGTAGTAAATGAATCATATAAATTTGTTCGTTAACCCAGCTTCCTCTTACGTGTTGGTTAAAGCCCATTGTCCAAAAGCTTACAACTTTTCTATTTGGATCACAATATAAATCAGCAAGTTTTACAAGTTTTTTCTTAAACTCTTCAAGACTTTCTTCTTTATTACCTTTTGCTACTTTTGCTACATAATCAAGAGTATAAGGTTCAACTGCTTTTTTGAAATCATCAAAACTGATAGCCCAGTGCCAGAATGGTGCTTTTCCTTTTGCGTGTGTCATCTCCATCTCATCACCAGCTTTCCATTTACCAATAGGTGAGAGTGCGATAGCTTCTTCTTCTGTTACAACTTTTGCTGCTTGTTTTTTGATTGTTTGAAGTTCTTTATCCGAATATCCAAGAGCTTTTGCTTTTTTAGGGTCTCTTAATCCATATCCAATATCAGCGTGTCCTGTTGCAAAGATTGTATGTTTTTTAACAAAGTCCCAATTTACTGCGTTTCTATGGATAATTTCTCTTGCGATGTAGTTCATAATTGCTAAGTCTGTGTTTGGTCTAAAAATTATTTCCATATCTGCAAGGTTAGAACATCTGTTTCTATAAGTAGATAAGTTTACTACAAAGTATTTATCTGGATTGTTTAGTTTTGCATCAGATACTCTTGACCAAAGAATTGGATGCATCTCAGCCATATTTGCACCCCAAGTAATAACAGTATCAGTAATTTCAATATCATCATAACATCCAGCTGGTTCATCAATACCAAATGTTTGATAAAATCCAACAACCGCACTTGCCATACAGTGTCTTGCATTTGGGTCAATGTTGTTGCTTCTCCATCCCCCTTTTACAAGTTTTACTGCTGCATAACCTTCTTGAATTGTATATTGTCCACTACCAAAGATTGCAACTCCGGTTGGTCCAAGTTCGTTGTAATATTTTTTAAATTGTTTTTCCATCTCATCAAATGCTCTTTTCCAAGAAACTGGTCTGAATTTTCCGTTTTTATCAAATTCACCTTTATCGTTCATTCTTAGAAGTGGTTGAGTTAATCTATCAGCCCCATACATAATTTTTGCGTTAAAATAACCTTTAATACAGTTAATACCTCTATTTACTGGGTTTAGTGGGTCACCTTTTACTGCTACAACTTTATCATCTTTTACTGCTACCATAATCCCACAACCAGTACCACAGAAGCGGCAAACTGCTTTATCCCATTGCCATCCTTCCTCAGCTTTGTTAGCCTCAGCTTTTGCAGTTTCTGGGATAGAAATTCCAGCTGCACTTGCTGCTGCTACTGCTGCTGCGGTTTTTAGGAAGTCTCTTCTATTCATTGACATATATTCTCCTTTTCAAGAAGTTTCATTTATAATAATACTACTTTTTAACTAAATTGTGGTAAAATTTATGGAATAAAATTATTAAAAGGCACTTTTTTGGCACTTTTAAGGAGAATTTATGAAAATTTTGCTTGTTGAAGATGATGAGTTTATAGGGGAGAGTATAAAAGAGTATTTTGAACTTCAAGGAAATAAAGTTGATTATTTTAACTCTCCTACAAAAGCTTTGGAAGTTATTTATCCTAATAAGTATGATATTTTTTTAATTGATATTAATATGCCTGAAATGAATGGATATGAATTTTATGAAGAGCTTAAAAATTACGCAAAAGATATTCCAGTAATTTTTATAACTGCTTATTCGGATATTAATCATATGGAAAAGGCTTTTAATTTAGGGGCGGCGGATTATATTAAAAAGCCTTTTGATTTAAAAGAGCTTGAACTAAGGACAAAAAGACTTGTTTTTAAAAATACTAATATAGTTAAGATTACGGATAATTACTATTTTGATTTAAATAAATTAAAACTTTTTTACAAAGATAAGGAGGTAGAACTCTCTCAAAATGAGAAATATTTTTTGGAGCTTTTAGTAAAAAATAGAGGTCAAGTGGTAGATTTAAATACTTTGAAAGATTATGTGTGGGATGGTAAAAATATTTGCGATAATACAATAAGAACTCGCGTTAAGAAGTTAAGGGCGAAGTTAAAAGAGAATTTTATTAAGAATGTAAGAGGAAGTGGATATAAAATTGAAAAAGAGTGATTTTAAATTTGATATTATTACTGCTTTTTTTTTGTTTGGGTTTTTAATTGTAGTGGTTGTAACTTATAGTGCGGTTTATATTTTTAATAAATCGGTTAGTATGGAGTTTAAAGATAAAGTTAAGCTATCTGCAAATAATATCTTTTACATATATAAAGAGAGAGCGCTTAGTATAAAAAAAAGCACCTTAGCCCTTGCGAAAAATGATATTTTTGATTCTAAATTTAATGTTAATCCAATTGTTATAAAATCGGTGTTTAAAAGCCTTCTTTTATCAAATAGTGATTTGACAAAAATTATTTACTTTAATAAAGATAAAAGAGTAGTGCTTGGGTGTTTTAAAAGAGAAGATGATGTAGTTTGTAATTCATTGTATGAAAAGCTACCATTTAAGAAAGGATTTAGGGAAAAAGTTAGCAGTGGAGGGATAAAAATTTTATCCGTTGCTCCTATTAAGAATAGAGGTTTTATTGAGGTTGGAGGATTTATAAAAGAATTTCCTCTTGGAGATTTGTATGATGTGATGTTTTTGGGAAAAAATGGGAATATTTTTTTTAATAGAGTTAGAGAAGCTAAGAGTATTTATGATGTTTTTCCTTATATTTTGGCAAAAAAAATTTTAAAAAAAGAGAGTGGATTTATAAGTGATGATATTTATATTAAAAAATTATCAAAAGATTTAAAGCTTGTTTTTATTCAAAATAGACAAATTTTAGAAAAAACAAATACCCTCTCTCAAAGACTTGTTTTAATTATGTTGATTGTCTCTTTTGTTGTTGCTATTCCTCTTGGGATGTTTTTCTCAAAACCTCTTTATCACTTTTATGAAGAGCTTGATAAGAGGGTAAAAGAAGAGATTGAAAAAAGGCGTCAAAAAGAGCAACTTCTTATGCACCAAAGTAAGCTTGCAGCCCTTGGAGAGATGCTTGGAAATATTGCTCATCAGTGGAGACATCCTCTAACTCGTCTTTCTTTGCTTATTCAAAATCTTGATATGGCATTTAAAATGGGTAAGCTTGATAAAGAGAGGTTTGAGAAATTTAAAGAGAATGCGCTTATGCAAATTAATTATATGAGTGATACGATTGATGATTTTATAAATTTTTTTAAAAGGGATACAAAAAAGGTAAAGTTTTATCCAGATGAGATTATAAATGATGCATTAAGATTAATTGAGGGTAGGTTAAAGCAAAATAGAGTTAAAGTCTATTTAGAGGTTAAAAATAAAGAGGCGATAAATGGGTATAAAACTGAATTTTCGCAAGTAATTTTAAATATTTTAAATAATGCAATTGATGTATTAAAAGATAAAGAAGAGAGAAAAATTTGGATAAGAGTTGATGGGAAAAGAATTGAGATTGAAGATAGTGGGGGAGGTGTTGATAAGAAGATAATGGATAAAATTTTTGAGCCTTATTTTACTACTAAATTTCAATCCCAAGGGACTGGTATAGGGCTTTATATGAGTAAAATTATAATTACTAAGCATTTTAATGGTAAATTGTATGTGTATAATTCTAAAAGAGGGGCGGTTTTTGTAATAGAATTGTGAAATTAATGTTAAAGGCACTTTTGGGGCACTTTATTTATTTATAATTCTCCAATCATTAACAAACGAAAAAAGTATAAAAAAGGTTTAGTATGAAAAAATCTACACTTGGAGCTTTAATAGCAGGTGCTGTTATTGGGCTTGGAATTTCTTATATTGCGGCTGTTTTGGTGGATAAAACAGGTCAGCCAAGCTTTTGTCAAAGTTGTCATACAATGAAACCTATGGTTGAGAGTTTTCATTTTAGTGTGCATGGTGGAAACAATCCTCACGGATTTGCAGCTCATCATTGTACGGACTGTCACTTACCTCATAACTCTTTGATTGGTTATTTAGTGGCAAAAGGATTAAGCGGTACAAGAGATGCCTTAGCTCAGTTTGGAATTATAAAAAGAGTTGATTTTAAAGAAAATTTCTGGGAAATGAAACATTATACATATGATAGTGGATGTTTAAGTTGTCACCATGGAATAAAAGAACCTGCAAAAGCTATTGGACTTAGTGAGGAAGTTAAGAAAATTCATGAAAAATATTATTGGGAAGCAAAAAGAAATGGAGAAGATGTTAGTTGTGTGAAATGTCATAATGACTATGCAATGTCAAACTTTGCTCATCCTAATCTTCTTAATATTTTAGATAAGGAAGAAAAATAATCTTTCTTTATTTTTTTCTTTCTTAATTTCTTACATTTTTGTTACAATACTCCTAAAAAAGGAGTATTATGAAAAAAATCATATTATTGATTTTAGGGATTTTTCTATTTGCGGTTGATTGGGGCGGTAAAGTTAATTGGGCTATGAGTTATGATTTAGCAAAGCAGCTTGCTAAAAAAGAAAATAAACTTATTATGGTAGATGTTGCATTATCTCATTGTCCTCCGTGTAAATATCTTGCTACAAAAGTTTATACAAACGATGAAGTTGCAAATTATATTAATAAGCATTTTGTGCCAGTTTTTTATTTAGCTGATAAAGATAATTTACCAGTAGATGTTCAAACTTATTTTACAGGTTCAACTCCTACCATTATGTTTATTAAGCCAAATGGAGAATTATTTTATCGTTTTATTGGCGCAAGACCTCCAAAAACATTTTTGCAAGTTTTAAAAGATGTAAATAATAGATACCAAGGTCAAAAATGAATATTTTAAAAAGAGTTGGAGATATATTTTTTTCACTTGAAATGGCGGTAATTTTGTCAATTATCTTCTTAATAGCCCAAGCTTATGCCACTTTGCTTCCAAATATGCAAGAAGCTTGGGGAGCTGTTTATGAGACAAAATGGTTTGAAGGGTTGATGTGGCTTATTGGGATTAATTTAATTGGAGTTATGTTTAAATATAAAACTTATAAAAAACCTCCAATTTTTGTTCTTCATTTGTCAATTATTATAATTTTACTTGGTGCAGCTATTACAAGATATTTTGGGTATGAAGGGACTTTACATCTTAGAAACTCTCAAATGAAGTGCGAAATTATGGTAGAAAAGAGCAAAGCAAGACCTTCTGATATGTATCCAAAAGAGCTTGGTTTTTGTGTTAAACTTGATAAGTTTGTTATGAGAAAATATCCAGGAAGTATGCAGCCAAGTAGTTATGATAGTTATGTTACTATTTATGATACAAATGGGAATAAACTTTTTAAATATCACATTTATATGAACCATATTTTAGTTTATAAAGGATATAGATTTTATCAAGCAAGTTATGATATGGATGAGAGGGGGAGTATTCTCTCAGTAAATCACGACCCTGGGATGTGGGTTACTTATTTTGGATATATTTTAATGGTAATAGGATTTTTTTGGAGTATGTTTTATAGAAAGAGTAGATTTATGCTTACGGTTAAAAAACTTAAACAAAGCGGGCTTTTTGGGTTATTGGTACTTTTGATGGTTGGGTTTAATTCTCATTCTTATGCTTTTGATTTAAAAGAGTATGCTCAAAAATCAAAAGCGGTAAGTGATGAGTGGAGTAAGGTTTTAGTGCAGCAAAGAGGTAGAATTGAGCCAATGGATACTTTGGATTTGGATATTGTTCATAAACTTACGTTAAAATCTCATCTATTAGGTATGGATTATAATCAAATAGTAGCTGGGATGGTCGCTTTTCCAGATGTCTTTGAAAAGCTTCCTTTAATTTATGTTGGGCATCCAAAAATTAGAAAACTTCTTGGAATTAAAGGAAAATATGCAAGTTATAATGACTTTTTTGATAAAAATGGAGAGTTTAAATTTACAAAAGAGATAGACAAAGCCTTTAAAACTCCTGATAAAGATAGAAATATTTTAGATAGAGAGTGGTTAAAAATTAATGAGAGAGTTTATGTCGCATTTGAAGTTTATACTGCAAAAATATTTAAAATCTTCCCAACTCCAAACTCAAAAAGTATGAATTATCGTTGGTTTAGTATTGATGATATTAAGCAAGTAATTAAAATGGGGCTTATGAATCCAATGGATGCTCAGTTTTACTTTAATCTTTTTAGTAATTTAGCAAAAGGGATTCAAACTTATAATGTAGAGCTTGAAAAGTCTACAAGAGAAAAAATTTATCAACTTCAAAAAGATTATAGTAAAGAGATTTTACCATCTCCTTCTAAAATTGAGTGGGAGATAAGATATAATAGAATGGCAATTTTCCCAAAACTTATTGGAGTTTATACAACTCTTGGACTTCTTGCAATACTTCTTGGATTTATTGAAATAATCAAAAGAAAAAGATACAAAAAAGTAGAACTTGCTTTGATTGTTTTAGGATATGTTGGACTTATTTTACATACTGCAAATATGATTTTAAGATGGTATATTGCAGGACACGCTCCTTGGTCTGATGCTTATGAGTCAATTGTATTTATTGCTTGGGGTAGTGCCTTTGCTTCATTAATCTTTTTTAGAAAGTCAATGCTTGCACTTGGAGCTGGGCTTTTTGTAGCTGGTATGTTTATGATGGTAGCTCACTTAAACAATATTAATCCTCAAATTACTAATATGGTACCGGTATTAAAGAGTTACTGGCTTTTGATTCATGTTGCGGTTATTACATCAAGTTATGGATTTTTGGGCGTTGGTAGTATGCTTGGACTTTTGAATTTGATTTTGTTTGCAATGAGTAAGAAGTATGATTTAAAAGCTCAAATTAAGCAGCTAAATAATATTATCTACATCTCTTTATATATTGGACTTGCATTGCTTAGCATTGGGACATTTCTTGGTGGAGTTTGGGCAAATGAGAGTTGGGGAAGATATTGGTCTTGGGACCCAAAAGAGACTTGGAGTCTTATAGCGATGATTGTTTATGCGCTAGTTATTCATACTAAAATGATTCCGGAGATGAAGGGAGAGTTTATCTTTTCGCTTCTTAGCTTTTTATCGTTTTTCTTTATTTTGATGACATATTTTGGAGTAAATTTCTATATCGCCCAAGGGCTTCATAGTTATGGTCAAGGAGTAGCTGATGGATATTGGTGGATAAATATTATTTTTGCTGGAATGGGTGCTTGGATTTTGGTTGTTTTAGTAACGCTTATTGGTGGAATTATTCAAAGAAGAAAAAAAAGTATGGAGATAATCAAAAAAGAAAAAGAGACTCACGATTATCATCCAGAATATAAAGGAAATTAAATGGTTTGTGAACTTTGTGGAAGTGGAAAAAATGTAACTGGATTTGAGGTTGAGGGTGAGATTGTAAATTTGTGTGAAGAGTGTAAAAGTCAAATTGAGAGTGGAGATTTGGATGAAAACCATTTTCAATGTTTGAATGAGAGTATGTGGAGTGATAAAAAGGGCGTTAAGATTTTAACTTACCGCCTTTTGAAAAAGTTAGGCAGAACGGATTTATTGGATATGATGTATTTAAGTGATGAAGAGCTTGCACTGGCACAAAAAGAGGAAGAAGAAAAACTTGATAGTGTGGGAAATAGGCTAAGAGATGGTGATAGTGTGATGGTTATTAAAGATTTGAATGTAAAAGGGGGAGGAGTTATAAAAAGAGGAACAGTATTTAAAAATATCCGTTTAGGAGATACGCCAGGGCATATCTTGGCAAAAAATATTTATATCAAAACGGAGTTTGTAAAAAAGGTTTAAGATGTATTATGTAATTAGTTTTAATTATAGAAACTCAGATGTAGTTTTAAGAAGCAAGCTATCCCAGCTTAGACTTGACGATTTTAAGGAGTTTAAAGAAGTTTTGCTTTTGTCTACTTGTAATAGAATTGAGGTTGTATTTGATAAAAAAAGAGATTTAAATGAACTTTATGATAAAGTTTTTTACAAATTCATCTCTCCTGAGGAGATGGTAAAGGCTGAGAAGTTTGAGGGGGATGAGGCGATTGAGCATATTTTTAAGGTAGCTTCAAGTCTTGATTCTATGGTAGTTGGAGAGACGCAAATTACTGGACAATTAAAGGATTCTTTTTATGAAGCGTATGAGAGAGGATATATTGGTAAAAATCTTACGCGTCTTATCCATTTTTCTTTTAAATGTGCTAAAAAGATAAGAAATCAAACTCAAATTTCATCTGAGCCTGTAAGTGTTGCAAGTATTGCAGTAAAAGAGGCAAAAGAGAGACTTGGAGATTTGAGTGGGTATAGTGCAATTGTAGTTGGAGTTGGGGATACTTCAAGGATTGTTTGTAAAAATTTGATTAAAGAGGGAGTAAATATTATTTTAGTTAATAGGACTATTGAAAATGCAATTGCCCTAAAAGAAGAGCTTGGAGATGAGGTTAATATTGATGTGCACTCTCTTGATAGTTTGCCAAAGCTTGTTAATAATTATAGACTCCTCTTTTGTGCTACTTCTTCTCCTACTTTTGTTATTAAAAAGGAGTTTGTAAAGCCAACTAAGTTTAAAAGAGTTTGGTTTGATTTGGCTATTCCAAGTGATATTGAAGAGATTGAATGTGGAGATATTGAGATTATAAGAGTTGATGATTTAAAAGAGATTAGTCAAAGAAATATTGAAAAAAGAAAAAAAGAGCTTGTAAGTGCGAATAAGCTTATTAAAAGATGCGTTGATGAATATAAAAAGTACCTCCAATCAGTTTCAGTTGAGCCCGTTATTAAATTTTTGCAAGATAAAGCGAAAGAGTGTTCAAAAAGAGCTTTAAAAAATGCCGTAAAAAAACACTATATTCCAAAAGAGCTTGAAGATGAGGTTGAAAAAGTTTTGCATAACGCTTTTAAACGTTTTTTACACCACCCAAATATGACTCTTAGAAAGATATCAGATAATGCGGAGGCTGATTTGTTTGTATCGGTTATAAAAAGGCTTTTTGGTGAGAATGATTTAAAGATGGATATGAATAAGTGCGAATATCATATGGAAAAAGGAATTTTTAAATAAAGGATTTAATATGGGAAAAATTTTTATTGATGCGTGTTTTGGCAAAAAGACTCCATATACCCCTGTTTGGATGATGAGACAAGCTGGGAGGTATTTGCCTGAGTATATGGAGGTTAGAAGAAGAGCTGGTGATTTTCTTACGATGACAAGAAATCCTGATATAGTTGCTGAGGTTACGCTCCAACCAGTTGAGATTTTGGATGTTGATGCTGCTATTTTGTTTAGCGATATTTTAAATCTTCCAATGGAGATGGGGCTTCCTTTGAGGTTTGAAAAAGGGGTTGGTCCTGTTTTTGATAAAACTATTGAGAGTGAGGAGGATATTGATAAGTTAGATTCAAAAGCTGATGAGAAGATAAGCTATGTTTATGAAGGGATTAAAAAGATAAAAGAGAAACTTCCAGAAGATAAGGCTCTTATTGGATTTGCCGGAAGTCCTTGGACGATTGCCACTTATATGGTTGAGGGCAGAGGCTCAAAGCAGTATGCAAAAATAAAAAAGATGGTTTATGCTAACCCGATGCTTCTTCACAGATTAATAAGTTTTAACACAAAAGAGACAATAGAGTATTTAAGCAAACAAATTGAAGCTGGGGCTGATGCTGTTATGGTGTTTGATAGTTGGGGGGGAGCTTTGGAGAGAGAGAAGTTTTTTGAATTTTCTTGGAATTATATAAAAGAGATTGCAAGAAGATTAAAAGAAAAATACCCTCATATTCCAGTAATTGCGTTTAGCAAAGGTGTTGGACTTTATATGGGGGATATGGATGGAGAGATGGATGTAATTGGAGTTGATTGGAATACTCCAATGGAGTATGCACTTGAAATTTTTGAAGATAATTATACTCTTCAAGGAAATATGGACCCAACAAGGCTTTATAGTAAAAGTGCAACAAAAGAAGCAGTTGAGAAAATTGCAAACATAATGAATGGGCATAGGCATATTTTTAACCTTGGGCACGGGATTTTACCGGATGTGCCGGTTGAGAATGCTAAGTTTTTTGTAGATTATGCAAAAGAGTATTCTAAAAAATTAAGGGAGCAAAAATGAATCTTAGACGCCTAAGACTTAATAGCAATATAAGAGATTTAGTAAGAGAAACTTATCTTACAAAAAATGACCTTATTATGCCAGTTTTCATAAAAGAAGGGCTTGATGGAAAAAAAGAGATAAAGTCAATGCCCGGGATTTATCAGTTTGGTGAAAATGCGTTTTTGGATGAGGTTGGTGAGTGTATAGAACTTGGAATAAAAGCAGTTATTTTATTTGGAATTCCAAAGTTAAAAGATTCTTGCGGGAGTGATGCTTTGGATGAAGAGGGGCTAATTGCAAGGAGTGTAAGAAAGATAAAAGAGACTTTTGGAGATAAAATTGCCGTAATTACAGACTTGTGCTTTTGCGAATTTACAGACCACGGACATTGTGGGATAATCAATCCAAAGCTTAAAACAGTGGATAATGAAGCAACCTTAAAAATCTCTGCAAAGCAAGCTATAATTCACGCAAAAGCTGGGGCTGATATTATTGCACCAAGTGGGATGATGGATGGGATTGTTAAGACTTTAAGAGAAGCTCTTGATAAGAGTGGATTTTCTTATATGCCTATTATGAGCTATTCTACAAAGTTTGCTTCCTCTTTTTATGGACCTTTTAGAGATGCAGCGGAGAGTGCACCTGTTGAGAGTGAGTATCTTCCAAAGGATAGAAAAACATATCAAATGGATGTAGCAAATGCAAGAGAAGCGCTTTTGGAGAGTTTGGTTGATGAGGCTGAGGGAGCTGATATTTTGATGGTAAAGCCTGCCCTTGCATTTATGGATATTATTAAAACAATAAAAGAGAACACCCTAAGACCGCTTTGTGTTTATAATGTAAGCGGGGAGTATTCAATGGTAAAAGCGGCAAGTATGAATGGGTGGATGAATTATGAGAGTTTAATGATGGAGATACTTCTTAGCTTTAAAAGAGCAGGGGCTGATATGATTATAAGTTATCATAGCAAAGATGCTGCAAAACTTTTATAATTTTGGTAAAATTAATATAAAAAAGGGTTTGAATGAAACTAAAAATTGCAACGCGTGGAAGTAAGCTTGCTTTATGGCAGGCTGAATGGGTTAAAAAAAGACTTGAAAAATTAGGACACGAAGTTGAGCTAAAAATTGTAACAACAACGGGGGATAAAATTTTAAATAAGCCGCTTGCTGATATTGGAGGTAAAGGGCTTTTTATTAAAGAGGTAGAAGAGGCGCTTTTAAGAGGGGAAGCTCAAATAGCCGTTCACTCTTTAAAAGATTTTCCAACTCAATATGATAAAGAACATTTCACTCTTGCAGCTATTCCAAAAAGAGAAGCGGTTGAGGATTGCTTTTTGAGTGAGACTTTTGAGACACTTGCTGAGCTTCCTCACAATGCGGTAATTGGAACAAGCTCAATAAGAAGGGCTATGCAGTTAAAAGCGTTTAGGAGTGATTTTGTAATTGTGGATTTGAGAGGTAATGTGGATACTAGGATTAATAAGCTAAAAAAGGGTGAGTTTGATGCTATTATCTTAGCTTATGCTGGCATTAAAAGACTTGGGCTTATTAAAGAAGTAAAATATGTTGAAGTGCTTGATACTGATATTATGGTTCCTGCAATGGGGCAAGGAGCTCTTGGAATTGAGACAATAAACGATGAAGAGGTAATTAAAGCAGTTAAGCCTCTTAATGATTTATGGACAGAGGTTGAAGTTAGTGTGGAGAGGGATTTTGTAGATGAGTTAAACCTTGGATGTCACGCTCCTGTTGGAATTAATGCAAAAATAATGGTAGATGATAGCATTAAAATAAAAGGGGTGGTTCAAGGAAAAGATGGTAAAGTGATTAAAAAAGAGTTATTAGTTCCATTTGATGAGTGGAAATATGTTGGAAGAGAGTTTGCAGATGAGTTTAAGGAATATCTATGATAGACTTTAAAAAGCTATCTCGCTTCTCTCGCCACGCTCCAAGATATACCTCTTATCCAACGGCGGTTGAATTTAAAGAACTCTCACCTGAGAGTATTATTGATGAGTTAAAATCCACTAGACCTCTTAGCCTTTATTTTCATCTTCCTTTTTGCAGGAGTGCGTGTTATTTTTGCGGATGTAATGTTGTTTATACCAGCAAAGCCGATAAAAGAAAAAGATATATTGATTATTTAAAAAAAGAGCTTGATATTTGGGCAAAATATCTTGATACAAAAAGACTTGTTAGACAACTCCATTTTGGAGGAGGGACGCCTACATTTTTTACGCCAGATGAGCTTGAAGAGATTTATAAAACAATTTATTCTCATTTTGATAATTTTGAAAATGATGCTGAGATAAGTGTTGAGATTGACCCAAGATTTTTTAGTAAAGAGCATATGGATGTTTTGAAAAAGTTTGGGGTAAATAGAGTAAGTTTTGGGGTTCAAGATTTTAATGAGGCAACTCAAAAAGCAGTAAATAGAATTCAATCTTTTGAAGTTACAAAAAAAGCGGTGGATATTGCAAGGAATGGAGGGATTGAGAGTATTAACATTGATTTAATTTATGGGCTTCCTTATCAAAGTTTAGAGACTTTTAAGAAGACTTTAAATCTTGTAAAAGAGTTAGACCCAAACAGACTTGCGGTATTTAACTACGCTCATGTGCCTTGGCTTAAAAAAGGGATGAGAAAAATTGATGAGACTACTTTGCCAACACCTGAGGAGAAGCTTAAAATTTTTAAATATGTAATTGACTTTTTTGAGAATAACGGATATAAGATGGTTGGAATGGACCATTTTGCAAAGCCAGATGATGAGTTGTTTAGAGCTATTGAAAAAGGGGAGCTTCACAGAAACTTCCAAGGCTATACCACAAAAGGCGGGGCTGATTTGATAGGGTTTGGTTTAACTTCTATTAGTGAGACAAAAAGGGCTTATTTTCAAAACTATAAAGATTTAAAATCTTACGAAAGAGCCATTGATGAGGGGAGACTTCCGGTATTTAGAGGGGTTAAGTTGAGTGATGAGGATTTGATTAGAAAGTATGTAATAATGGAGATGATGGCGAATTTTAGCTTTGATATTGAGAGATTTGAAAAGACTTTTGGGATTGATTTTAGGGAAAAATTTGAAAATGAACTTAAAGAACTTGAAGAGTTTGTAAGAGAGGGACTTTTAGAGATTACTCCAAAAAAGATACTCATAAACAAAACTGGTTCTCTTTTAATAAGAAATATAGTTTTACCGTTTGATGAGTATTTTAAGAAAATGGCAAATCAAAAAGTATTTTCAAAATCAATTTAAGGGATAAAAATGAGAATTTCAATTGGAAATTTGCCTTTAAAAGAGATAAAGGCTGATATTTTTATGCATCCAATAAGAGTTGAAGGTAAAGAGTGTATTGCTTATGAGCCAATGGCAGAAGAGGCAGTTATTGGGCTTATTGCAAAGCATTTTACTTATAATAAAGTTCCAGAAGTCGTAAAGAAATATTTTGATGAGATGGATGATGGGTATTTGTTTAGTGAGAGTAATTTTGATGAGTTTGATTTAGAAAAACTTAATAAGGGTAAAATTTTAATTGGAAGAGATGTTTTGCTTCATCCAAAAGTTGAGAATATCAAAAAGTTTTTGGTATTGTTAAAAGAATTTGGGGAATTTGAGATTGAGGGAATAGATTTACCAAATTTTTTTGCTCCTTCTGATCCGATTTTAGAAGAGATTTTAGAGGTTGAGAGAGAGTTTAAATTGGATGAGATTGATGAGCTTGATAGTTTTGATGGAAGCGTTGTTTATGCGTGTGTTGACCCAAATATTGTAAAAAGCAAAGAGCTTTTGTGCTCGCATCAATTTGTAATAGCCAATAAGATAAAATCCTTAAAAGTAAAAGTTGATGGAGAAATTAAAGAAGTTAAAAAGCTTCCTTTGCTTAAAGGGACTTTTGGAGTAATTTTGAAAAAAGTTGATGAGTATCCATTTTTGAGGGTAAAAATAGAAAATGTAAGTTGAAAAAATAAATAAAATTTAGTATAATAGACTAAAAAAGGAGGGCAAAATGGCAAGAGTGTGTGTTCCACTTGCAAACGGGTTTGAAGAGATTGAAGCTATGAGCTTAATTGATGTTATGAGAAGAGGTGGGCTTGATGTTGTTGTAGCTGGTGTTGGAGGGGATGTTATTTTTGGAGCTCATAATATAAGAGTAATTCCAGATACTAAGGTTGAGCTGGTAAATGCTGATGAGCTTGATTTGGTTGTGCTTCCTGGTGGGCTTCCTGGGGCAATTAACTTGGCAAAAGATGAAAATGTAAAAAGACTTCTCCAAGAGATGGATAAAAAAGGTAAATATGTAGGTGCAATTTGTGCGGCTCCTTATGCACTAAAAGAAGCAGGAGTTTTAAAAGAAAAATATACAGCTTATCCTGGATGGGAAGAGAATATCAAAAAAGATGGATATGTAGCCGATGCAAAGGTTGTAGAGGATAAAAATGTTTTAACTTCAAAAGGTCCTGGGACAGCAATTTGTTTTGGGCTTGAAATTGTAAGAAAATTTGCAGGGGAAGAGATTTATAAACAGCTAAAAGAAGGGCTTTTGGCGGATTACTGCTAAAATGGAGGATAATATGAGAGGAGTTGAGGCACTTGAATATTTTTTAGAAGTTTGGCACTCTAAGATAAAAGAGTTTGATGAGGTTGAAGAGTTTGAGGCGGTTGTTGAGTATGCCCTTGGAAGTGATAGAAGGGTTGTAAATACAAAAGTTATTGTAGAGAAGTTTTTTGATAAAAAAATAAGATTTGATGATTTAATGTTTGATGACTTAAAAACTTGCTTTTTACCAGAAGATGTTGAGTTTGATCCAGAGAGTGGGAATTTGTATATAAATAGAAATTTATACAGAGTTAAAATCGCTCCAAAAATATGCTGATGAGGTTACTCCTCATCAGTTTCAAGTTCTAAACTCATAAGATACATATCTTCTCCATCAATTATCTTTATATCTCCGCTTTTACATTTAGGACAAAGATATTCATCTTTATTTAGAGTGCTTTTTGTTTTGCAATTATTACACTCAATTACAACTGGCTGGATATTCATAATAAACTCAGCATCTTCACAGAGAGTTCCTTCTTTAAATGTCTCAAAAGCAGTTTTTAAAAGTTCAGGTTCCACTCCGCTTAAAACTCCGATTTTTACTTCTACTTTTGTTACTTTTTTTGCATTGTTTTTTATTGCGTGTTCTTCTGCAAGTTGAAGGAGGGAGTCCACTATTGAATACTCATGCATTTATAACCTTTTTTTTGAAATTATATTATAATAATGGCTAAAAAAAGGTAAGAGGTGAGAGAGAAGAAGAAGTTAGAGATTATGCACACAGCCCTAAAACTTTTTGCAAAAAAAGGATTTTTTAATACAACAATTGCTGATATTGCAAAAGAGATGGGAATGAGTGTTGGGAATATGTATAACTATTTTCCAAGCAAAGAGTCTTTGGCAAAAGAGCTTTTGTTATATACTGCGAGAATTTTTGGAGATGAGATTAAAAAAATTAATGAAATGGATATATCTACAAAAGAGAAGATTAAAAAAATAGTTGAGCTTTATTTTAAAAAAGCAAAAGAAGAGCCTGAGCTTGTGGATTATTTTATGAGAGTATATTTATCAAACAAAGAGATTTTTTCAAATGGATGTGAGGGAATGCTTTGTGTTAGCCCTTTTGTAACGGAGATTATGATTTTTTTTGAAGAGGGAGTTAGAAAAAAGGAGCTAAAAAATCAGGATTTTTTTGCGGCTTTTGGTCTTTTTATGGGGTATATCGGAGGGCTTGCTTTTTTAAATAGGGAAAATATTTTAGGCAAGTCTCTTGATGAATATATTGAACCTGTAAGCGAAAATATCTATAATGCGCTCAAAGCCTAAACTTTTATGGATAGATGCCGTTAGCTGTAACGGTTGTTCTCACTCTTTTTTTAATATAGATTTAAGTTTTCTTGATGATTTTGAGCTTCTCTATCACCCTTTACTTCCAAGCGGGGATTTTAAAATCCAAAGCAGTGATATTTTGATTGTTGAAGGTGCGATAAAATCTAATTTTTTAAGACTCGGATTTGATTTGAATGAGCTTATAAGTAAACTTTTTTTTAAGGCAAAAACGGTTATCGCGCTTGGAACATGCGCTGTTTATGGGGGAATTTTTGGAGAGGGGCTTGTTTTTAATAAAACTTCAAAAGGTAAATTTTTTAAATGCAAAGATAAAGTTATAAATATTCCCGGCTGTCCTGCGCATCCTGAATGGCTTTTTTATGTTTTAAATATGCTAAAAGAAAACAAAAAAATAGTTCTTGATGAATTAAATAGACCCGTTGAAATTTTTTCATATACTTCTCATATGGGATGCACTAGGAATGAATATTTTGAATGGAAAGTAGATGCTAAGAGGTTTGGGGAAAAAGAGGGATGTCTTTTTTACTATTTTGGATGTCAAGGACCTTTTACTCATAGTAGTTGCAATAAAATTCTTTGGAATGAAGTAAATTCAAAACCGCGTGCCGGAACGCCTTGTTTTGGATGCACCGAGCCTCTTTTTCCAAAAGAGAATCTTTTTCAAACAGAAACTTTTATGGGAATTCCAGCAAACATTCCTCTTGGGGTTAGTAAAAGGGCGTATCTTACATTAAGCGGGATTGCTAAAAGTCTTACAAATGAAAGGCTTACGAAAAGACTTATAAAGTGTGAAAATGAAGATAAACAAAAAGATAATTAATAAAATTGAGGGTGAGGCGACTTTAAAAATTTATGGAGATAAAGTAATTGAGTTTGCAGAAATTGAGTTTTGGCAATATAGGGGAATTGAAAAGTATCTTCAAAACAGACACTATATGGATGCACTTGTTATAAATCCAAGGGTATGTGGTATCTGTGGACACTCTCATCTGCTCGCAACTGCAAAGGTTATTGAAAATGCTTTTGGTATTAAAGTCAGTAAAAAGGCTGAAATTTTAAGAGAAATTACAACAGGTCTTGAAATTATTCAAAATCATATAAAATGGTTTTATGTAACTTTGTATCCTACTCTTATTCAGGATAAATCTTTAATATTAAAATCTCTAAGTATAACCTCTTTTATTGCAAAAATTATTGCTGTAATTGCCGGACAGTTTCCTCACAACTCTTATATAATCCCTGGGGGTGTTACCTGTGATTTGACGAATTTAGATATTTTAAGGGTAAAAGAGGATTTAAAAAAACTGCAAGAAAAAATAGACAAAATAATAGATAAAAACGGAGATTCAAACGATTTAAAAAGGTTGTTTGAAAAAATGGATAAAAATATAGGAAAAGGTTTAAACAGATTTTTAGTGTTAGGAGATAATCTTTATTTTAAACCAACAGGTGATTTGACATTTGTAAAAGAGGAAAAAACAAAATCTTTAAGTAAAAACGCTTTATATAAAGATGAATTTTTTGAAGTGGGACCTCTTGCTAGGAATTTGCATCATCCTTTAATAAAAAGCGTTTATGAGAACTATCAAGATAGTGTATATACAAGGATTTTTGCAAGACTTTATGAAATGCATCTTATTTTGGAAAAAATTTTAAATGAAATAGATAAGATTGATATGTGCGAACCTTCTTTTATTGATTACACTCCAAGAAATTCAGAAGGGAAAATCGCAATTGAAGCTCCAAGGGGAAGTTTAATTCATTCAATAGAGATATCTGATGAAAAAATAAAAGAGTATAATATTATTGTCCCAACACAGTTTAATCTATCAAACTCTACAAAAGAAAAACCATCTCCTGCACAAGCTGCTTTAATAAAAGAAGATATAAAGTGGAGTGATTTTATTTTTAAATGTTTTGATGTATGTGCTGTTTGTAATACACATTAAAAGTTGTTATAATTACATCAAAAAGGAGAGAAATTATGTTCATTAAAGAAATTACACCTTCAAATATGAAGAATTTAAGAGTAAGTGCGGATGAGTTTATAAAACTTTATAATGAAGGTAAATGTGAATTTGTAGATGTAAGAGAAGAGTTTGAAAATAAAGTTTGGGGATTTGGTTTTGGACTAAAAATTCCAGCTAAAAATCTGCCTGAAAACTTAGATAAACTCCCAAAAGATAAAATTATTGTAACAGCTTGTCCTCATAAAGACCGCTCAAATGCCGCTGCTATGTATTTAAGAAGTCAAGGGTTTGATGCGAGATATTTAACCGATGGATTGACAGGATTAATTGAACGTTTAAGTGGAGGGAAAGCAAAAGATATTAAGGTTTAAGATGTTTTATGTTGAGGTATTTTTTATAACGCTTTTTCTTTCAACTTTTTTTGCTATGGGTGGGGTTGGAAGTGCGGTAGCGCTTGTACCGATATTACACTTTTTAGGAGTAAATTTTAATCTCTCAAAAGCAATAGGTCTTTTTGTAAATACTTCTACTACACTTACCGCAACTATTATGAATATAAAAAGAAAAATTCTTGATATAAAATTTGCCCTGCCTCTTGCTTTTTCTTTATCTCTTTTTGCTCCTCTTGGAGCTTATATGTCAAAGTTTATTCCCGAAGTTTATGTAAAAGGGCTTTTTTTTATTTTTTTGATTTTTTCAGGAAGTATGCTGTTATTTGGTAAAAAAGAGTCAAAATTTCATTACAATAAACCTTGGGTATTGGTAGTTTTAGGAGCAATTGTTGGAATAATCAGCGGTCTTTTAGGAATAGGGGGAGGTAGTATTTTAATACCGTTTTTGATACTTCTAGGGTTTGATGCTAAAAAGTTGGCTATTACTATAAGTTTTATTATTCCTTTTTCTACTTTTGCCGCATTTTTGACTTATCTTCAAATAGTAAAAATGGATTGGATTTTGCTAGGAGTAGCAACTGTGGCGTCAATTTTAGGAGGTATTATAGGAAATCATATAATGTATTATAAATTAAATCAAAACCATATTAAAAAGATTATCGGAATTACGCTTTATTTAATAGCTTTAAAAATGCTTTTAGCCCTTTTTTAATCTTTTTTACTTCTTTTGCTAATACCTTGTTATGATAAAAAATTTTTTTTGACAAAACAATAAAAAAATGTCTTTAAAGTGCCAAAAATGTTGATTTTTTATTAAAGCCATTGAAAATGAATATTTATTTATACTATAATACAATGAGTAAAAAAATTAGGAGGCGGCGATGAAAGATGCTTTAATGGAAAAAATGAGAAAAAGAATTGAAGAGCTAAGAAAGCTCCCAGGAGTTAGTAATAAATCAATTAAAGAAGTTTTAGAAGAAAATGGAATTAGCAGAAGAGATTTTCTAAAATGGGCAGGAGCTTTGGCGGTTACTCTTGGACTTCCAGCATCATTTGCACCAGTTGTAGCAGAAGCGGCTGAGGTGAGTGATAGATTACCAGTTGTTTGGCTGCATTTAGCAGAATGTACTGGATGTAGTGAAAGTTTAATCAGAACTGATGCACCAAGTATTGATGATTTAATCTTTAACTATATCAATCTTCAATATCATGATACTCTTATGGCAGCGGCTGGATGGCAAGCTGAGGAGAATTATGAAGAGGCGCTTAAAAAATTTGCAGGTAGATTTATTTTATGTGTTGAAGGTGGGGTCCCTACAAAAGATGGTGGAGAGTATTTAACAATTGGACCAGAAGCTGAAACTGGACTTGAAAAATTAAAAAGAACAGCAGCAAAAGCAGCAGCTGTTATTGCGGTTGGAACTTGTAGTAGTTTTGGTGGAATTCAAGCAGCTTATCCAAACCCAACAGGAACTGTTGGAATTAGCAAAGTATTAAACAAACCAGTTATTAATGTACCAGGATGTCCTCCAAGTGCAAAAAATATTGTTGGAACTATTGTTTATAGGATTTTATATGGAGCACTTCCGCCAGTTGATAATTTAAATAGACCAAAATGGGCTTATGGGCTTAGAATTCACGATTTATGTGAGAGAAGAGGACATTTTGATGCGGGTGAGTTTGTAGAAGAGTTTGGTGATGCTGGTGCTATGAATGGATTTTGTTTATACAAAGTTGGATGTAAAGGACCATATACTTTTAACAACTGCTCGCGCGAGAGATTTAACCAACACACTTCTTGGCCAGTACAAGCAGGGCATGGATGTATTGGATGTAGTGAGCCAGACTTTTGGGATGCAATGGCACCATATGAAGAACCACTTGCTGATCATAAGTTTATGAGTGTAAATGCTGATGCAACTGCTGATAAAGTTGGAGTTACAATTTTAACTCTTGCAGGTGTTGCAATAGTGGCACATGCAGCAATTAGTGCTATTAAACCTCCAAAAGAGTAAAAGTGAGAAAAACTTTAATAGCACTTTTGGCAACTTTTGTTTTTGCTCATTTTGATGAGCACCATAAGTATCATTAAAGATTATAATAGAATTTGCAAAAATCAAAAAAGGAGATTTGAAATGGCAAAAAGAGTAGTAATTGACCCAATAACCAGAATTGAAGGTCATTTAAGGGTTGAGGTTGTAATTGATGAGAATAATGTAATTAAAGATGCATACTCTTCGGCAACTTTGTGGAGAGGAATTGAAGTAATTCTTAAAGGAAGAGACCCAAGAGATGCAGGATTTATGACTCAGAGAATTTGTGGAGTTTGTACATACTCTCACTATAAAGCTGGTATTAGTGCAGTTGAGAATGCACTTGGAATTGAACCACCTTTAAATGCGAAATTAACAAGAACATTGCTCGATTTTGCATTGTTTTTCCATGACCATATCGTGCATTTTTATCAACTTCACGCACTTGATTGGGTTGATATCATTAGCGCCCTTAAAGCTGACCCTAAAAAAGCAAGTGAAGAAGCGTTTAAATATGTACCAAAAGGGTATAATCCAATTGCAACTGGTGAAGATGAGCTTAGAGAAGTTCAAAAAAGAGTAGCTAAATTTGCTGAAAAAGGTGATTTAGGACCATTTAAAAACGCATATTTTGGACATCCTACAATGAAATTTACACCAGAACAGAACTTAATTGCACTTAGCCATTATCTAAAAACACTTGAAATGCAAAGAATTGCAGCTCAAATGATGGCAATTTTCGGTGGTAAGAACCCACATCCACAAAGTTTAACAGTTGGTGGGGTTACTTGTGTTATGGACCTTCAAGACCCGGCAAGACTTGCTGAATATATGACTAAATTCAAACAACTAGCTGATTATACAAACAGAGCTTACTATGCTGATATTGTAATGGCAGCAGAAGCATATAGAAATGAACCAAGTGTAGTCCAAAAAAATAATCTTGGTAACTATATTACATACAAAACTATGCAAACATCTCAAAATAGTTGGCTTTTTGATGCTTGCGGATATATTAAAGATTTTGACTTAGGTAAATTTTATGAGATTGATGAGAGTAAGATTGAAGAGGATGTTACTCACTCTTGGTATAAAGATACTGGATTTAGACATCCTTATAATGGTGAAACTATTCCAGATTATACGGGATATGTTGAGGGTGAGAGTATTAATGGTGAAGGAAAAGTAGTTCCAGCAAAAGTAGCAAATCCAAAAGGAAAATACTCTTGGATTAAATCTCCAAGATACAATAAAGAGCCAATGGAAGTTGGACCACTTGCTTGTATGGTGGTTAACTATGCAAAAGGAAATGAAAAAGTTAAAAAAGTAGTGGATGAATTTTTAAATCAAACAGGATTGCCAGCAGAAGCACTCTTTACAACTCTTGGAAGAACCGCTGCAAGAATGCTTCAAACAAAAGTAATCGCAGATTATGGAATTGAAGCATTTAACAACTTAGTAGAAAACTTAAAAGTTGACCAAACAACAGTTGCTCCTTATGTAATTGATGAGAATAAAGAGTATAAAGGTAGATTTATAGGTGATGTGCCAAGAGGAATGTTAAGCCATTGGTGCAGAATTAAAAATGGAAAAATTGAAAATTGGCAAGCAGTTGTGCCATCTACTTGGAATGCAGGACCAGCTGATATGAATGGTAAAAAAGGTGCTTATGAGGTTAACTTGATTGGAATGAAACTCCAAGACCCAGCAAAACCTCTTGAAGTTATCAGAAATATTCACTCATACGACCCTTGTATTGCGTGTGCAGTGCATGTAATGGATGTTAAAGGTAAAAAACTTGGTGAATTTAAAGTAGACCCACTTTATGGTGGATGTTAAGGAGGGAGTATGAAATTTTTAAAAATAATGGGAGAATACCTTGGCGGAATTGAATTTTCCGCTGGGTATAGATGGCAACACTGGATTAGGGCTATCTCTATTTTTGCATTGGTTGCTACTGGATTTTATTTGGCAAACCCATTTATTACATTTGCAAACCCATCTCCAACTCCAACTCGCTTTTTGCATGCAGAAATTAGAGAGTGGCATATTATTTTTGGTTTTGCAATGATTGGGGCTGTTTTGTATAAGACTATTTACTTTTTCTTTTTTAAAGAAGCAAAATATGAAAGAGAGTCAATTAAAGATGCTTTTAATATAAAACTTGCAATCCAGCAAATTATGTATTATATGCTTATTGCAAAACATCCTCACACTCGCGGAATTTATAATCCACTTCAATTTTGGGCATATACAATGCTTTATGTATTCTTTTATGGAATTATAATTACAGGGCTTGCACTTTATGCTGAGGTTTATCACGCTGGACTTGGTGGAATGCTTTATCCTTTTGCAAAAGCGGTTGAGAGTTTTTTTGGTGGGCTTGCTTATGTTAGACTTTGGCATCATATCTTTATGTGGGCGATTATTATTGTAGTATTTATCCATATTTATATGGCAGTATACAATGCTGTATTTGGAAAAAATGGTGGAATGGATGCTATTTTTAGTGGTATGAAATGGGAAAAAGAGGAGTAGTTCCTCTTTTTCTTTCAAAAGATAAATTGTTAATTTATTTTTTGAAAGGAATTTAATGAAAATTTTGGTGCTTGGAATTGGTAATATTTTATTTGGAGATGAGGGAATTGGGGTGCATTTAGTAAATTATTTGGATGAGAAGTATGAATTTAGAGGTCCTCATCAAGTGGATTTGATAGATGGAGGGACTTTGGCTCAAAGACTTATTCCTATAATAGTTGAATATGATAAAGTGTTTATTTTTGATACGGTTGATGTGGATGATGGAAAAATAGGAGATGTTTATTTTTTTGATTTTTTAGATGTGCCAGAGTGTGTGAGCTGGCAGGGAAGCGCTCATGAAGTGGAAATGCTTCAAACTCTTGAAATGATTCATATGATGGGTGATTTGCCAGAGACAAAAATTATTGGAGTTGTGCCTTATGTGATTGGAGAAGATACTACTTTTAATATTACCGAGCCTGTACTTAAAGCTGCAAAATTGATGGAAAAAATTTTAATTGATGAGCTTAAAAAACTTGGAGTTGAGGTTAGAGTTAAAAATCCTAATGTCTCTTTGCAAGAGGTTGCAAAAATTTCTTATAAAAGAGGGGTACCAAAAGAATCTTTAAGAGGATATGAGCTATGATATTAAAATTTATTTTTAAAACTTCATCAACTCAGGGTATTATAGAGAAAATTTCTCTTAGAGTAGCAAAAGAGGTTGGAGCTGAAATTGGGCTTAGTAGGGATTTGGATAAAATTTATGTTTATGTAAAAAATAATTTTGAAGAGTTTTCCAAAAGACTCTCAACTCAACTTCCAATTTCAATATTTTTAGAGAGTGTTGAAGCTGAGGTTGTAGATGAGTTTAGAGATGATTTAAAAAGAGATTTTCCTTCCATTTCTCTTCCACCTTGCCCAAAGTGTTTAGAAGAGGTAAAAAATCCAGATAGTCCTTACTATTATGATATTTTTCATCATTGTGAAGTTTGTGGATATAAAGCAGAAGGTAAGAAAACTTCAAAAGAGCTTTTTGAAAATCTTGCATCAAAAATTAAAGATAAAATCAAAATTCAAACAATGAATGGGGCATTTGAAGTGGGAGTTGATTTTAAAGATGCCGATGTTGTAGTTGCAAGGGATTTAGCAGCAATTGGAAAATATTTTTTCTCTTTTAAAAACGATGCAAAAGCCTTAGCAAGTATTGAAAAACCTATGATGAAAATGAAGACAAATTTAGAGTTTAAAAAAAAGTTTGGTCCTTATAATGCGTTTTGGGTGAAGTTGCCAGATTGTATGGTATTGGAGCTTTTGTTTGATAGTAGTGATTTGGAGCTTTTAGCATTAAAAAGGATTGATAAGCCAGTTGATTTAGTGTTTGATGTTAAAATTCAAAAACCGCTTAAAGCAGTTGTTAGTGAGAGTGATGTATTAGTGTATGATGGAGATAGAGGGCTTTTGCCAAAGTTTGAGAAGTTTGTTAAAGAGGGGATAATTGGTAAGCATAAAAAGTATGTTGCATTTAGTAAAGATGATAAAACAATTATAAAAAGAGACGATTTAAAAAATACGATTGAGGCAAAAGAAGTTTATGCTGGGTTTTATGGAGTTTTGAGTCAGTGGGAGCTTGAAGATAAGAATGTTTTAGGCTTTTCTTTTTATAAGGATGATAATAAAATTTTTCTTTATTCAAAAAAATTTGGGCTTGTGGAGTATTTAGATTTTAAATTTGGGTTTGATGATTTTGAAGAGATTTTTGCGCTTATTGCCAGAATGAATGAGAGTGGGAAAAAATTGGTTGAGAATTTTGTAAATAAAAGAGCTTCATTATTTAATCACGCTATAAGTTGTGATATTTCAAGTAAAAGCAAAGGGATTTATTATCTTTGGGGGCTTGTTGGAATTTTACTTGGGCTTGGGGATGATGTAGAGAGTGGGGTTAGAGAACTTTTAAAAAGAGCGAATGAAGCGATGACCAAAAAAGGTCCAAGGATTGATTATAAATTTGATGGGAATAACTTAAATCCTCTTTGGACAATAAGAACTGCTATGAGTTTTAATTTAGCTGGGGTTGATGAGTATTTGCTAAGTTATGGGGTTGTTGAGAGTTTTGCTGAATTTTTGAGTAATATATATGAAGAAGCCAATAAAGATAATAACCTTGATGGTGCGATTATTGTTGGGGATATGTTTGAGGGGGAGTTTTTTGCAAAAATATACTCTTATATTAAGAAAAATTATCCTACTTTTATTCCAAAAGCTTTGCCAAGTAGTGGCGCAATAGAGGCGTATGGAAGTTTAGTGATTGCTTCAAAGGGTGATTAATGGCACTTTTGTTTATAGCTATTTATGCGCTATATGTTTTTGTAAAGATATTAATTGAGATAAGAGAGATTATTTTTATAAAAGATGCTTTGTTAAAAGAAGCGGTTTTGATGCAAGAAGAGGAGTATAAGGTAGCTGGGCTTTATGCTATTTATTCTCACTTTTTAAAAATTTTATCCGATATCGTCTCTTTGATAATTGTTGTTTTTTGGTTTGAGATTGGATTTAAGATTATAAATTTTGGAGATGGATTGTTTAAGGAGGTAGCAGAAGTTGTTGTCTTTTTTGGAGTTAATTATCTTTTTACTTTGCCGTTAAAAATTTATAGTAAAAAAATTGATGAGAAATTTGGATTTAGCACAAGTGATTGGAAACTATTTTTCAAAGATGAAATTAAAAAGGCGATTTTGTTTTTGATTTTTGGGACATTAATTTTTGTAGGGCTTATCTATTTTATTGATAATTTTAAAAATTGGTGGCTTATTGGTTTTTTATTTTCGTTTTTGGTTGTTATTTTGGTTAATTTGCTTTTTCCTTTTTTTGCAAGACTTTTTAATAAGTTTGAGCCTTTAAAAGATGAGGAGTTAAAAACGGAGATAAAAACTCTTTTAAAAAAAGCTGGATTTAAAACGGATAAGATATTTGTAGTAGATGCAAGTAAGAGAGATACTAGACTTAATGCTTATTTTGCAGGAATTGGGAAAAGTAAGAGAGTTGTTTTGTATGATACTTTGATTAAAAAGTTAGACAAAGATGAGCTTTTAGCAGTCCTTGGGCATGAGCTTGGGCATTTTAAACATAAGGATATTTTTAAAAATATAGCCGTTATTGGAGTTATGCTTTTTATTCTTTTTTTTGTATTAGGTCATATTCCAGATAGTTTTTTTGAAGATATTGGATTGAGCAAAAATGGAGCTGGTATTATAATGATTGGGATTTTTGTGAGTGATATTTTATTTTTCTTACTTCAACCTCTTATTAACTTAGTAAGTAGGGTAAATGAGTTTAGAGCTGATGAGTTTGGAAGTTTACTTGTTAGTAAAAATGCTTTAAGAGAAGCACTTGTTAAGCTTGTAAGCGAGAATAAACATTTTCCAAGAGTTAGTAAGCTTTATTCAATTTTATATTATACCCATCCGCCAATTTTGGAGAGAATAAAAAGGCTTGAAGATGAGAGTGTTAATAACAGGGATTAGTAGAGGTATAGGTTATGGTTTAGCTAAGTATTATCTTCAAAGAGGGTATGAGGTTATTGGGCTTGGAAGAGTTAATCCTTTTAGAGAAATTGAATTTTATGAAGTTGATATGAGGACTTTTGAAAAGTTAGGAAAGATTGCAAGTAAAATAAAAAATATTGATTTAGCGATTTTAAATGCTGGGGTTTTAGGGGAGATTAAAGAGTTAAAAGATTGGAGTATAAGAGAGCTTGAAGATGTTTTTGATGTAAATGTTTGGGCGAATAAAATTTTAATAGATGAATTGGATGCTAAAAAGATTGTAGCTATTAGTAGCGGAGCTGGGGTAAATGGAAATAAAGGTTGGGGAGGTTATTCTCTTAGTAAGTGCGCTTTAAATATGATGGTTAAAATTTATGCAAAAGAGATGGATAAAAAAATATATGCGCTTGCTCCTGGGGTTATTGAGACGGATATGGTAAAAAAAGTTATAAGTGTAAATAAAAGTAAGTTTCCAAGCGTTAATAGGGTAGAAGCTGGAATGATTGATTTAGAAAGAGGAATTAAGAGAATAATAAAAGCAATTGATAGACTTGATGAATTTGAGAGTGGAAGCTTTGTGGATGTGAGGGAGTTATGAAACATATTGAGCTTTTGTCTCTTTTGTGTAGACATAAAAAGTTTTTAGATGAAGCCTATAAGCAAAAGAGACTTTTGTTTGTTCCAAGTGAGCTTGTTGAAGTTGGACTTTTTAGTAAGGTTGGAGGATATTATTATTTAAATGATGTTTATCTAAATTTTGTTGATACTCTTCTTGCAAGGGCTGATTTTAGTTATGTAGCTGAGGATTTTGATAAAGAGCTAAAAAAGCTTTTAGATTTAAAAGAAGATTATAAATTAAGTAAGAATTTTTATTTAAAAGATGCAATTTTTTCTCTTTTAAATAGAATTTATCAAGGAATGAAGAATAGAGATAAAAAACTTCTTAGCTTAATTGAAAGTTTAGAGAGTGATGATGTTAGTGAGCTTGATATTTTAATTAAAGAGGCTAAGAGGATTTTAGCTTCAATTGAAGAGATAATGCAAAAAAATTCTCAGATAAGCAAAGTTTTTGAGGAATTTGAAGGATTTGAGGAGTTTAGAGAGTTTGTTGGAGATGGGTTGGTTGATATTATTAAATTAAATCAAAATATTGATTTGTATTTAAAAAGATTAAAAGAGTTTATCTCTCAAAGCGAGAAAAAAAGAAAATTTAATCAAAAACTAAATAAAATAGCTTTAATGATTTTAAAAGAGGATGGTAGGATTGATGAATTTTTGGCTTCTAAAAGATTTGTTTATAAAGGCAAGATTACTCCGCTTGTAGATACTACTTACTTAAATTATCAAAAAGCAAGAGAGGTTATAGGTAGCATAAAAAAAGAAAAAAATATTAAAAAAGTCTCTATTAAAAAAGATTTAAAAGAAGTAATAGAGCTTATTAATTTAAAAAAGCTTTTAGCAAGAGTAAGAGGGAGTGAAGATATTTTTAAAGCGATTGTTGAATATGTTGGTAAGATTGATAGGGAGCTTTTAAATGAGAGTATTAGGATATTTGTTTATATTTTAAATGAATATGATAAAGAGCTTATTTATACGGATGAGTTTAATGAATTTAATGTAAGGGTTGTAAGATGGAGAGTGTGATTTTTGATATTTTAAGTAAAGGAGTTATTATCTCTACAAATTCTTCTAAATTTATTAAAGAATCAAGATGGCTTTTGGATGAAGATAATTTTAATAGTTTTAATTTTCTTTTAAATAGACTAGGATTTTATTTAGTAGGTGAGAGAGGGTATTTTTATCTTAGCAAAGAGTTAAAAGCAAGTGAAGAGGAGAAAGTTTTAAATGCTCATAAGAATATAATTTTAGCTATTGCTCTTTTAAAGAGAGTTTTTTTGCATCTTGATAAAGGACATAGGATTAAAAAGAGCGATTTTATTAAAAGATTTGAGAGTAAAAAAGATGAAGCAATTGTAAAAGTATTGTTTGATAGTGATGATTTAATAGAGATTACAGATAAGCTTTTTAATCTGCTTGAAAAGAATTATATCTTAGAGAAGGTTTCAAAGCAGGATGAGTATTTGGTTTTAAATAGTATTGATTATTATTTGGACATTGTTGATGGAATAGGAGATGGAGAATGAAGAGAGTATATTTTTTTAATGCGGCGAATTTTCCATATGCTGAGATTGATTTGAGTAAAGGAAATGTTTTTTTTGTAGGTGATAATGGAAGTGGTAAAACTACTGCTATTAGAGCGATTCATTATTATTATAACTCTGATGTAAAGTCTCTTGGAATAGATGTAAATAAAAAAGGATTTAAGGATTTTTATTTTCCTTATGATAACTCTTTTATTGTTTATGATTTTGGAGATTATTTTGTATTAATGTATAAAAGATATGGAGAAATAAAGAAGATTTTTAGCAAACAGAAGTTTGACTTAAATAAGATAAAAGATAATTTAGAACTAAAAGATGTTATCTCTTATGCAAAGGAGACTTTTTATTATATACCAAAAACTAATGAAGAGTATAAAAAGACAATTTATGGATTAAATAGTAGGTATTTAGATTTTAAGCTAACTACGATTAAAAATTATCAAACTTTTATAAATCTTTACAATAAGATTTTTAATGTAAATAAAGCGGTTTTTGATACAAAAAGTATAAAAGAAACAATCTTTACAACTCTTGATAGAGTAGAACTTGGAGAAATTGAGTATGAGGAGTTTTTAAGAGAGCTTAATAATTATAGGCACTATTTTCTTTTTTATAAAAAATTTAAAGAGCAAGAGGCAAATATTGAAAAACTTTTTTTATATAAAGAATCTCTCTTGAAGTTACAACAAGAGATTAAAGAGCTTCTTGGAAAGATTGCATATAAAAAAGAAGTTGAAGAGAGATTACTTTTAGAAGTAATAGATAAATTAAAAAATCTTGAAGAGAAGAAAAGAAAAGTAGCAGGGCAGTTTAAGTATTTTAAAGAGAAGTTTGAGTGCATTGATAGAAAGATTAATTCTTTAATTTTTGAGTTAGAATCAAAGATTGAAGAGATAGAGGAATTAAGAGAAAAATTTAATTTAAAAGCTTTGCAAAAAGCAAAGAGGGACTTATTAGAAAAAGATGAGCTTAGTAAAAAACTTATCTTTTTAAAAACGACTTTAAATGAGCTTATAAGTGGAATAAAGAGTGAAGTTGAAGTTATAGAAGATGAGATTGATGCTTTAAAAAGAGAGCTTAGAGTTTTAAGAGAAGAACTTAGGGAAAAAGAGATTGTGTTAAAAAGAGAAGTGGCAGAAGAGTTTGAAGAGGAGAGTGATAGGATAAAAGAGGAGTATTTGCAAAAAGAGTATCAGATTTTAGAAGAGATAGATAAATTAAAAGAACTTATAAAAAGCTTAGAAGAGAAAAAAGAGAGTTATTTAAAAGAGTTAAAAAAAATTAAAGAGAAATATGAGTTAAAAAGAGAGGCTTTAAAAGAAGAGATTAAAGAGAAGATAAAGAGTCTAAAAAGAGAGATTAAAGAGATTGATTTTAAAAAAGAGAGTTTGGTTGATGAGATTTATAACTTAAAAAAGAAGCTAAATAAATTAAAAACTAAGTTAAAAGAGGATATTGAAAAAGTAAAAGAACATTATGAAGAAAAAATAGTTAAAAATCAAGAGAAAATTAAGGATTATGAAGCTATTTTGCATACTCCAAAAAACTCTTTTAAAGAGTTTTTAAATCAAAATGTAGAAAATTGGGAAGAGGAGTTATATCCTGTTATTGATGAGGAGCTTTTAAGAAAAAGTATAGATGAATTAAAACCAAGGATTGTTAGTGAGGTTATTTTTGGGATAGAGCTTAATAAGAGTAGTTTAAAATCAATTCCTACAATGAAGGAGGCACAAGAGGAGATAGAGAGGCTTAGGATTTTAAATGAGAGTTTGCAAGAAGAGTTAGAGAGTAAGATTTTGATTTTGGAGAAGGAGTATAAGAAAAAAGAGATAGAGATTTTGTCTTTGATTGAAGTTAATCAAGAAGAGATTAAAAGAATTGAGAGAGAAAAAGAGTTTTTAAAAGAAGAGATTGAGAGATTAAATAAAGAGTTAAAAGAGAATCTTGCAAAATTTGATGAAATAGAAAAGAGTGAGATTAGATTAGTTAATGTTAACATTAAAAAACAAGAGGATAAGATTAAAGAAATATTAAATGAGATTAAAAGTTTAAGAAGAGAGATTGATAATTTAAAAAGAGAACTTAAAAGTGAAATAAAATCTCTTGAAAATAGTAAAGAAAAAAGATTAAAAGAGTTAAAAGAGAGATTAAAAAAAGAGTATGCAAAGAAAGAGATAAAAATTAAACAAAAGATAGATGAATTAATCTCTAAAAAAGAAGCAATCTCAAAAGATGAGAGAATAAAAGAACTTCAAAAAGAGATTTCTAAGATAGAAGAGAGGCTAAAAAGGATTCAAAGAAGTGAGTTGTTTTTGAGGGAGTATGAAGAAAAAGAAGAGCTTTTAGAAAATTTAGATAAGTTAAAAACTTCTCTTAGAGAATATAAAGAGAAAAAAAGAAAGTTTGAAGAGTTTTATAATAATCTTATGAAAAAAATTGAAGAGAAGTATAGAAGATTTGAAAGGGAGATTTTAGAAAGAGAAAAAGAGCTTGATAGGATAAAAGAGGGATTAAGAGAGGTTAAGAAATTGAGTTTGCCAAGCGAAAAAAGAGAGAGTAATGAATTTTTGGTAGTGCTTATTGAGGATTTGAAAAGAAAAGAAGCGGAATTTAAGGAAAAAAGAGTTAGTTTAAAAGATGTTGCAAGCAATATAAAAACTGCACTTAATAGATTTAGTATTAATGGACTTGATGTTAATTTTAATATTGAGCTTTTAGCCAGCCTTGATAAGAACGAGCTTGATAAGATAGATGAGCTTTATCTTTTTAAGAGTAGGAAATTTGAAGTGTTAAATAGAGCAATGGCAAAGGGGATTAAAAACTTAGTTAGTGGGATTTTGGAGAAAAAATTTGATAGATTTGAGAGGGCAAAAGAGGAGTTTTTACATCAAATAAGAAGAATAAATAAGAATTTAAGCAAAGTAGATTTTGGGATTATAAGAGATATAAGAATTGAAATTGAAGAGAGCAAAAAAGATATATTAAAGCTTTTTGATGAGATAAAAGAGGAAGTTACTATTCTTATGGGATTATTGGATAATGAGAGTTTGTTTTTTGATAAAGTTGAGAGCGAGAGAAGAATTAAAAAGATTGAAGAGTTGTTTGATAGGATTAAAAGAGAATTAAAAGAAGAAAAATTTAGCTTAGTTGATGTTGTGGATATTAATGTAAAATTTATTGAAAACGAAAAAGAAAATTCCCTTAAACTTATAAAAAACGAAAGCTCAACTGGTGGGTCAATTTTGCTAAAAATTGCAATTGCGGTAAGTCTTCTTGAACTTTTCTTAAAAGAGAGGGCTCCTTTGTTTTTGATTTTGGATGAGGTGAGTGTATTATCAACTAAGAATCAAAAACTTTTGAAAGATTTTGTAAATGAAAAAGGACTTGGCGTAATTTATGTAACCCCTGACTTGCCACTTGTTGATGTTGAGGATATTGATATTTATAAATTTAGAAATGTAGGTGGAGAGTTTGAGGTTGTGAGATTGATAGGTAAAGAGGGGGTTAAAATTTGAGAAGAGATAGAGTTTATAGGATAATTAAAGATATAAAAGAGGGCAGAATTAAAACTAAAAAAGATAAAAAAGATATTTTAGCACTTGTTAAAGAGTTTAGCGATAAAGAGGGGGAGAGTAGATATTTTTTGCTTTTTGAGGGTAGTAAGCCAAGAATTAAGGATGAAGTTGTTTTTAAAAAGTTTGTAAAATATTATCTTGGATGTTATTTTGAAGAATTTGAAGAAGTTAAAAGTAAAAAAGAACTTATTGAAGTCTTTAAAAATTCAAAATTAAAAAATATCCATACTAGTGATATAACAATAGTGCATAGGAAAAGAGGTAGACTTCCTCAAATTTTTTATGATGAATTTGAACCTAGGGTTAATGGAAGAGTAGTAGTTGTAGAGAATTATGAAAGTTTTTTGAGAATTAATTTTGATTTATTTGATGAAGAAGATTTTGTATATCTTGGTGGATTTTGTAATAAAAAAACTGCTAAGTTTTTAGAAAATAAGGATATTTTATTTTTTGGAGATTTTGATTTTTATGGGATGATGATTTTTGATACTCTTAAAGCTAAATCAAAAGATTTTTTTATACCTACTAATTTAGAGTATCTTTTTGAAAATTATTCCAATAAAGAACTTTATTTAAATCAAAAATTTATTGAAAATAAAGTAAAAAAAGTAAATCCTGTTTATAAATTAATAAAAAAATATTTAGGAGTAGTTGAACAGGAGATTTTGAATATATGAAAATAAAAGAATTTTTAAAAGAGATAAATGGTAGTTATATTTTAGAAAAAGTCTTAAATAAAGATAGAGCTTGGCTTTTTTTAAATGATGAACTTCAAGTTCCAAAAGAAGCGATTGAAATTTTAGAAAAAGTAAAGAGTGGGTATCCAGTTGAATATCTTTTTGAAGAAGTCTATTTTTATAAAGATAAGTTTTATATAAAAGAAGGAGTACTTATCCCAAGAGATGATACCGAGGTTGTGGTAGAGAGAGGGATAGAGCTTGTTAGGAGGTTAGGGGCTAAGAGGGTTGTTGATTGCTGTACTGGGAGTGGGGTTATTGCGATAGAGATAGCAAAACATACAGATACAAAGATTTTGGCAACAGATATAAGTGAGGAAGCATTAGAGGTAGCACGAAAAAATATTATGTTAAGGGATGTGGAAGAAAAAGTAAAAGTTATAAAAAGTAATTTATTAAAACCTCAAAATCCAAAAGAAGTTATAGATTTTGGGTTTGAAGTAGATAATAATCTAATAAAAGGAGAGATTTTAATCTCAAATCCTCCTTATGTAGAAAATTCTTGGGTTAAGCCAAATAAGTATGAACCAGATATTGCGTTTTTTGGGGGAGAAGATGGGCTTGATATTATCAAAAGACTTATAAAAGAAGCAAAAGAGGCTGGTTACATAGCGGCTATAATTGAAATTGGATATAAGCAAAAAGAGGCTTTAAGCAGATTTTTAAAAAATAAAGTTGAGAGTTTTGAATTTTTTAAAGATTTAGGAGGGAGAATTAGAGGAGTTGAGGTGCTTTTTTGAGATAGGGTATTGTAAAGATTGAGAGTAGAGTTAAAATAGCTGTAATTAAAAAAGTGTTAAAAAGTCCAATTTTTTCACTAATGAAGCCTATAAAGTAAACAATAATTGAGCTTATGATAAAATTTAAAGCCATATAGATGCTATTGATAAATGTAGGAGTTTGGCTTTTTAATTTGTTTACGATTGCAAGAAGTATTGGAGATTGAGCAAATAGAAAAAATCCAAGTGGTAAGATAATTATCCAAAGCGCTTGTTTGTAAAAAAACAAAAATAAAATTAGCATAATTCCACTTCCAATTGAAGAGATTGTAAGCATTTTATCAGTTCCTATTTTATCGGAAATTTTCCCAGAAAATAAAGCTCCTAAGATTCCAGCTCCTTGCATTATCCCAAAGGCGATGCTTGCTTTTTCTACTGAAAATCCATTGTGAGTTAGAAAAAGTGGGAAAAAGAGGCTAACTCCAAATCTTGAAGTATAGTTTAAGCTCATAAAAATTGCAATGCTTTTAAAAAATGGGGTAACTTTCTTTATAATTGTTTTTATTTCGCTTTTTTCTATCTTTTTAGCTTTAAAAGATGGTTTGTAGTCTTTTAATTTAATGTATAAAAATAAAGAAGCTAAAATCCCAATTGGTGTTAATTTCCAAATCCCTTCAAGTCCCCAAGTACTAAATGCCGCTGCTCCAAGTAAAGGTCCAATTGTCCTTGCACTCTCCCCTCCTACCATAAAGTAACTCATTCCTTTTCCAATTTCTTTGCCAGCTGATAGTTCTTTTATCATTGCAGGGGCTGGAATGTGAAATAAAGCTGCGCTAAGTCCGGCAATAAATAGTAAAAAAAGTCCAATTGCATAAGATGAGGTGATACTAAGAAGTCCCATTGATATTGCGGTTATTGATGGAGTTAAGATTACAAAGTATTTAACATCTTTTCTTTCTATCATAAGTCCAATTAATGGATTGATAATAGAGACTGATCGTCTAACAATTTCCATCAGTGAGGCTTGGGTAAGAGTTATTCCCATTTTTTCAATTAATAAAGGGAGCATTGGAGCAAGAAGGCTTGAAAATATGTCGTGAATAAAGTGAGCAAAAGAGATTATTAATACTTTTTGCTTATTCATTTAGCAAGTTTTTCGTTCATTTTTATATACTCTGGTCTTGTTTCAATACATTGCATTGCTGGACTTGTTTTTGGGTCGTCTCTAAAAATTACAACGCAATGCATTCTTGGATATCCTTGGGTGTCAAATTCGTATACTCTTGGATTTATTCCACTTGTCTCAATTGTGTAGCTAATTGTGTTGATTGTTTTTTTAAAAACTCCAATAAAGCTATTCCAGTTAAAAGCAAAAGCAAATGAAGCTATTGAAATTAAGATTAACTTTTTCATAAGCCATCCTTTTTGATATAATTAAAAATAAAATTTTACCACAAAAAAGGGAAATATGGACATTAATAAATTATTAAATTCAAATAAACTGCTAACTCAAATCTACTTTGATATTCAAAAATATTATGACTCTTTATATCCTAATGCAGTTGTTTTAATGGAGGTTGGAAGTTTTTTTGAAGTTTATGAGGCTGAGGGAATTGGGAGAGCAAGAGAGATAGCAAATGTTTTAAATATCCAGCTTACTAAAAAAAATAAAACAATTCCAGAAGTTAACATTAAAAATCCTCTAATGGCAGGCTTTCCATCAGCCGCGCTTGATAGATATTTGGAAAGACTTATTGATGAGGAGAGATATACTATAATTCTTATTCGTCAAAAAGGGACTCCTCCAAATGTAAAGAGGTATTTAGCAGAGATTATCTCTCCTGGGGTTAATCTTGATTCAAAATCGTATGAAAATTATGTAACTAGTATTATTGTTGAAAAATATTCAGCCTATCATGTAGGGTTTGCAAATATTGATGTAAATACTGGTAAAAGCTATGTGTTTGAGGGGTATTCTACAAAGGATGACCCAACTTTTGCTTTGGATGAACTTTTTAGATTGCTTCAAACATATAAGAGTGGTGAGATTATTTTGACCTTAAAAAATGTTGATTGCGATGAGATTGTAAATTATTTAGAGCTTGATGGAAAAAATATAATTATTAATAAAACGAGAATGAAAATTGAGTATCAAAATGAGCTTTTTAGAAGAGTTTATAATATTAATTCTTTATTAACTCCAATTGAGATAATGAATCTTGAAAAGTTTCCTTTAATTACAGAAGCCCTTGGAATTTTACTTGAATTTGTAATAGCTCATAATAAAGAGCTTCTAAATAAAGTTAAGCTTCCAGTTTTAATTGAGAGTGATAAGTTTGTTTATCTTGGGAATAATCCAATAAAGCAGCTTGAAATTGATAAAGTTTTAAAGTTGATTGACAAAACAAAAACTCCAATGGGGAAAAGACTTATAAAAGAGAGGCTTTTTAATCCAATTTATGATAAGGAAGAGTTAAAAAAAAGGTATGAAGCAGTTGAATTTATGTTAAAAAGGCATAAAGAGTTTGATGAGATTAAAGAGATTTATGATATTGAGAGGTTAAATAGAAAAATAAAAATAAAAAAACTTCATCCTTTTGAATTAAACTTTTTACTCTCTTCTTTGAAGGCTTCAAGTTCCATTTATACAAAACTGAAAAAGAAATCTACAAAGATAGATAATTTTATTGAATATTTAGAGAGTATCTTTGATTTGCAAAAGGCAGTTTTTAAGATTGATGAGATTAAAGAGAGTTTTTTCAAAAAAGGAATTGATAAGGAGCTTGATGAGCTTATAAAAGAGAGGGAATATTATGTTAATGAGATTTATAAAATTAAAAAAAAGATAGAATCACTAGGAGATATAAAAGTTGATATTGGAGTCTTAGAAAAAGAAGGATATTATTTATCTCTTACAAAAAGCAGGTTTAAGTTAATTAAAGATAAATTTTTGGAAACTTTTTTGGAAGTTGATGGGAGAGAGGTCTTTTTTAAAGATTTTAATATAAAGTATTTAACAAATAGCGTAAAAATTAGAGGAGGTGTGATTGAAGAGTTAGGTGAGAAGATTTTGGCGCTTGATGTAAAAATTGCGTCTTTGACAAAAGAGATTTATCTTAAAAAACTTGAAGAGATGAGCAGGTTTGATTTTTTAGATGAGGTTGGAGGTGAGATTGCAAAAGTTGATGTAGCAATTTCAAGTGCAAAAGTTGCAAAAGAGAGAAACTATTTTAAGCCAGTTTTAAGTGATAATAAAGCAAAATTTTTTGAGCTTAGGCATCCTTTAATTGAAGCAAACGAAGCAAATGGAGTTTATGTTCCAAATGATATAGATTTTAATGAGTATGATGGGATGCTTTTGTATGGGATAAATAGCTCGGGGAAGAGTTCTTTGATGAAAAGTGTTGGAATCGCGCTTTTTTTAGCTCAGGGTGGATTTTTTGTGCCAGCGAAGATGGAATTTAATCCTTATAGGGCAGTTTTTACCAGGATTGAGGCAAAGGATAATTTGGCTAAGGGGCTTTCTACTTTTGCGGTTGAGATGCTAGAACTTAAAAACATTTTCAATAGAGCCGATAAAAATTCACTTGTGTTAGGAGATGAGATAGCTCACGGCACAGAGACTCTCTCAGCTCTTAGTATAGTTGCAAGTGCGGTTATAAAACTTGCAAAAAGAGAAGTAAATTTTGTTTTTGCTACTCATTTGCATCAGCTTATGGACCTTGAAGAGATTAAGGAGCTTCCTAATGTAGTTGCAAAGCATTTAGAAGTTTGGTTTGATGGAGAAAAACTTATTTATGATAGGAAACTTAAAGATGGGAGTGGAAGTAGTGTTTATGGGCTTGAATTTGCAAAGTCAATTTATATGGATAGAGAGTTTTTAGAAATGGCAGATAAGATAAGGAAAAAACTTGCAAAAGAGTATAATGCGTTAGAGCTTTTAATAAAGAAGAAAAAGTCGCGTTATAATAAGAGTTTATATCTTACAACTTGTGCAATTTGTGGTAGAGTAGTTGAAGATGTTCATCATATAAAAGAGAAGACAAAAGCAAAAGATGGATTTATTGGACATATGAATGTTAATCATAAGTTTAATTTGATTCCACTTTGTAAAGAGCATCATAAAAAAGTGCACGAAGGAAAAATAAGGATTCTTGGATTTGTTACGACAAGTAAAGGAATTGAACTTCATTGGGAGGAAGTTGAGAAGGTGTAGCTATTGATGCTTTAATCTTGTTTATATTTCTATTTTATATTCCTATGCTTATTTAGGATAAATTAACAAATAAGTAAGTCTTTTGTGATATAATCCCCTAAAATTTTGGCGGGGGTTTTTTTGATTAAGATAAGGCATTTAAAAAAGGCTTTTGGAGATAAAGTTGTTTTAAAAGATGTAAATCTTGATATTTACGATGGTAAAATTACCTACATTTTAGGACTCTCAGGACAAGGAAAATCTACTATTATTAAACATATTGTTGGGCTTTTAAAGCCAACTTCTGGTGATATTTGGGTTGATGATATAAATGTTGCAAAAGCTTCTTTACAAGAGCTTTATAAGGTTAGAAAAAGAGTTGGATTTACTTTTCAAGAGGGGGCATTATTTGATAGTATGAATATTTATGAAAATGTGGCGTTTCCTTTAAAAGAACATACAAAGCTAAAAGAAGCTGAAATAAAAAGAGAAGTTTTTAGAGTTCTTGAAATGGTAGGGCTTGATGCAAAAAGGGTAGCTTATCTTTATCCTCACGAATTAAGTGGGGGGATGAGAAAAAGAGCAGCGACTGCAAGAGCTATAATCTTAAAACCAAAGTATGTCCTTTATGATGAACCAACAAGTGGGCTTGACCCAATTATTAGTGATAAAATTACCAGAATGATTGAGAGTTTAAACAAAAATTATAATATGACAAGCGTTGTAATTTCTCACGATTTAAAAGAGACTTTTAAGAGTGCTGATTATGTTGCGTTTTTGTATATGGGAGAGATTATTGAGTTTGGGGATGTTGAGAGTTTTAAAGCCTCTAAAAATCCAATCGTTAGAGCCTTTATAGAAGGAAATAGTGAACTTTATGAAAAAATTGCACAAGGAGTATAAATGAGATTTTTTATGATATTTTTGGGTAGTGTTTTGTTTTTATTTGCTTATAGTGCCAAGGTTGAGCCTTTTGATGTGTATGAGGTAGCTTCTCCGGTAGCTGGGCAGGTTATAAAAGTTAGAAAAGATAAAGAAGCTCAGGTATTTAAAGGGGAGCTTGTAAAGATTGATGATGCAGTTGATAAAATTGAGCTTAGAAATATAAATGCTCAGATTGATATTTTAAAAAGTGAGATTCAAAATCAAGCTTCAATTGTTAGAAGAAAGTATGAAACTTATTTAAGATATAAAGCTTTAAAAACAAAATCTCTTGAAGAGAAAAATTTGAAGTATTATGATTATATGCTTGCTAAAAATCAGCTTCTCTCTTTAAAGTCTCAACTTAGCAATCTTGAAGCAAACAGAGCCAAAATTCTTGATACGATTAATAAAAAGTCTATTAAAGTTAATGGATATGTTAATCAAATTTATGTTGATAAATATAATTATGTAACTCCTGGGACAAAAATTGCAGAAGTTAATGATATTTCAAAAGAGAAACTTACAATTTATATCCCTATTGATAAGATGAAAAGATTTAAAGAAGTTTATATTAATGGCAAAAAAAGTAACTTTAAAATATACAAAACTTGGATAGTGCCAGATAAAAAGTATGTTACAAGTTATAAAGTTGAACTTGTTGGAAGTGGACTTAGGATAGGAGAAATTGTGGAAGTAGAGTTAAAATAACTACTCCCACTTTTTAATTACATCTTTAAAAATTTTTGAGAGTTTAATAACTTCTTCTTTGGTTGTTCTTTCGTTTGGAGCGTGGATTGTATCGTTTTTTACTCCAAACTCAACTACCTTTACTCCATATTCGGCAAAAAATCTTGCATCACTTGTTCCACCGGCAGTTGAATGTTTTGGAGTTATGTTTGTCTCTTTTTTAATTGCTTTATCAAGCATTGTTACAACTTTTGTGTTAGGGTCTGTAATAAAAGGTTTTGCACTCTCTTTTAGAGTTAGAGTGTAATTCATATCTTTGAAGTGTTTATGGATAAATTTTTGTATTTTTTCTTTGTCTGTTTGAGTATTGTTTCTTACATTAAACATCATTTTAAGTTCCCCGGGAGTAACATTTGTAACCTCCATTCCAGCTCTTATATCAGTTACTACAAATTTACTTGGTGCAAAATACTCATCTCCTTTGTCTAAATCTACTCCGGCAATTTTGTGTAAAACTTGCGCAACTTTATGAATAGGATTTATTGATTTTTCTGGATAAGCAGCATGTCCTTGAAGTCCTATTTTTTTTAAAACTCCGTTAATTGAGCCTCTTCTTCCAATTTTAATTACATCTCCAAATTCTCTCTCACAAGTTGGCTCGGCTACTATTGCATAATCTGGTAGCATATTTTTCTTTTTTAAAATTTCAAGCATATACTTTGTTCCCCAAATTGCATCTCCTTCTTCATCGCTTGTAATAAGTGCGCTAAGAGTTCCATTGAAATTTTTAGCGTTTTTCATAGCCCATAAAAATGCAGCAAGTCCACTCTTCATATCTTGGGCTCCTCTTGCGTATATTTTTCCATCTCTCTCAACTGGTTCAAACGGGTCACTCTCCCATCCATCACCAGGAGGTACTACATCAATATGCCCTCCAAAACATAAATGCTCTCCATCTCCAAATTTTTTGTAAATAAATAGATTTTTGACTCCTTCTTTTTGAGTCTCTATTACTTCAAAGTTATTTAAATAATCTTTTATAAATTCCATTGCTCCATCGTCATTTGGAGTTATTGATTTGAATTTAAGTAAGGTTTTAAAAAGAGAAATAACATCCATTTTTGCCCTTTTGTTTTTTGATATAATATAAAAAAAAGGGCGAATATGGAAAAGATTATAGCTGAAATTGATAAATTAAAATCCAAAATCATAGAGATTAGACGCCATATTCATATGTATCCAGACCTCTCAGGAGAAGAGTATCCAACAAGAGATTATGTAAAAAACATTTTGGAAAAAGAAAATATAAAAACAAAAACTTTTAAAAATCACGCAGGGATGGTTGTAGATATAAAAGTAGATAAAAAACTTCCAATAATTGCATTTAGAGCAGATATGGATGCTTTGCCTATTCAAGAAGAAAATAATATACCTTACAAATCAAGAAAAGATGGGATAATGCATGCGTGTGGGCATGATGGACATACGGCAATACTTACGGGATTTTTACTTGCTTGTAATAGACACAAAGATAAATTGCCTTTTAATATAAGAGGGATTTTTCAGCATAAAGAAGAGGTAATGAATGGGGGGAGTGAAGATTTAATAAGAGATGGCGCACTTGAAGGGGTTAGTGCTATTTTTGGGCTTCATATGTATCCATATTTAAAAACGGGAGAGATTGGGTATAAGTATGGTGAAATGATGGCGAGTGCTGATAGTTTTGAGATTGAAATTTTTGGTAAAAGTTCTCATGGAGCAAGACCACATGAGGGGGTTGATGCGATTTTAACAGCATCTCTTGTAGTAAATTCAATAAATCATATAGTAAGCAGAAAAATAGACCCACTCCATCCAGCGGTTATTTCGTTTGGCACTATTGAGGGTGGAAAGGCTGCTAATATTATATGCGATTATGTAAAACTTAGTGGAACAGTTAGGACTTTAAACGATAAAGTAAGACAAAATATTAAAGAGATGATGGATGAGGCTATTAGTGGGATTTGTAAGTCAATGGGGGCTAAGTATAATTTTAATTATATTTTTGGAAATCCTGAGCTTATAAATGACGATAAGATGGTAGATGTTGTAATAAAGGCTGCTAAAAAGTTTGCAAAGCCTATTGATTTAAGACTTCCAGTAATGGGTGGGGAAGATTTTGCTAATTATTTAAAAGTAGTAAAAGGAGCGTTTTTTAGACTTGGTAGTTGTAATGGAAAAAATACGTGTTATCCTCAGCATCATCCAAGGTTTGATATTGATGAGGAGAGTTTGGTAATTGGAGCAAAAATATTTGCGGGGATTTTAAAGGAGCTAAAATGAAAGGACATAGTGGAATTTCGTCTCCTTTTTTTATTGTAAGGGGTAAGATAGATGCAATAATTAGAGATATAAAAAAAGAAGATGCAAAGGATGTGGTTGAACTTTTTAAATTAAATTACGGAGATACTTACTATAAAAAAAGTTTTTATGACCCAAAGACTTGGGTAGAGATGGTTGAGAGTGAGAAATATTATCCAGTAGTTGCTGAGGTTAAAGGGAGAATTGTTGGGCAGTTTTTACTTACGAAAAATGATAAGTATAATGGAGAAATTGGTGCTGTTGTTGTGCATCCAGATTTTCAAGGAAGAGGACTTATGAATAAGATGTTTGATTATTTATTAAAAAAAGCTGAAAGTCTTGGGCTTTATGCGATATATGGCGAAGCTATTATGTTTCACCCTTTTTCTCAAAAAGCAAATTTAAAACACGGAATGATAGAAACGGCTCTTCAACTTGGAGAAGTGGCTTCTTGGATTGCTCAAAAGGATATAAAATTTGAAAAACGCTCAGGTACGCTTGTTGGGTATAAAATTTTTAAAAAACAAAAACGCTCTTTATACGCTCCAAAGGTTTATAAAAAACTTATTTTAGATAGATACAAAAAAGCATCTCTTCCTCTCTCAAAAGCTTCTATTAGACCTATAAAAAAAAGACTCTCTCTTTGGGAAAATAGACTTTTGAAAATTTCGGGGATTATAATAGATGGGAGAGTTAAAAATTTTGAAAATAGATTTAATCTTTTGTTTGCAAAGGCAAAATTAAGAGGAGAGATGATTTATGCGGATATAAATTTGCACACAAGAGAGATTGAAGAAATTACCAAATTTTTAAATAAAAAGAGATTTTTTTATAGTGGGGTTTTGTTTTATAGATATAATGGGTTTGATTATTTAAGATTGCAATTTGAAAACACTCATAATGTTGAAGAGAGATTAAATGTTTGTTATAGTGATTATTGTAAGTTTTTGAGCAAATTTGTAAGGAGAGATAAAAAAAGAGTTAGTAGACTTTAAAGAGGGTTTTCATAAAAAATATAAGTTTCATAGTTTGTTATTTCAAAATAGACTTTTTTCTCTCCTTTGTCTACTTTGTAATTAAAATTTTTATCAATATATCCATATCCGAATCTATAAGGGCGAGGTAAATTATCATCAGTTCCGTGAGCGGTTGTAAGTTTATCCACTTTTAAAAATCTCATAACAAGTTTCCCTCCACTATAAATATCCACAACTCCATTAACTCCGGTTAAATTTTGGATTGAGCGACCTATTTTGTTTTGTTGTTCCTGAGTGCATCCAAGAAGCAGTAGTAAAGATGAAATAAATATTAATTTTTTCATTGCTTGACCTTTTTGTATTTTTGTAATATTATAACAAAAAAGGAAGCTTTTTGCTCACAAACCTTAGCAATATTTAATCAACTTTTTTAATGAAAGAGATATAAAATTATTGACTAAGTTAAATGAAATTTTTGCAAATTTGATATAATTATATACCTTCCCAAAGGAGATAAGCAGAATGATTAAAAATTATGAAGAGTATAAAAAAGCGGTTGACACTTTAAAAAAATGGGCATATTACTATTATGTTTTGGATAATCCATTAGTTACTGATGAAGAGTATGATAGGCTTTATAAAGAGGTTGAAAAGTGGGAAAAAGAGCATCCTGATAAAATTGATAAGACTTCACCTACCCAAAGAGTTGGGGATGTTGTGCTTGAAGGCTTTAAAAAAGCAAGACACATTACTAAAATGTGGTCAATGGAGGATGTTTTTAGTCAAGAAGAGTTTAAAGAGTGGGTTAATAGAATAAGAAAGGTAATAAGGGATAATTTTAGTTTTTATATTGAGCCAAAATTTGACGGAGCGAGTTTAAATTTGGTTTATAAAGATGGAGTGTTAATAAGAGCTGAGACAAGAGGGGATGGGGAGGTAGGAGAGGATGTAACTGAAAACGCAAAAACAATAAAATCAATTCCGCTAAGTATTGATTATAAAAAGCTTATTGAAATAAGAGGAGAAGTTGTTATTAGTAAAAAAGATTTTGATAAGCTAAATCAAGAAAGGATGCAAAAGGGGGAGAGTACATTTGCAAATCCAAGAAACGCAGCAGCCGGAAGTCTTAGACAACTTGATGTAAAAGTTACCGCAAGTAGACCGCTTCTGTTTTATCCTTGGGGGGTTGGATATCCAATTGAAGTTTTAAATTCGGATGAGGTTAGTAAAGAGGAGTATCAAAAAGAGAGAGAAGAGTTTGTAAAAGAGTTTAGAACTTTTAAAAAGATGATGGACTTTGTTTATTCCCTTGGATTTAAAGAGCCGCCAAAGAGAGGGGAGTGCGGGGATGTTGAGTGTGTTTTTAAAAAGTATGATGAATTTTTAAAGATTAGAGATGCTTTGCCTGTTATGCTTGATGGGATGGTAGTAAAAATTAATGAGCTTGAATTTATTGATAAACTTGGCTATACCACAAAATATCCAAGATGGATGGTAGCTTATAAATTTCCAGCAGTTGAAAAAGAGAGCGTATTAAAAGATGTAGTAGTGCAAGTTGGAAGGACTGGGGTTTTAACGCCTGTTGCAATCTTAGAGCCTGTGGAGATTGGGGGGGTTATTGTTGAGAGAGCTACCCTTCATAATTTTGATGAGATTGAGAGGATGGATATAAGAATTGGAGACCATGTAATAGTAATAAGAAGCGGGGATGTAATTCCAAAAATTACAAAAGTCTTATACCATAAAAGAAAAGGCACTGAAAAGAAAATCCCACGCCCTACTCACTGCCCGGTTTGTGGGGCTGAGGTTTTAGATGAGGGGGCTTTGATTAAGTGTCAAAACCTAAGTTGTCCTGCAAGGGTTGTAAATACCATAATTTATGCAGCAAGTAAAAACGCTCTTGATATTGAGGGGCTTGGAGAGAGTGTGGCTAAGCTTTTATATGAGAGTGGACTTGTAAAGGATATTAGGGATTTGTTTAAATTAAAAATTCAAGACCTTCAAAGGCTTCCTGGGTTTGCGAGAAAAAAGGCTGAGAATTTAATAAATGCTATTAAAAAAGTAAAAGGAATTGAGTGTTGGAGGTTTGTAAATGCCCTTGGAATTGAGCATATAGGAGAGGTAGCGAGCAAAAAGATATGTGAGAAATTTGGAGTTGAGTTTTATAAACACAGACCTGAGGAGTTTTTAGAGATTGAAGGTTTTGGTCCTGAGATGGTAAAATCTTTGGCTGAATATATAAAAGTAAATAAAGACAAAATCAAAGAGCTTATTAAGCTTATAGAACCTATAAATCCTAAAAAAGAGGAGATTAACTCTATTTTTAAAGATAAAAAAGTGGTGCTAACTGGGACTATGAGTAAGCCAAGAAGTGAAATAAAAGAGCTTTTAGAAAGGCTTAGGGCTAAGGTTAGTAGTAGTGTTAGTAAAAATACGGACTTTTTAATTGTAGGCAAAGAACCTGGAAACAAATATGAAAAAGCTAAAAAACTTGGAGTTAAGATAATTAGTGAAGATGAGATGTGGAGAATGATAAAGGAGGAGTAATGGCATTAAAAGAGATAAGAAAAGTTAAAACTCGCTTTATTACGCCAAAACTTTATAAAGTAATTTTTTTAAATGATAATTTTACTACTTTTGATTTTGTAATAGAAGTGTTAAAGTGTATTTTTCACAAAAAAGAGCAAGAGGCTATTGATTTGACCTATAAGATAGACAGAGAAGGGAGTGCAGTTGTTGGAATTTACCCTTATGAGATTGCAAGGGAAAAGATTGATGAGACTCACAATATGGCAAGAAGTAGAGGTTTTCCATTAAGAGCTAAGATGGAGGAGGCTTAATGAATATTACAGAAAATCTAAAAATTATTTTACAAAACATAGTAGAAGAGGCAAAATTACGCCATCAAGAATATATTACAATTGACCACGCTTTTTATGTTTTATTAAGAGATAGTGAAGTGATAAAAGATATTTTAAAAGATTTTTATGTAGATGTTGATTATATTATAAGAGGGCTTGATTATTATCTTGATACTTTTATTGAAAAGAGTTTAGAAGTTGCTTTTCCAAAAGAGACGCAAGCTTTAAAACAAGCAGTAAGTAGGATGTTTGCACATGTAGAAGGAATTAATAAGCATTATGCTGATGAAGTTGATTTTTTTACATCTTTGCTTGAATTTGAAGAGAGTTATGCGGTGCAGCTTTTAAGAGAATTTAATGTATCAAGAGTTGATATTTTAGAGTATTTAAGCGATATGGATACTTTGCATAAAGAACTTGAACAAGAGGAAGAAAAAAAAGAGGAATTTAAAGAGAATTTTGATGGATTTTTAGAGGAGATTACAAGTAAGGCTTTAAAATTTGATGATGTAATAGGAAGAGAAAAGGAGATAGAAAGAGTTATTGAGATTTTAGCAAGAAGAAAAAAAAACAATCCTATTTTAGTGGGAGAGCCAGGGGTTGGTAAGAGTGCTATTGTTGAGGGACTTGCTAAGAGGATAAAAAGAGGGGATGTGCCAGAGTTTTTAAAGGATAAAAAGATTTATTCTCTTGATGTTGGAGGGCTTATTGCTGGGACTAAGTATAGAGGAGAGTTTGAGAAAAAGTTAAAAAAAGTTTTAAGCCTCTTAAAAAAAGAGGATGAGCCAATTTTATTTATTGATGAAATTCATACTATCGTAGGAGCTGGGGCGGCTGGTGAGAGTAGCTTAGATATTGCAAACATTCTAAAACCAGCCCTTGCAAGAGGAGAGATTAGATGTATTGGGGCTACTACTTATGATGAGTATAAAAATAGGATTGAAAAAGATAAAGCATTAGAGAGAAGATTTCAAAAGCTTGATGTAAAAGAGCCGTCAATTAAAAATACCATAAAAATCTTAGAAGGGCTAAAACCAAGATATGAAGAGTTTCATAATGTAAAGTATTCAAAAGAGGCTATCAAGTCAGCGGCTTTTTTGGCAAAAAAGTATCTTAGAGAAAAATTCCTCCCAGATAGTGCGATTGATTTAATTGATGAAGCTGGGGCTAAATTTAAGCTAAAAGGTAAAAAAGTTATTAAAAAAAGCGATATTGAAGAAGTTATTTCACATATTGCCAATATTCCAAAAGAATCAGCAACTCATAATGAGATTGAAAAAATAAAAACTCTTGAAGAGAAGCTAAAACAAAAAGTCTTTGGTCAAGATGAAGCTATAAAAGAGCTTATAAAGGTGATAAAACGCAAAAAAGCTGGGTTAACCCGCGATGATAAGCCAATTGGAAGTTTTTTATTTGTTGGTCCAACAGGAGTTGGGAAGACTGAAATTGCAAAACAACTTGCATCATTACTTGGGATTGAGTTTATAAGATTTGATATGAGTGAGTATCAAGAAAAACACTCAGTCTCAAAACTTATCGGTTCGCCTCCTGGTTATGTTGGATATGAAAAAGGGGGACTTTTAACAGAAGTTATAAGAAAACATCCTCATGCAGTTTTGCTTTTGGATGAAATTGAAAAAGCTCATCCAGATATTGTGCAAGTTTTGCTTCAAGTTATGGATAATGCAACTCTAAGAGATAATGAGGGTAGGATTGCTGATTTTAGAAATGTTATTTTGATAATGACAAGTAATCTTGGAGTAGGAGAAGGGAGTGCGCCAGGATTTTTATCCCAGCAGAGTAATTTTAAAGAGGAAGCAATTGAGAGGTTTTTTGCACCGGAGTTTATAAATAGACTTGATGCGATTGTAAAATTTAAGCCGCTTGGAGTGAGTGAAGTTGTACTTATTGTTAATAAGTTTATTGATGAGCTTCAAGAAAAACTAAATAAACGCAAAATAAAATTAACTCTTACCAAAAAGGCAAAAGAAGCCCTTGCTAAAAAGGGATATTCTTTAAAATTTGGAGCAAGACCACTCTCTCGCGTAATTGAAGAGGTTATTGTTGAGCCTTTGAGTGAGAAGATAGTATTTGAAGATTTAAAAAATAGCGAAGTAGTGGTTGATTATGATAAAGATTTTGTTATAAAGAGGAAGCAATGATAAAGGTAAATGAATATCCGCCTCTTTATTTGTTAGATGATTTTACTTTTCCATCCCCTTATGAAGAGTTTGAGGATGGATTTATTGGAGTAAGCTATGATTTACATCCAAAAAGGCTTCTTGAAGGGTATTCAAGAGGCTTTTTCCCTTGGTATCAGGATGAAGATGGGATGTTTCATTGGTTTGTTTTGAATGAAAGGATGCTTTTAAAAACTGATGAAGTAAAAACAACTAAGCGTCTTAGACAAAAGCTAAGAAGCAAGAAGTGGGATTTTAAGATTAATACTAGATTTGATGATGTAATAAGAATGTGTAGTGAGGTTAAAAGAAAACATGAAGATGGAACTTGGATAAATGAGGCTTTTATTGAGGCTTATACCACTTTAAATAGGCTTGGATTTGCTTTGAGTGTTGAAGCTTATTATAAAGGGGAGCTTGTTGGAGGATTTTATGGAGTTGCAATTAATAAATATTTTAGTGGTGAGAGTATGTTTCACATAAAATCAGATGCAAGTAAGCTTGCACTTATTTATTTTTGTGAGGTTTTAAGGGATAATGGAATTGAGTTTATTGATTGTCAAGTCCCAAGCGAGCATTTAGCTTCAATGGGAGGAAAAGTTTATAAAAAAGAGGAGTTTATCCCTCTTATTCAAAAAGCATCAGGCATTTTAAAGGAGTAAAAATGAAAACACTTAAAAAATTTAGTGTGGAAGTAGAAGAAGTAAAAACAAAAATGGGAGCTTTGCTTTATAAAATCAATCTCTCTCCAACTCACTTTTTCTTAGAGCAAAATCCTCTAAAAGATTCAAAATATGCCCTTTTTTATAAAGAGTTAAAAGCAAAATATCCAGATTTTTATATGTTTTGGGAGTTTGAGAATGGAGATTATACGGGTAGGATTTTAACTGGTATGATAATGAAAAAGGAAGGTTTTGACGATTTTGCAAGAAGGCTTTTAGAGGATAAAAAGAGTTACTAAGAGGCTTAAAAGAAGGGTTAAAAAGAGGATTAAGAAAAATTTTGTAATCTCTTTTGCAAGTTCTTTTGTTCCAAAAATCCATACAAGAGATAGTTTAAAAATTGAGTTTGAAACAGCGGCTATGGTTATACCAATGGCTGCTGTTTTTAAAGGTATTTGGGATTTTGAGAGAGATGAGAGGGAGAGGGTGATTGCATCTACATCTGTAAGTCCTGAAATAAGAGAGATAATATAAATTCCAATACTCCCAAACCTATCCCCTATAAAATGGATAGCTCCATAGATTATAGCAAAAATTATTGCAAATTTTAAAGCTTCGTCTAAACTAAGCGGATTTTTGTTTATTATAAATGAGGTGTTGACTTTTTGTGAAGGGGATTTTTTGTAAAACCTGTATGAGATGTAAATTCCCATAATTGTTGTAATTAAAAAGGGGATTGAAAGATAGGTTATAAGGTTTTGGTTTATTAAAAAAGCTTCTACTAAGATTCTAGCAAACATTATTGTATTGGCAATTGCAATAGCACTTGCATATGTAAAAAGGGAGGTTTTGTTTTTGATGTTAGCAAACATTTTGCTAAGAGAGTAACTAACAGCCGTGCTGCTTACAAACCCCCCAGCAGCTCCGGTTATTAATATTCCATATTTTTCTCCTATAAGTTTAATGGCAATGTATCCTAAAAACGATAAAGATGAGATAATAATTGCCATAAGCCAGGTTTTATATGGGTTTATATAATAAATCATCTTATCTGGCAGATAGGGAAGGATAAGGAAAGTCATACCAAGAAGAAGTATGGCACTGTTTATATCCTCTTTTGAGAGAGTATTTTCCACTCTTTTAAAAAGAGATTTTAAGTTTAAAAGAGCAATAAGCAAAATGGTAATGGTAATTGCAAAAAGTTTCTGATTATAAAAGATAAGAAGTCCTATAAAAAAGGTGACAATTGCACTAAAATGAGTAGTGCTTCCCTCTTTTTTATATTTGAAGATTTTTACAAAATAGGCAAGTGAGATAAGCAGTGATATGCTTGCAAACCCAAAATAGATAAACATATTCTCAAACTTTGAGAGGTATCCGCTAAGATATCCACTTAGGGCTATTATGCTAAATGTCCTACTTCCAGCAAAGCTTGTGACATTCTCCTCTTTAAAAGAGATATTTCTTTCAAGTCCGATTAAAAATCCAAGTATTGTGACAATAAAAATTGACTTTAATGTTTCAATATCCATTGTTTCTCCTTTAAATAATTATATCATTTTGGTAAAATTATGCAAAAAGGATTTTTTTGAGAAAAGCTATTGCTTTTACAGGTCCAAGTAATTCCGGAAAAACAACACTTATAGAAAAAATTGCCAAAAGGCTTATTGGCACTTACAAAATCGCCATTATAAAAAACGACCCAAGTGATAAAGCCCAGTTTGATACTCCCGGCAAAGATAGTTATAAATTTTTTCAAACAGGAGCTGAGGTTGTTGTTACTTCTCCAAACCGCACAACTTACTTTTCTCATCGCCAAAAGTCAATAAAAGAGATAGCCGATATGATAAAAGATTTTGATCTGCTTTTGGTTGAAGGATTAAAATATCTACCTCTTCCAAGACTTGCTATATTTAGAGGGGATGTTGATGAGAGTTATTTTCCTTATGTGCAAGCGGTAGCAGTGGATGAGAGCATTGATAAAAGTAAAATTCCACCTTCAATTGAGATTTTGGATTTAAATAATATTGATGAAATTATAAGCTGGATTTTAAAAAATGCTAAGGAGATTTAATGACTGAGATTATAAAAGCGATAGAGAAAATTGCAATAGAAATTTATGAAGCAATTAAGACAAAGGATACTGGAAAAGTTGATGCTTGCAATGCAAGCGGTGATATTCAGGTTAAACTTGATGTAATAAGTGATGAGATAGTAGAGAAGTATCTTTTAAGGGTTAAGAGTGTAAAAGAGATTATCAGTGAAGAGAAAGAAGCTCCTGTTACAAAAGAGGATGGGAAATATTTGGTTGCCTATGACCCGCTTGATGGGAGTAGTTTGATTGATGTTGATTTGAGTGTAGGGAGTATTTTTGGAATATATGAAAATGATTATAAAGGCGAAAATATAAAAGCCGCCGTTTATGTGGTATATGGACCAAGAGTTGAGATGGTTGTAGCAAGGGACGTAGTTGAACTTTTCAGACTAAATGAAAAAACAAAAGAGTTTGAATTTGTAAAAGAGCTTAAATTAAAAGAAAAAGGGAAAATTTTAGGACCGGGCGGTACTCAAAAAAACTGGTATCCTTTTCATAAAGAGATGATAGATTCGTTTTTTGCTGAAGGCTACAGATTAAGATACAGCGGTGGAATGGTACCTGATTTGCATCAAATTTTATTAAAAGAGGGCGGACTTTTTGCATATCCAGGCACTACTGACAAACCAAAAGGAAAGCTAAGGAAATTATTTGAAGTATTTCCTTTTGCGTATGTTTATAAAAAAGCCGGGGGAGAAGCGGTTGACGGCTTTGTTGATTTATTGACTCTTGATTATGAAAATTACCATGACACTACGCCTTGCTTTTTCGGAAGCAAAGAAGAAATTATTAAAGTATTAAGAACTTATAAGGAGAATAAATGAGTGATAAGTGTAAAACATATTATCTGACTACACCGATTTATTATGTAAATGATGTGCCTCATATCGGGCATGCTTATACGACAATAATTGCCGATACGATTGCCAGATATAGCAGACTAAAAGGAATTGACACGTTTTTCTTAACAGGAACGGATGAGCATGGTCAAAAAATAGAAGAAGCGGCAAAAAAAAGAGGAAAATCTCCAAAAGAGTATGCTGATGAGATTAGCGCTAAGTTTAAAGAGCTTTGGGATGAGTTTGAAATTAGTTATGATAAATTTATAAGAACTACAGACCCTGAACATATAAAAGGCGTTCAAAAAGCGTTTCTTGAAATGTATAAAAAAGGAGATATTTATAAAGATTATTATGAAGGGCATTATTGTGTAAGCTGTGAGAGTTTTGT
>JAMOSZ010000006.1 GCA_027062625.1 Nautiliaceae bacterium
GGGATAGAAAACATAACAAAGCGGTTATTCGTCATAGGTCGGTTCGGCAGAGAAATTTTTATTGGACACAGCACCTTAAACTTGAAATTGTACACTACAATTATGAGCTATATATTTGATTCCTAATAAGCCCCCTTGCCAGTTAATATTATCCAAATTGTTTTTAAAATAATCTTTAAATCTAGCCAAAATGATTGATTATAAATATACCAAATATCCATATTTACCCTTTTAACATAATCCTCGACATCACTTCTTCCTTCTACCTGCCAATAACCAGTCATTCCTGGTTTTACACTTTTATAAATATCAGCTTTATTTTTGTAATACTTTTGCAACTCTTCTTTAACAACCGGCCTTGGACCCACAATACTCATATCACCTTTTAAAACGTTAAAAAACTGAGGAAGTTCATCTAAACTATACTTCCTTAAAAATTTTCCTACTGGAGTAACTCTAGGATCCTTTTTAAGTTTAAAAGTCTTCTCCCACTCCTCCTTAGCTTTCGGATCCTCTTCAAGAATTTTCTTTAGCCTTCTTTCTGCATCTGGATACATAGTTCTAAATTTTAAAACTTTAAAAGGTTTCCCTTTGTAGCCTATTCTTTCGTGTTTAAAAAATATACTTCCTTTATCAGTTAACTTGATAATTAAAGCAATAAGAATCATTATAGGTAAACTGATAGTTATTGCAAAGATTGAAAAGATAACATCGAAAAATCTTTTCCACCATGGAATTCTTACTGTATTCAAATATTCCTCCTAAAATCTCTTGTTGTTTTCCCAATTCCACGCTGTTTGAATAATATATTCAAGATCGTCAAAATTTGGTTTCCAGCCAAAAGTTCCCTTTAATTTTGTACTATCAGCCACTAAAACTGGAGGATCTCCGGGTCTTTTATCTGCTTCTTCCACTTTAAAATCAATACCAGTTACTTTTTTAGCTATATCTATTACCTCTTTGACTGAATAACCATGTCCATATCCGCAATTAAAAACGCTACTTTCCCCACCATCTAAAAGATACTCCAAAGCTAGATAGTGAACTTCCGCCAAGTCATTAACATGAATGTAATCTCTTATGCACGTACCATCTGAAGTAGGATAATCCGTCCCAAATATTTTTATACTCTCCCTTTCACCTTTTGCAGCCTTCAGAATAAGTGGAATAAGATGAGTTTCCGGATCATGGCTTTCACCTATTTTTCCCTCAGGATCAGCACCAGCTGCGTTAAAATACCTAAGAGAAACATACTTTAGATTATATGCTTTATCAAAATCTTTTAAAATTTTCTCTACAAAAGCTTTTGACTGACCGTAAGGATTTATAGGATTTAGAGGATGATCTTCAGATATAGGAATTTTCTGTGGATTACCATAAACTGCAGCCGTGGAAGAAAAAATAAATCTCTTTATTCCAGTTTCTACCATAATTTTAAGTAAATTAAGGGTATTGCAAGTATTATTTTCATAATATTTAATTGGATTAACCACGGACTCACCGACCTCTATAAAAGCAGCAAAATGCATAACAGCATCTGGCTTAAAATTCTCTAATATTTGCTTTAAAGCGGTTTCATTAGATAAATCTACCTTTCTTAAAGTTCCATACAAAACTGCCTCTTTGTGACCTTTAGAAAGATTATCTATTACCAGAATCTCAAATCCCTTTTCTCCAAGTAGTTTAACAATATGACTTCCTATGTATCCAGCACCACCAGTAACAAGAATTTTCACTACAGTCCTCCAATTTTTAGTTAAAAATTTTCTTAATCCTGAAGCAATACCACAACTAACTTCAAATTCCAATTGTTATTGTTTTCATTGATACCACAGACGTTATCTATATTTTTATCTAAAAATTATCCATAAAAACTTCCTTTTCAAATAAAATTTCAGAAGTTTAATCAAATTGCTGTATCTTAAAAAGAGCTATGAGGTAAAAATTTAACATGAGCGTGGACTGGAAAAAGTACAACAGAGAGCTCGCGAGAAGAGAAGAAATCCTAATAAATCCCGAAATCATCGGAGTCAGCCAGAAAAAGAAAAAAAAGCGTAGAAGACCTTACCTTTATCCTGAGCAACTGATAACGCTGTTGCTATTTCTGAAGTTTACCTTAAGGCTTCCTTACAGGCAAACAGAAGGAGTGGCAAGAAAAACGTTTGGGAACGTAGGAATAAGAGCACTTAATTTCAGGACGTTTCACTACAGATTATCAAAAGGGGAATATAGTCTGAAAGAACTACCGCATGTTGAGGAACTGCCTGATGACTTTGTAATAGTTCTTGATTTATCTGGATTAAAGGTAACAAACAGAAGGGAATGGATAAGGAGGAAATGGGGTAAGAGACCAAGGGAAGGGTGAGTAAAGATCCATGTCGCTTTTGACTTGCAGAATAAGCAAGTAGCAGAGCTTGAAGTTACGGATGAAAGGACTCCTAATTAGAAGGCCGTAGAGCTTGTAGAAAGCGTTAAGGGAAGGACAGAGAAAAGAGGAAAAAGATTAATTAATACCTTGGAAAGGAAAGGAAAGGGAGTGTCCATAGAACTGTGTAAATTCTATCATACCTACAACCTCTCCCCAAAAATTTCAGAAAGCTGGCCGTAAATAACGCCCCAGTCCCTTACAGAACTTCTGCT
>JAMOSZ010000007.1 GCA_027062625.1 Nautiliaceae bacterium
CCTCTCCCTTAAGAGAAGATAAAAGCCCTTCCTTTGTAGTATTTTATGGCACTAAAAGAAATGCTTGGATTTATTATGACCATGGAACAGGATGGTCTGGAACTTTAATAGATTTATGGCAGGAACTTTATGGCTTATCTTATGAGGAGGCTGTAAAGGAACTTAGGGAAATTTTTAATGTTAATTTATTTGATGAGCAAAAATTGAAAATAAATAGTGAGCTAGATTTAAATAAAGTGAAAGAAAATCAACAGAGTTTAAAAGAAAATCTTTTAAAGTTAAAAGAAAGAAACAAATCTCGAGCTGTAGATTATTCTGAACTCAAAGAGAAATTAGCTTTTAAAGTTTTGGAAGTTAAAAATAAAGTAGAAAATAAAAAGCTTTTAACTTATTTAAAACAAAGGAAAATAAAAAAAAATTCCATCGTGGTTAAAGGAAATTCATTTTAAACCTTTATCTAAAAACAAAATTTACTATGGTCTTGCAGTAGAAAATGTATCAGGGGCTTATCATGTAAGAAATCCATATGGAAAATATGTAGTTTTTACAGCTTTTAACCAAAAAATACTTTTAGTTTAATAAAAAAGAAAAAAAAGAATAGGAAAGTAATAATGTAAAAAACCTTTTAGAAAGTAAAGTTTTAAAAAATTATAAAACTGTAATTTTAGCTTTGGATAATGACGAAGCTGAAAAAAAAGCTGAAGAAATTTTATTTGAAAAAATAAGAAACTGTGTTTCTAACATAGGAAGTTTAAAATTAAATGTTAAAGATATTAATGAAGCTTTAGTAGAAGGAGGAGATATATTTTTCAAAATTCTAAAAAGGGAAAATTTTCTTAAAGTAGAAATTTAATTGGAAAAATTAGGAAGGGAGAGGAGTATCTCCTCTTCTCACTTATTTTACATATGGGAGCACTCCCCACATTTTGGGGGACACTCCCCATATAAAGTTATTCAAAAAATTTAATACCCAAGTTATTGGCCTTTATGATTTGATATTAAAATTTAAATTTTAGGGAATTTTCGATTAATAAAGGGTAGCTAGATGGGCTTGTTCATCTATCTCCTCTTGTTTATCTGTCTTCATTAGTAAAACAAATTTGTAAATAATTTTTTTCCATTTTAGCCTCCTATTAGATAGTGATATTTTAATTAGTAGTTTCTATTAAAGTTTTGTCAAATTTTTTAGTTTGGTGTTGTTGACTTGATTTTATTAGCCCTTCCTCCGTCGCTCACTCTCCCTTTCTTTCCCTTGCTCGATTTTTTGCAAGTTTTCTTTTTGGAAGTTTTTAAAATTTTCAAGGCAAAATTACTAAATTTTTAACTAAAATTTTAAAAATAAATAGGTTATAAAGGATTATTTAAGGTGTGCGTGTGCAATGTTTTTTTGATTTTTAAGTTTAGCACTTGCTCTTAAGGACCTGTAAGCATAAAAAGGGTAAAGTCCCCCTTTGATTTTCAAGCTATAGTTTTAAAAATTTCTATTTAAAACCCTATATCAATATCCAGGTTCAGGTCCATGTCAGGTGGAGGAGGGCCAGGAAGGGGGATTTCTTTTTCTTCTATTTGAGATGGAATTTCTAAAACTTTTTCCCATAAAGACTTATAAAAGTTACTAAGGTCTATAAATAAAAATCTTTTCTTATCTTTAACTCTATTCAGGTCCTCTAACCATTTTGCAACTTTCGAACTTTGGTTCAATCTTTCTATTATAAACGCAAAAGCATTGCCTTTGTAAAGCTCTTTTATTTCTTTTATATCTCGTAAGAAAAGAGCTTTTACAAATTTTTCGTATTTTCCTTCTACTTTTAGTAAGGCTTCTATAAAGGCTAAACTTCTATTTGTAACAACAAATCTTGCATTTTCATCTATGGAAACTGGTAGTTCAAGTTCTGGTTTTAAAAGAGTTTTGCTTATATTTTTAGGGATTTTGTAAGTAATTTTTCCTATTTCAATTTTTTCAAATTTATCTGGATATTTATCTCTTAAATACCTATAAATTTTTGGTATAGAGCTTAAAGAGACTTTTAGGTCCAGAGAAGCTTTTTCACCTTTTGGAAGAACATATCTTAAGTTATCCTTATCTTTATTCTTAATTTCCTCAAGTTTTTTCTTTAAAGCTTTCTTTTTATCTAAGTTTAACCAAAGTCTAAATTTTTTCCTGTGGGTTAAACTTGCGTTGATAATTACTTTTTCTAGAAATGTTAATTTTTCACCAGAAACAACATCTTTAGACTCATATTTAGAAAGTTCAACTAATGCTTTTTCACCTTTTACTCTTCTAACATCAATTATAGGACCAAAGCCAAGGTAATCCGTTATAGCTTTTAGGAAAAATCTAGAAATTGGTTTTAGACAAATTCCGTGCCAATGGGAGTTAAAGTCATCTCTATTTTGATTTTTCTTAATTTCAAATTTCCAAATGCTATTAAATATAAGACCAAATCTTCTTTGACTATCAGGAAGGTGCAGGTGATTTTCTACAAGTTTTATAGTTTTATTTAATATCTCTAAATGCTCTTTTTTCTTTTTCCATACTTCATGGTTGGTAACAAGTATGTAATGCTTAGGATATTTTTGTTTATATTTTTCTTTTAGTTTTTTATGTAAGTTAGCTAAATATTTACCAAGCTCTATAAGAGCTTTTTTATGAAATCTTTTTAAATTTCTTTCTCCAAGCTTAAAGTTGTAAAGGTTTTCTAAAAGACTAAAAATTTCATCAATAGCTTTTGGCGTTTCGTAAAGTTTATGGTTAGGAGTGGTTAAAGTGATAAAGGAAAGTTTTACGCCATTACTTATTAATTTTTCTAGAAATGTATAAATTGCAGAAAATCTTTTTCTAGTGTTCTTCCATGCACAGTATCTACAAAATAGGCTTCTACAGGTATAAGGAATGTAGGCAATCTTCTTTAGGGAATAAAATCTATAAAAATAGCTTTCATATTTTTTATAAGTTTTTGAGAAGGAAAAGTAGTTAAACTCAAGGTCCTTTCTAGAATAAATTTTAAAGAATTCTCTAAGTTCATACATATCATCAATGGAAAATTTTTCAGGACCAAAGCCATAGGCTATTAGTCCTCTTTTGGAGCAGTATTCCTCTTTTATAGTTTTAGAAAATCCACTTTTAAACTTCTTTTTGCTTAAACCTAATATTTTTTCAACATCGTTTAGAAAGTTGAAAAGTCTGGAAGTTATTTCTATTTGAGCCTTATGTGATAAGCTTGAAATATAGGCATTTAAATTTTGGAAATATAAGATAAAAGTATCGTTATAGGAATTAGAAATATTTTCTAAAACAGGTTTTTCTGGAAGTAAATAGCTTTGTAATTTTTCTATCTTTCTTTTTTCTTTTCGTGCTACCCTATTTGTTTTCTTCTCTTGACTTTTTAGCTTTTCGTTCCTATAATTCATTTTAGCACCGGAGCACCGAAGTAGTGGTTGTTTGTTGTGTATCTTGCATAGAATTCCTCAAATTGAAGGTGGGGCTATTTTCGCCCCCCTTTTTCTTATCCTTAAATAATAAAATCTGTATGAAAATTATTTATTGATTATATATTTAAAATAATATTTTTTCAAATCTAAAAATTTATTCGTTAATCCAAAAATCATCAACAGCGTGTGGAAATATATAAATAAAGTTTCTTGAGCTTTGAGCTTTAAGTCTTATAAAGTTATAAAAAAAGTAAAGGTTGTTCTTGTAAAAGAAACCTGTAATTTCTCTTCCATCCTTTAATGCAAAAGTTACTAAAAGTCGTTCTGAATTTTTATTTTCAAGTTCTTCTTTTAAGATTTCTAATATTTTTTTAATTTCCTCTCTCCAAATATTAGCTTCATGAGGGGCTATGGCTTCATCTTTTTTTATAAGATTTTCAGGATATAATTTAAGTAAGCTAAAGGCAGATAATCCCAATTTGTAAATGAAATCTATAAAATGTATATACCCCTTTTTTCTTTGTTTTTTTCTGTAAAGAAGTAAAGTATATTTGTAAAACCTTATTAACATATAGTCTTTAGGTTTTTTATCATAAGGATAAATATAAATTCTTCTTGCTTCAAACATTTTAAAGCTTTTGCTGGAAGGAAAATTTCTAAATATTTTTAAAAGCTTTGCAGGATTTTTTAAAACAAGTCTCAGTCTATATAGGTCCTTAAAGTGAAAGGATAAACCATCATTAAAAACGATTCTTCTTGTTTCTAAAGAGTAGTCTAGTACTTTTCTTTTAAAGAATTTTTTTCCATCCAGAGTTTTTATATCTACAAATAAATTTCCTTTTTTTAGGAAATCGTAAAACTGTTTTTCTGGATTTGTAAGTTCTTTTGTCATTTTTCTCTTTTCCTATATTGAACATGGTAAAAATGCTTACTCAATATTTTATAATGGATTTTAAAAAGTCTGAAAAGTGTGTAATTTATTTTGTGCAACTGCAAATAAGGTAAAAGGATGTTAGGAAGTTTTAAGAAAAAATTTTTTGAATGGGATAAAAAAAAGAGTAAACTTTTGAAAAAAAAGAGAGGACTATCTTTTGAAGAGATAGTGCAATTTTTAACAAATGAAGATAATGTTTTATCTATTACAGAACATCCAAATAAGGAGAAATATCTAAATCAACAAATGATAATAGTGAATATAAAAGGATATGCTGGGGTAGTTCCTTTTGAGGAGAGAGGAGATAAATTAAGATGGTTGCGTACTGAAAAATTGTGTAAAGAATGTAGCAAGTTCTTGATTTTCAATATTTAAAATTTAAATAAATTTTTTACACAATTTTTCAGGATAGTTCCATAGAATTCTTGGAAAAGAAATATCCTAAACTTGCAAAAAATTTAGTAGAGAAGAAAAAGAACATTTTAGCCTTTGTTAGATATCCAAAGGTAGTGAGAAAATATATTTATACAACTAATTTGGCGGAAGGAATAAATAGCGCGATAGATAGAATGAGAATAGAGCTTGGTGGATAATTTCCATCTATGAGGACCTTGGAAATAAATTTGGCGATACAATTTGAAAACCTTAATGAAGTATGGTTAAAACGACCAATATATGCTATTACTAATCACACCAATGAAATTCTACAAATTTTGAATATAAAGTTCGGGTTGCCTAACAAAATTTAGAAAGTTTACACAATTTTTCAGGGTAGTTCCGTAACTACTCCAAACTCTTTATTAGTTTCTGATTTTCCAGAGAGTTTCTCCTTAATTTAGAATTTACTCTACGTATTGACTTTTGTTGTTAATAATAGTCCAGCCTTTCTCTGTTTTTCTGAAAACCAACTTTGCCTTTCCTTCACATGTGTCACTTAACTTTCCATTCTTAGAGCAAATTCGGAGAATTGGTTGAACCATAAGAGCAGCAAATACATTTCTACTGGCTGACTTTAGTTCTTTTTTAGCTTCTTTATCAAGTTCGATCTTGTATTTTACTTCCATTACGTAGCGATTGTTGTTGTCCTCGAACCAGCCGTTAAGTTTTTCTACATCTTTTACTTTTCCAATTTCTCCAAAGACATCATTAAGGGCTTTTTTTGCATCATCCACCGAGGGTTTATCCCCACAGGAAAAAATTAAACAGAGAGACAGAACAGTAGCGATTTTTCTCAGCTTTAAAAGCATCTCCTCCTCCTTATCTTAAGCTTAAGTTATTTATCGACATTATCTGTTGTAACTTTATTAACTCAGTCGTAACAGGAGAATTAGCTCTGATGAGCACATCGGCTCTGAGCGTAAAATGATTTAAATGATGGTCTAATGATAACACTTTCTTGTTTTGTTTAAGGTCAGTTTGCCAATTGATTGTATCAGTTACAATAAGCTCGTTGATAACTTTATAGTCTTTAAGAAGATGTTTTTTCAGATGCAAATCTCTTCTCCTTAAATGCTTCACCAAGAAACAAACTCTATCAAAAACAGTATTAGCATTCCTATGATTAGGAGAAATAGGCAAACTTATTGCATTTACAGTAGAAGGAAGGAAAGCAGACATTTCATTTAACAGAGCACCTGTAATATCTCCTTTTTCGTATTTCTTTTTTGCTTCCTTACGTGCACCTTTCATAAAGATTTTGCGTTCTTTAAGGGAAAAATAGATACATTTTGCTAACATAAAGGTAAAATACGAGTTTACGATAGCAACTACAACCAAAAAAAATTTGTTTTCTTGGAACACTAATACCATAACAGGCATTATTAAGAACCATATAAGAATCAGAGGAAATATTCTATTCAATATTCTATTCTTTTTTTTGCTGATTTTTGATAACTCTTCATAATTCAATACAGTTTTTTTGCTCAATTTACCTCCCTAACATACATAGATTTAGAACAAAATATTATAGAACAAAATATTATAACTCTCTTTCTTTTATCATATCTAATTTCCTTAGATCTTTCCATTAGGATTCTCATCTATACTTCTTTCCTCATTTCCCTTTGTTCTACTTTTTCACTTTAAGTTTATCCTTTTTCCTTCATCAGTGAGTATACTATCGTTTAAATATACCTCAAGGTATATTTAGCTCTCATAATACACCAACATCTAAATTGGTGGAACTACCCCGAAAAATTGTGTAAAGTTAAGGATTAAAGTTAGTAATATTGAACTTTATAGTCATAATTTTAAAAGCAAAGTAAGAAATAAGTAAGAAATAAGAAATAAGAGAAATAAGCAAGATACGCTTTGTATATACAAAACAAAAAGGAAGAGAAAAATTCCTTTTGGGGGGGATACCCCCCAAACCCCCCTAAAAAAATTAGAGGTAACGACTTGAGAAAAAGAAAAAAAGAGAAGAAAGAAAAAACTTTAGTTATCAGACTAACAAATTCGGAATATAAAAGAATAAAAGAACTAGCAGAGCTTGAAGGTATAACAGTATCGGAGTTAGTAAGAAAATTTGTTTTTATAAACGAAGAAACTTCAAAGCTAAATTTGTTTCAAAGATTACTAAAAAAATCTGAAACTTTAAAAGAATTTGTAAGGGAGCTAAATAGGATAGGAGTAAATCTAAATCAAATAGCAAGGTATTGTAATTCTATAAAAGAAGTGGATGAAAAGGTATTAAATTTGCTTTTAGCATATTTTTATGAGTTAAGGTCCATAAAAAAACTTTTAGAGCTTCATTTACAACCAGGAAGTAAGGATGATAATAAATCTTCAGACTTACAAAAGTGATTTAAAAAGCAGAGTAGATTATCTTCTATATGGAATAGAAAATTCTCGTCCTCCAGAAAAAGTAGATATTCTTTATGGGGACGCAGATTTATTTTTAGAACTTTCGAAATTAAATCCATATAAAAGAAAATCCTATAACTATCTAATATCTTTTGCCGAAAGTAAAGAAGAACTTGAGAAAAAACTAAAAGAGAAAGGAAAAACAATAGAGGAGCTTTTTGATGAAATACTAAATTACCTTATTTATCCATACAGAAAGGAAGATTTAAATATTTTTGCTGTAGGACATTCGGACACAGATAACTATCATATCCATCTTACAATAGAAAACAAGCATTATGCCTTAAATAGGTCCTTAAGAATTCCTTTAACAGAGTTGGAAGTAAAACTTTTTCTTTTGCTTTCGGAGTATTTTAGAGAAAAATATGACTTAGAGTTTCACTACGAACCTATATCTCAAGGACCAGTTTTAAACAAAAAGAAGAAAAAAATATTAGAGTTAAAAGGATTATTAAAATGCAAAGAAAGAGATAAATTCAAAGAGGAGTTAACGAACCACTTGTTAAACCTAATATTTGAAGGAGTTATAACATCAAGGGAGGAGCTTATAAACTACCTAAAAAATGATTTAGGTTTCAAAATAAGAAGAAAAGGAAGAAATTACATAACAATAGCTGTAGATAGCTTTAGGGTTCGATTAAAAGGAGGAATATATGACGAAGAACACTTTAGAAAAGTATTTGAGGAAATTGAAAGAAATAGAGAGCGAGCTAGAGAGCATAAGGAAAAACTTCTTAGAGAACTTGAAGAAAGACTTAGAAGAATTCAGGAAAGAAGAGCAGAGCTTATTAGAAAATACTATAGAAAATCTCTCAAAAGAAACAAAGAAATATTTAGAGAGGACCTTACAGAGGGAGCTTTCGAAGATAAAGGAAGAAACAAAAATTTTGAGCAGGAGCTTAGTATTAATATCAATAATTTCAATAATTTTAGCTCTAACAATTGGATTAGGAATAGGTTACTACATAACGAAAATTTATCTATTTCCCTATCAAGTGGAAATAATAAATGGAGAGAAATACCTAGTAGTTCAAGGGACAATTTACAAGTGGAACGGAAAGAGGGAGGAGTACGAACCAGATGAAGGACAATATCTAATCCCCCTAGAAACCTTGCAGAAGAAAAATTAAAGAGATTAGAAAAGTTTAAAGAGCTATTAAAAGAAATAAGAAAGGAAGAACTGGAAATAATTAAAAATATAGACCCAGAGGAAGTTTTTAATATTTTAGGGATATCTGATTATAAAAAAGCTCCTGGTGGATATTATTATTTATCCTCTCCCTTAAGAGAAGATAAAAGCCCTTCCTTTGTAGTATTTTATGGCACTAAAAGAAATGCTTGGATTTATTATGACCATGGAACAGGATGGTCTGGAACTTTAATAGATTTATGGCAGGAACTCTATGGCTTATCTTATGAGGAGGCTGTAAAGGAACTTAGGGAAATTTTTAATGTTAATTTATTTGAGGAGGAAAAATTAAAAATAAATAGTGAGCTAGATTTAAATAAAGTAAAAGAAAATCAACAGAGTTTAAAAGAAAATTTTTTAAAGTTAAAAGAAAGAAACAAATCTCGAGTTGTAGATTATTCTGAGCTAAAAGAAAAATTAGCTTTTAAAGTTTTAGAAATTAAAAATAAAGTAGAAAATAAAAAGCTTTTAACTTATTTAAAACAAAGGAAAATAAAAAAAATTCCATCGTGGTTAAAGGAAATTCATTTTAAACCTTTATCTAAAAACAAAATTTACTATGGTCTTGCAGTAGAAAATGTATCAGGAGCTTATCATGTAAGAAATCCATATGGAAAATATATAGTTTTTACAGCTTTTAACCAAGAAAATACTTTTAGTTTAATAAAAAAGAAAAAAAAGAATAGAAAAGTAGTAATAGTTGAAGGTTTATTTGATGCTTTATCAATAGAACAAATAGAAGATTTTAAAGATTTTGACATAATAATTCTAAATTCGGTGAATAATGTAAAAAAGCTTTTAGAAAGTAAAGTTTTAAAAAATTATAAAACTGTAATTTTAGCTTTAGATAATGATGAAGCTGGGAAAAAATCTGAAGAAATTTTATTTGAAAAAATAAGAAAATACGCTTCCTATATTGGAAAATTGGATTATGATGTAAAAGATATTAACGATGTTTTAATAAGAGGTGGGAATATGTTGTTCAAAATCTTAAAGAAAAAAAATGTTCCTAGGATGGAAATTTAATTTGAAAAGAAGAATATTTACCAATAAAAAGTAATATTACACGGTTTTGGGGGCATTCTTTTTATATGAAATTAGGTCCATAGTGAGAGCGGATATTATTATTGGCGAAATCTGTTATAACCTGTGAATAATCTTTTCCTTCTATTAATTTTTCTAAAAGAGAAGAAAGTAGATGATAAATATCTTCTAAATCTGCAGAGATGTCTTTTTCTAATTGCTCTAAAATTATTTTTGCTATATTTGGTAAATGTTTGCGTAGATCATTTTTTTTATTTATAAGCATAAGAAATTTGTAAACATCAAATTTTTCAAAAATTTTTTCAATACATTGTTGTCCCAAACAAACTCGAAGTTTTAAAAATTGATTGAATATATTTTTTGTTTGTTCATTATCGTAAGATATATTTAAGTGAATTTCAACTTTATTTTTTTCATTTGTAAACACGATGTAAAGTTCCTTTTTTTTCCCATGATCTTTTATGTCTAAACTGCTTAGTATCATAATGTCCTCATTTTCATATAATAGTATATTTTATATAATAATATTATATTTTAATAGTTTTTTGTGGTTGTTGTAAATATTTTAATAGTTTTTTGTGGTTGTTGTGAACAGCATTTGTTGGCTTTTTGCAGTTGACTTGTTCTATTAGCCCTTCCTCCGTCGCTCATCTACCCTGCCTTTCTTTTCCGGTTTCCTGCAAGTTTTCCTTTTGTAGGCTTCCAATGAAATTTTTAAAGCAAAATTGATAAATTTTTAACTAAAACATTGAAAATAAATAAGTTATAAAAAATAACTTAAAGTAAGTGTATGTAATAGTTTTTTTGATTTTTAAATCTAGCACTTGCTCATAAGGACCTGTGAGCGTAAAAAGGGCAAAGTACCCCTTTGATTTTCAAGCTATAGTTTTAAAAATTTCTATCTAAAGCCCTATATCAATATCTAGGTCTAGGTCCATGTCAGGTGGAGGAGGACCAGGGAGGGGAATTTCTTTTTCTTCTATTTGGGAAGGAATTTCTAAAACTTTTTCCCATAAAGACTTATAAAAGTTACTAAGGTCTATAAATAAAAATCTTTTCTTATCTTTAACTCTCTTCAGGTCCTCTAGCCATTTTGCAACTTTCGAACTTTGGTTCAATCTTTCTATTACGAACGCAGAAGCATTGCCTTTGTAAAGCTCTTTTATTTCTTTTATATCTCGTAAGAAAAGAGCTTTTACAAATTTTTCGTATTTTCCTTCTACTTTTAGTAAAGCTTCTACAAAGGCTAAACTTCTATTTGTAACAACAAATCTTGCATTTTCATCTATGGAAACTGGTAGTTCAAGTTCTGGTTTTAAAAGAGTTTTGCTTATATTTTTAGGGATTTTGTAAGTAATTTTTCCTATTTCAATTTTTTCAAATTTATCTGGATACTTATCTCTTATATACCTATAAATTTTTGGTATGGAGCTTAAAGAGACTTTTAGGTCCAGAGAAGCTTTTTCAGCCTTTGGAAGAACATATCTTAAGTTATCTTTTTCTTTATTCTTAATCTCCTCAAGTTTTCTCTTTAAAGCTTTCTTTTTATCTAAATTTAACCAAAGTCTAAATTTTTTTCTGTGGGTTAAACTTGCGTTGATAATTACTTTTTCTAAAAATGTTATTTTTTCACCAGAAACAACATCTTTAGACTCATATTTAGAAAGTTCAACTAATGCTTTTTCACCTTTTACTCTTCTAACATCAATAATAGGACCAAAGCCAAGGTAATCTGTTATAGCTTTTAGGAAAAATCTAGAAATTGGTTTTAGACAAATTCCGTGCCAATGAGAGTTAAAGTCATTTCTATTTTGATTTTTCTTAATTTCAAATTTCCAAATGCTATTAAATATAAGACCAAATCTTCTTTGACTATCAGGAAGATGTAAATGATTTTCTACAAGTTTTATAGTTTTGTTTAATATCTCTAAATGCTCTTTTTTCTTTTTCCAAACTTCGTGATTAGTAGCAAGTATGTAATGCTTAGGATATATTTGTTTATATTTTTCTTTTAGTTTTTTATGTAAATTAGCTAAGTATTTACCAAGCTCTATAAGAGCTTTTTTATGAAATCTTTTTAGGTTTCTTTCTCCTAGCTTAAAGTTGTAAAGGTTTTCTAAAAGACTAAAAATTTCATCAATAGCTTTTGGAGTTTCGTAAAGTTTATGGTTAGGAGTGGTTAAGGTAATAAAAGATAGTTTAACTCCATTTCTTATTAGTTTTTCAAGAAGTGCGTAAATTGCGGAAAATCTTTTTCTAGTGTTTTTCCAAGCACAATATCTACAAAATAGACTTCTACAAGTATAAGGAATATAAGCAATTTTCTTTAGGGAATAAAATCTATAAAAATAGCTTTCATATTTTTTATAAGTTTTTGAGAAGGAAAATTCGTTAAACTCAAGGTCCTTTCTAGAATAAATTTCAAAGAATTCTCTAAGTTCATACATATCACTTATGGAAAATTTTTCAGGACCAAATCCATAAGCTATTAATCCTTTTTTAGAGCAGTATTCTTCTTTTATAGTTTTAGAAAATCCACTTTTAAACTTCTTTTTGCTTAAACCTAATATTTTTTCTATATCATTTAAAAAGTTAAAAAGTCTAGAGGTTATTTCTGCTTGTTTCTTGTAAGGTAAAAAAGAAATGAAATTATTTAAATTTTGGAGTTGTAATATGAAAGTATCGTTGTAGAAATCAGAAATATTTTCTAAGATAGGTTTTTCTGGGAGTAAATAACTTTGTAGTTTTTCTACTTTTCTTTTTTCTTTTTGTGCTACCTTATTTCTTTTCTTATTCTCTTGACTTTTCCTTTCTATCTTCTTATAATTCATCTTAGCTTGGGTTGGGTTGCTTGTTTTTTTTGGCTCGCTCGAATCAGCTGAGAGAACCTAAACTTATTCAACTTAACAAAGGGCTGGCAATCTGCCAGCCCATTTCCGGTTTTAAAAATATTAAACAAATTATCTAAAATAATTTAAAGTTAGTAAAGAGGATAAATAAAAAATTTTGCTCAATAATTTGAAAAATCCGAAAAATCCTTCCGAGTTTAGCCAAAATATCTGTAAATTTTTATCTTTTCCTTTTAGAGTTATTGCTGAAAATATTTAGATTTGATTACGAATGGAGTGGTAAGCAAGATACGCTTTGTATATACAAAACAAAAAGGAAGAGAAAAATTCCTTTTGGGGGGGATACCCCCCAAACCCCCCTAAAAAAATTAGAGGTAACGACTTGAGAAAAAGAAAAAAAGAGAAGA
>JAMOSZ010000008.1 GCA_027062625.1 Nautiliaceae bacterium
TTAATAAAAAATTGCTATTACTGCATAACTTAAAAATAGCATTATGTGAGATAAACCTTCAAGATAATTTGTCTCCCCATCTTCTGTTGTTTTCCACACAAGTAAAATTGTAAGAAGCAATGCTCCAACTTGTAAAGGAGTAAAATCAAGAGATAAATTAATTCCCACTAACAAAGACAAAAACACAAGAGCTGGAACCGTTAAAAGAATTGAAACTGTGCTTGCTCCCATTGCAATATTAACAACCCTTTGCATCTCATCATTTTTTGCAGCTTTAATAGCCGTAAAAAGTTCAGGAGCTACCGTCACAAATGCAATCAAAATCCCAACAAACCCTGGCGTTAATCCAAACTCATTAAAAACAACAACTCCATCTTTTGCAAAGACCTCTGATAAAATTCCAATTAAAACTAAAAGTAAAATTAAAACTACTACATTAAAAAGGTTGGATTTTTTATCAAAAAAATAATTATTCTCTTCAACTTTTTTAACTCTACTTCTTTTCTTAAACCTAAAAAAGTGCACATGGGTATCGGTTTGAAACCTAAATATAAAAAAGTAAAAAATTGCAAGTAAAAATGCAATAATCAAACTCGCTCTAAACAAAGACTCACTATCTGAATGAAGTGAGATTGTAGTTGGCACAAGAAGCATAGCTGCTGCAACAAACAAAACGGTAGTATAACTTGCTGATGTATCTTCATTATGGACTTGTTCTTTAAAACTAAGCCCTCCAACAAAAACTGCAAGCCCAAGAAGGGCATTCAAATCAACAATGACCGTTGCAATAATCCCATTTTTTACCCCATCAAGTGCTTCTGGATGTTCTTTTGCTTCTAATAACACCATAAACAAAATTAAAATTTCAACCAACACTGCACTAAAAGTTAATATCATACTTCCATAAGGCTCACCAAACCTTTCAGCCAAAATCTCTGCAATTTCTGAAATTGTAACTGCAAGTGCTCCAATTCCAACCGCAGCAAATGCCAAAGCTAAAAAGTTAAATCCTAAAAAATGAAATATAATTGCTAAGGGAAAAACCAATATACCAACAATAATATCCCAATACTCTCTAAATTCCAATATCTCTCCTTAAAAAATGGTTTGCATTTTTAATATAATAAACTTCCCCCACCTCTTTAAAAAATTCATAAGCTCTTTTAACATCAATTATTCTATCTCTCTCTCCTAAGAAAACTTCAACTTTTACATCTCTTAGCTCCTTTATTTTATTCCAATCAAAATAAAAAAGCCTTTTTAAATCTTTAAGCTCACAATCGCACAAAAACCTTTCATCCCAAAATCCAGCCTTTTTTAAAAAATTTTTAATATAACTTTTTTTATCTTTACAAAATGCTTTTATATTCATCTCAATAATTTTTTTGTGATAAGAAAAGTAAGCTGGTGAGAGGAGTTGGAGTTTGTCTACTCTATAAGGAGTATTTAACACAAATTCTACCGCCTTTTGAGCTCCATAGCTAAATCCAGCTACAACAAAGTCTCCCTCTTCTAAATACTCTCTAAAAAGTTCTTTTTCATTACACAAACAAAATCCACTAAAAAATCTCATCTTGAAGCTTTTTAATATCTTCTTTATGAATTACCTCATCTTTTAACATTTTTTCATAAACTTTATTAATTAATGGCAAGTTACTATCATATAAAATTTTTGTTTCTTTATAAGCTTCGTCTAAAATCTTGCTCACTTCTCTATCATCTCCAACTAAACTCTCCCCCATTCCATACTCTTTTATCATTTTCATAGCAAGTTCTCTTGCTTTTTTAATATCTTTGTGAGCATTTGAATATTTTTCATTAAATTTCTCTTCAACTCCAACCCTACCAGCAAGTAGTGTCTCAATTTTACTCATAATCTCCGTTTTAGAAATTATCTCTTTATCTTCTTCTTTAAAATCATCTTTAACCAAACTTATTCTCTCAAAATCAACTCCAAGCCAATAAGCAATTACTGCTTTGCTAGCTTGGTAATAACTTAAAATCTCTTTTTCCTTTGTAGAGTAAGTGTTTAGTTTCTTTTTACCCATTAACACTTTATCTTTTACCGCATAAAAATCACTCTCTTCAATATATCTTTTTCCCTGTTTTAATGCATAAATACTTGCTTCATTTACCAAAGAAGCAAGTGCAGCTCCTGAAAAACCTACTGTCATTTTTGCAATATTTTCAAGATTCCCTTTAAATGGTTTACCTTTTAGATGCACTTTTAAAATCTCTATCCTCTCTTGAAGATTTGGAAGCTCTACGAAAATTCTTCTATCAAACCTTCCGGGTCTAAGAAGTGCTTCATCAAGAAGCTCTACTTTATTTGTCGCACCAATAACAATAACTCCCTCACTCCCTTCAAATCCATCCATTTCAGTTAAAAGTTGATTTAAAGTTGCCTCTCTTTCATCATTTCTTAAATTCCCTCTGGCTTTCCCAATTGCATCAATTTCATCAATAAAAATAATACTTGGAGCTTGGGCTTTTGCTTTGCTAAAAAGGTCTCTAACTCTTTTTGCACCAACTCCAACATACATTTGCACAAAACTACTCCCACTTTGATAAAAAAACGGCACCCCAGCTTCACCAGCTAATGCTTTTGCAATTAAAGTCTTCCCAACCCCAGGAGGACCAACCAATAAAACCCCCTTTGGAAGCTTTATACCAAAATCCCTATATTTTTGAGGATTTTTTAAAAAATCAACTATTTCAATAAGCTCTTCTTTAACTTCATTAATCCCAGCTACATCTTTAAAAGTAACATTTGAAGTAATTGGTCTGATTATAAAATCTTTCTCAATTCCTGTATTCATCTCTACTTGAATTTGTTGTTGATTTGGTTGAGGAGCTATCCTTTTTAAAAGCAAAATAAACCCTATAAAAAGTGCAAAAATAATAACAACCGCAATCAACTGAGAAACTATCATATTCCCATTTAAAGTACCACTTTTAAATCCAGCTATTAACAACAAAACAATTAAAATCCCAACTAACCCAAAAATTATTCCTCCATTATTCTTTGACATTTATCTCCTTTACTTGATAATTCTTTACTCTAACCCACTCCCCTTTACTTAGCCTTTTTTTAATCTCCATTTTATTATAAAATTCATCATACCCAAAAGAACTCTCACCCTTAATCTCTTCAATATGCACTAAAAGTTCTTTGTCTTTATTTTTCAATCTGAAATTATAATTATTTTTTTTAACAATGTCACTCAAAATTTTTGCTCTTTTTTTTGCAATATCTCCTCTTACATCTTGCCTCATAGTAGCTGATAGAGTTCCATCCCTTGGAGAAAAGCGAAAAATATGAATATGAGTTAGAGGATACTTCTTAAAATTCTCCAAAGCCTCTTCCCAAACCTCTTCACTCTCCCCCGGATGTCCTACAATAAAATCGCTCCCAAGCGCAATATTCATATCAGCAAGTCTTTCAAAAAGCTTTAATGTAGGCTTTACTCTATTTCTTCTTTTCATAATTCTAAGCATCCTATCACTTGTATGCTGCAAAGCAATATGAAGATGTCTCTCTAAAATTCCATTTTGAGTAAGTTCAATAAGTCTTTTATCAATCTGACTTGGTTCTAAACTACCAAGCCTTATTCTCTTTACTCCTCTTATTTTGCTTATTTTTTCTATAAGTTCGCTCAAAGAGCTACCAGTGTCTTTACCATAACTTCCCATATTAATTCCAGTTAAGACAAACTCACTAATTCCAATATCCCTTAAAGCCCTAACTTCATCCAAAATAATTTTCTCATCAATACTTCTTGAATATCCTCTTACTTTTGGAATAATACAATAAGCACACTCAAAATCGCATCCCTCTTGAATTTTAATAAAAGCTTTGGTAGTTGAAATTGATTTTAGGATTTTTGAATTTTTAAAATTAAAATCCCCAAGCTTAATTCCTCTAAAATCTAAAAATTTATCAATCTCCTCTTTATATTTATGCCCAAGAACTGCTTGTACTTTTTTCTCTTCAAAAAGTTTTTTACCCTGAGTATATGCACTACATCCTGTTAAAATTATCCTTTTATCTTGATGTTTATTGATATAGTTTCTAAGGTCTCTTTCTGCAAAATTTGTAACCGCACACGAATTTACAATAATTAAATTAGCATCCTTTTCGTTATTTACTACTTTATCTTTTAAGATATTTTTCATAATCTCACTATCAAAAATATTACTTCTACATCCAAAAGTTTTAATAAAGACTCTCATCCCCTTCTCCTAAAAAGCCTTCTTAAAAATCCTTTTTTATTTAAAAGAGAATTTTTATTTAACACATAATAAAAAATTGGAAGATAAAAAAGATTTAAAATCGTTCCCCAAGCAAGCCCAAAGCCAAGGGCAATAGCAAGAGGTTGTAAAATTGCACTTTGTCCATAAGGGAAAAACATCAAAGTCAAAAGTCCAAAAAAAGTTGTAATAGAAGTTAATAAAATCGGTCTTAACCTATGAGATGCAAACTCTAACAACTCTTCAACATTTTTTGCTCTTTTAATAAAATCAATCATTACAATCCCATCATTAACAACAACCCCAGCAAGTCCAACAATTCCTATCATTCCAAGCATAGTCATATTCATATGCATAATAAAGTTTCCAATTATCACCCCTAAAAACGAAAGAGGAATAACAGAAATAACTACAAAAGGGAGCAAAATTGAATCAAACATTAAAACCAAAACTAAGAAAATAAGAAGAATTGCTACAACCAAAGCCGCTTTCAAATCTCTCATAAACTCTTTGCTTGTCTTAGCCGCTCCTCCTATAATAACTTCAAATCCCTCTTTTTTAAGTTTTTCTAAAAGTGGAGAAATTTTTTTATAAAACTCAGCAGTAGTAATAATTTTTTTATTTAAACTCGCATAAACACTTTTTGCTGCAACTCCATCATATTTATGAATCTTTTTAAACTGCTTTTTGATATAAAAAGAGGCTATTTTATTTAGCTCTATTAATTCATCACTATTTGGCACAGGAAGCCTAAAATATTTTAGCTCTTCTAATTTATCTTTATTTTTATCCTTTAAAATAATTTTTACAATTCCATCTTCATCAAAAGTTTTAGCCCACTCAGCCTCAGCAAAAAAACCTCTAAGCAAACTAAACACATTTTGCTCATTAAAGCCAAGCTTCTTTCCATATGAATTGATCTTTATTTTAAGCTCATCAGCTCCAAGCTCGGCATCATCATAAATATTATAAACTCCTTTTATCTTTTTCATTGCACTTTCAAGCTCCCTTATAGCTTTTAAAATTGCTTCTTGATTTTTACCACCAATGCTAATTACAACATCACTCTTAATAACCCCAGCTTGTGGGACAATTACATTAAGCTCTTTTAATCCTGGGATTTTTATCTTTTTAAGTTCATCTTGAATTAATTTAGCAAGCTCCCAAGAAGAGTGAATTCTTGTTTGATTTGTAACTTTAATTGGCTGGAAAAGAGGGGCAATGTATTTATTGTAAAAGTCAGTTGGCTTTTTATCGTTTAAATCCACAAAAATATGAAAATAATTCTCTCCTCTATTAGCTTCTCCTTTATTATTCATTTTCATTCCAATAACGCTCGTAAATCCTTCAACATCATTTCCAAGATATTTTTTTAACACTTCTTCAACTGGTTTTATAGCTTTTGAAGTTTGAGTAATTGTATAGTTACTCTCAAAACTTCCATTTACATAAATTTGACTTGCATCAAAAGTAGGGAAAAGTTGAAATTTCGTATGCTTCATCCCAATTCCCATTAAAATTGGCACCCCAACTAAAAAAAATCCAAGTGCCAAATATCTGAATCTAAAAAAATAAGTTAAAATTTTTTTATAAATTTTTCTAAATTTCTCCCAAAAAATCTCTTTTTTAGATGGAGTAACTTTTAATATCTCCTTAGAATGCAAAGGTAAAAATACAAACGCTTCAAACAAAGAGCTTAAAATCAACACACTAATCATAATTGGCAAAATCTTAATAAATACTCCTATCTCTCCTTTAATAAGAAGCATCGGCAAAAACGCCAAAATAGTAGTAGTAGCAGCAGCAACAACAGGCCAAAAAACCTCCATAGTCCCATCAATTGCCGCTTGAAGTCTACTTTTACCCATTTCCATATGACGATAGATATTCTCACTAACAACAATAGCCTCATCAACAATCATCCCAAGTGCAATCAAAGCCCCAAGCATTGATAAAAGATTTAACGATAAATCAAGATAATCAAGAGCAATTATAGCAATTGCAAAAGAGGTTGGAATTCCAAGAGAGACTACCAAAGAAATTCTAAGATTTAAAAATAGCCACATTATAAAAAAGACTAAAATCAACCCAAAAACTATATTACTAACAACCGTATTAAAGCGGTTTCTTACCCATTTACTTGTATCAGTTGAGATACCAAACACAACTTCTGGATGTTTTCTATGATACTCTTTTAAAATTTCCCTTATTTTTTTAGATAAAGCAATAGCATCTCCACCCTCACCCTTTCTTACATCAATTGTAATATTTAAAATACCATTATATTTACCAATCTGAGTTGGAGTTGCATACTCTTTTACAACTTTTGCAACATCTCTAAGCCTTATGACAACTCCTCTAACCTTTAAAATTGTATTGTTAAAATCCCTAACTCCTTGGGGAAACATTGAAATAAAATAGTGCTCTTTGCCTTCAATCTTCCCAACTGGAAAAATTGTATTAATTTGGCTAAGAGTATTAATAAGCAAGTTCTTATCAATTCCAAGCGCCTCAATCTTTTGATTATCCAAAATAAAATAGATATTCTTATCGCTATCCCCTCTTATATCAATTTGACTCAAATCCTTTAATTTTGAGAGTCTCTTTTTTACCTCATCAGCTACTTTTAAAAGCTCATCCTTATTTAACTTATCACTCGCAACTGATATAAACATCAAAGGAAAAGCTTTTTTTGCAATTGTTACAATAGGTTCATCCATATCACTTGGTAAATCTTTTTTGACATTTGCCACTACATTTTTAAAATCACTCAAAAGTTCAAGCTTATTTGCAGTTGGCTTCAAATTTGCAGTAATAACAAAACTTCCATTGCTAATCACACTCTCAATTGATGAAACTTCTTCAAATGATTTAATCTCATCCTCAATTGGAGTTACAGCCATTTTATCCAAAGTAGCAGGACTTGCCCCTGGATATCCACCTTCAATTAAGATTTTATCCAAAGTTGCTGGTGGAAAAAGCTCCTTTGGAACATTTTTATATGCAATAAAGGCTGAAATTATTACAATTACAAATAAAGTATGCGTAAAAGCTGGTCTTTTTATAAAAAATTCAATAATTTTTCTCATTTTACTCCTCGTTTTTTGTTAATAATACTTAAACTTTTTAAAATTGATATGAATTTATCGCATTTTTAAATTTTATCTTCTCAATTTTAGACTTTAAAATAGAATTTTCTGCCTTTAAAGAGTAATATTCATTCAAAAGTTTATTTATCTTAACAGAGTTTTTATAAATCTCAATTCCTATATAAACTTTTGGCAAGGCTAAAAGAAAAATCAAAAAAATAAAAAACAAAAACTTTTTAAAGTGGATTTCTAAAAAGGAAGCCTCTAAGTTTTGCACTTCTACTCCTTGGATTGTTTTTAATCTCTTCTTTTGATGGAGTAATTGGCTTTTTAGTAAGAATTATACCTTTTTGATTATTACCTCCACACTCGCACCTTATAGCATCACTTGGACATATACATTTTCTTGCCCATTCTTTAAACTTATTCTTAACTATTCTATCTTCCAAGGAATGAAAAGTAATGACTCCAAGAATGGTTCCATCTTTTGCAATCTCTTTTGAATAATCAAGGATTTTATTAAGCTCATCAAGCTCATTATTAACTTCAATCCTAATAGCTTGGAAAATAGGGGCTAAACTCTTTTTATCTTTTAGTCCAGCTCTCATCAAAACTTCGCTAAGTTCTCTATTGGAATTAATTGGTCTATTTTTTATAATAAAATCGGCTATTTTCTTATATCTCCTATCTTCTGAATACTCCCTAATAACTCTTTTAAGTGATTCTTTATCATAAAAATTAACAACATCTTTGGCACTAAACTCTTGGTCTTTGTTCATCCTCATATCAAGCTCATCACTATCAAATGTAAATCCTCTTTTTTTATTATCAAGCTGATAACTACTAACCCCAACATCAGCCAAAATGCCACTTATATTAAGCCCTTTTAATTCTTTTAAAGCTTCACTCGCTCTTTTGTTTATAAATTCAACTCTATTTGAATACTTTGAGAGTCTTTTTTTAGCAAACTCCATAGCCTCTTTATCTTGGTCAATTCCAATAAGCTTAATATTTGGAAATTTCTCTAAAATAGCCTCACTATGTCCTCCAAAACCAAGAGTACAATCCACAAAATAACCATCTTTTATACCATTAAACAATTCCAAAGTCTCATTAAGTAAAACGGGGATATGAGGAGTGTCCAAACTTATCCTTTTTTGTTATAATTGTATCAAAAAAGGGATAATTTGATTGTTAATACTTTACTAAAAGAGTATAAATTAATTACAAAAGAGCTTTTTGATAAAAGTTTTTTATCAATTGGACTTGGAAGTATCTCTATGAAATTAAAAGAAGATTTAATGCTTATTAACAAACACAACAAACACTACTTAGAAGAAGATTTTATTAAAAAGGTGCATATTTTAAGAGAGGATATCTCTTGGAAAGAGATAAATCCAGATATAAAGCTTCATTCAGAAATCTACAAACACCACTCAAACGCAAAAGCCATAGCTCATATTTTTCCCATAAATACAATGACTCTCTCCCAAACTCAAAGTTTTATAAACCCTATTGATTTTATTGGAAAATCAACTCTTAATAAAGTAAAAATTATTGATATCCCATCAAAAACCGAATGGAATGAAAATAAAAGCTTTATAATTTCAAAAAATCTTTTTCAAAGAGATACGATTATCATAAGAGGTTTTGGAGTTTTTATTTGTGCAAGAGATTTAAGAGAGCTTTTAAAAAAAGCTATCGTTTTAGAAAATAGCTCATATATTATCTTAAATTCACAATAAAGGAAAAGGATGCACACAATTTACGAAAAAGACAATATAGGAAGAACTTTTGTTGAGTTAATATTCAAAAACACCGGCAGCATCTACTCAAAAGATTCAGTTGCTTATACGCTTATGCATATGCTAATGAATAGAGGAACTCTAAAAGATAAAGAGAAATTTTATTCAAAGCTTGAAGAAAAAGCAATAAATTTATCAACTCATACAAGTTATGCAAACACATCAATATCCCTAACTTTTTTAAATGAAAAATCCCACCAAGCTATGCAATACTTAAAAGAGCTTCTTTCAAATCCAAACTTCACAAAAGAAGCCCTTTTAAAAAGTAAAGAAGAAATAAAAGCTAAAAAAGAGACTCTAAAAAACAACCACGACTACACAGCAAGCAAAAATTTATTTAAGGTTATGTTTAAAAATACTCCTCTTGAAATTTCAGAAATTGGAGAAGAGATTGAAAGTGTAAGTTTAGAAGATATAAAAAATCATTTTCAAACCTTATCAAAAGAGTCTCTAATTGCATTAATTGGAGGCAAAAAGATAGATATCTCTTTGCCCCTCCCATCAAATCCTCCTAAAAAGAACCTATTTTTCACTCCAAAGCAAGGAGAAATTATTGAAAAAAAAGATGTAAAACAAAGCTATATCTACTTTGGAAGTCCTTTTAATGTAAGCAAAGATAAATGGCACTTAGCCAAAGTAGCTACTTTTATCTTAGGTGCTGGTGGATTTGGAAGTAGGATAATGGAAGAGGTTAGAGTAAAAAGAGGATATGCTTATTCTGCATACGCTTTTAATCAATTTAGCAAAAATTTTCAAATCCTAAAAGGATTTTTACAAACAAAACTTCAAAATACCCAAGATGCAAAAAATTTAATTATTGAATTAATAGAAAACTTTACTCAAAAAGGGGTTAGTAAAGAAGAGTTAGAGAGCGCAAAGAAATTTTTAATTGGAAGCGAACCTTTAAGAGAAGAGACAACTCCCCAAAGATTAAAAAGAAAATTTGAAGAATATTACTTTGGAATAGAAGATAAAAACTCAGAACTTGACAAAATAAAAAATCTCTCACTTGATGAGATAAACGACTTTATTAAAAATCACAAAGAGATAACAAATTTAAGCTTCTCTATAATTACCAAATGAACCCAATAGAAATTGCTCTAAACAAGCCAAAAGAGTGGGAAGATAACACTCTTTACCCCTTTATTACCAACAAACCACAAGCCTTTGAAGCCGAAATTTTAGAAGTTTACCAATCAAACAAAGTAACAAGAGTAAAACTTTATTTAAAAAATGTCCAAACAATAATTTGGGGAGTTTTTTTTGTTTTTACAAAATGGCACAAAATGCTCTTTTTTAAAGGAAATAGAATTTATATAAGAGGAGAGGTAAAAGAATACCAAATCATCCAACCAAAACCAATAGATAGTAAAAAAATCAATAAGATTATCCCTCTTTACAAAAACAAAAGCATAAAAAAAGAGATTCAAAAACTCTCTTTAAAAGATTTATCATTGCTTCCTACTCACATAGCAAAAACTCTTTATTATATGCACTTTCCACGCTCAATAGAAGATATAAATTTAAAAAAAATCGAGTACGCACTAAAATGGGCAGAAATTTTTAATTACCTTTATAAAATGCAAAGCAAAAAAAAATACTATCCTTCAAAACCCATAATTGCAAACCCAACTCCATTTATAAACTCCCTACCCTTTAAACTAACAAACGATCAATTAAAAGCTATAAAAGATATCCAAAATGACATATCCAAAAATATCCAAGCAAGAAGAGTAATTATTGGAGATGTGGGAAGTGGAAAGACTATTGTAATGTTAGCTGCTGCATTTATGGCAAACAAAAGCATAATAATGGCACCAACTTCAATTTTAGCAAACCAAATCTATCAAGAAGCAAAAAAATTCCTAAAAAACAAAAAAATTTTACTCATTACTCAAAAAACTTCTCCATCAAAAAAAGAGATACAAGAAGCTAACTTATTAATTGGGACTCACGCTTTATTATACAAAGAGTTGCCAAATGTTGATATTATTATGGTAGATGAGCAACACAGATTTGGAACAAATCAAAGAAACAAACTTGAAAAAATTGTAAGTAATAAAAAAGTTTTACCACATTATTTTCAATTTAGCGCAACTCCAATTCCAAGAACCCAAGCACTTATAATGAGTAGCTTTGTAAATGTAACTTTGATAAAAGAGCTTCCGTTTAAAAAAGAGATTGAGACTAAAATTATTTCAAAAGAGGATTTTAAAAAGCTTATTTTTCATATCCAATCTCAAATCTCAAAAGGGTATCAAGTTGCAATTGTCTATCCATTAGTAGAAGATTCGGATAAATTCAAATACCAAAGCTTAGAGAGTGGAAAAGAGTTTTGGCTAAAACACTTTAAAAATGTTTACATAACTCATGGAAAAGATAAAAATAAAGAAGAAGTATTAATGGAATTTAAGGATAAAGGCGATATTTTAGTAACAACAACAATAATTGAAGTTGGCATCTCTCTTCCTCGTCTTAACACAATAGTAATCGTAGGAGCTGAGAGACTGGGACTTGCTACTTTACATCAATTAAGAGGAAGAGTTGGAAGATATGGAGATAAGGGGTATTGCTTTTTATATACCAACGACAAAAATAACCCAAGACTAAAAGCTTTTGCTTCTACACTTGATGGATTTAAGATAGCCGAGCTTGATTTAAAATTTAGAAAAAGCGGAGATTTATTAGATGGCAAAGTTCAAAGCGGAGAGAGTTTTAAATACTTTGATGAGACAAAAGATATAAAAATTTTAGAAGAAGTTAAAGAGTATCTTAACCTCTTAGCTGATAAGTAATATCCCCTGCCCCAAATCCAATAACAAGTCCTTTGTTTATGGTTTTTAAAATTTTATCATCTTTAATTAACATAATATTATCTCCATCTCTTTGAACCCTATCAGCAAAGACTGGATTATACTTTTTAAAATGTTTTTTAAAATCAATCTCTCTTTTCTCCTCCCCAGCACTCCAAACTGGCAAAATCACAAGCTCATCAATCCCATCAAAACACTCAACAAATCCCTCTAAATTATCAATTGTTCTACTATATTTATGAGGTTGCCAAATTGCAATTATCTTATCTACTCCATTTAATTTTGCATACTCTTTTGCAGCATTTAGAGTTGCTTTTATTTCTGTTGGATGATGACCATAATCATCAATTAAAATAAAATCATCCTCTTTAATTAAAACATCAAATCTCTTTTTTATTCCTCTAAAATCTCTTATATTTTTTGCTATCTCTTCAAGGCTTAAAAATTCACTTGCCGCTTCAATTGCAAGCATAGCATCTAAGATTAAATGCTCTCCAAACCCATAAACTTCAAACTCCACTCCCTTATACTCAAAAACACTTTTTGGCAAAAAGTCCCTAATTTCAAATCTTACATTCTTAGCATCTTTTAGATAAACTCTTTTCATAGGAATATCAAGACTTTTTATAAATTCATCATCTCCATTTACAACTCTTATTTTTGCCTTTTTCAAAAACTCTTCATAATGAGCATAAAACTTATCAAAATCATACTCATAAAACTCCATATGCTCAGGCTCAGTATTTGTCACAATTGCTACAAAAGGATTAGAATCAACAAAGCTACCATCACTCTCATCCGCTTCAAAAACAAGCATATCACTATCACTTACCCTTGCATTACTATTAAACTCTTTACTCTCAGCACCAATTAAAGCATTTGCATCTTTTAAAATAGAAGCCAAAATTGCAGTTGTTGTGCTTTTACCATGAGCCCCGCAAACTGATAGGACTTTCTTATCATTAACTATAAAGGGTAAAAATTCTCTCCTACTAAACGTTTTAATATTTTTCCTCTTTGCCTCTTTTAACTCTTCATTATCATCTTTTACTACCGCGGTATAAACAACTGCATCTGGGGTTTTGATATTTTCTTTTTTTTGAGGAATAAAAACTTCTATCCCTTCTTTACTAAGAGCCAAGGTTAGGGAAGTCTTTGCAACATCGCTCCCACTAACCTTAAATCCTTTTTGATTTAAATATCTTGCAATCGCGCTAAGCCCAATTCCTCCAATCCCAATAAAATGGATTTTATGCATCTTTGCTAAACTCTTCTTGAAATTTCTTTTTATATTTAATTACAAGCTCATCAATCCTATCATCAAAATCGGTAAAAAATGTATCCTTATAAACTTTATTAGTATTTACATATTTTTCAAAAAATTCATCCAAGCTAAGCCCAGCAAGCATTCCTATTACAAACATACTAAACATCTCTTTTAATTTAGGGTCTTTTACAAGATATGCCATATCATATCCAACCTCTTTTGCTTCATCAATCGCACCTTCATCCCAAAGTTCTAACATATACTCAAACATTGCTCTAATTGCCGCTGCTTCTTCTTTATCATTTACATCTAAACTCTCACCTTTTTCTATTTTTGAATTAACCAAATCAAATGTCTCTTTTAAAATTTCTCTAAAAACTTCATTAATCTCATCTTCTCTATTTTGATAAATCAATTTATCAAGTTTTTCATACTTTTTAACTAAACTCATAATAACTCCTTTAATATTTTAAGTGCTCTTTTTGTTTTATCTTCATCATAAACCAACGCAACCCTTACATACCCCTCACCAATACCACCTCTTCCCATAAAGCGACCAGGCATTACTTTAACTCCTCTTCTATACGCTTCTTTTGTAAATTCAATATCATCTCCTACTTCAAGCCAAATATAAAAAGTAGCTTGTGGAATTTTAACTCCTAAAATCTCTTTTGCAATTTCAAAATTTTTTTTGTATTTTTCTCTAAAAACCTCTACATGAATATCATCTTCCCACGCTACCTTAGCTGCAAACTGCAAAGGAAGTGGACTTGCACATCCAACATATGTTCTAAATTGAAGATATTTTTTTAAAATTTCACTATCACCTGCAATAAATCCACTTCTAAGCCCAGGTGCTGAGCTTCTTTTTGAAATTGAATTAACTGCTAAAACATTTTTAAAATCCCTATTCCCTACTCTTATGCATGCTTCTAATATACTTGGCGGCTTTTTATCAAAGTAAATTTCACTATAACACTCATCGCTTAAAATTACAATATCTTTACTTAATGCATACTCAACCCATTCGCTAAGTTCATCCAAACTCATCACACTTGCTGTTGGATTATTTGGGGAATTTAAAATAATTAAATCCTCATCTCCATCAAGCTGAGTGAGTTTTGGCTTAAAATCATTCTTTTTTATCAAAGGAAGATAGTTAATCTCACTCCCAGCCGCAATTGCCGCACCTTCATAAATTTGATAAAAAGGATTTGGAAAAGCCATCTTTTTTGGTCTTAAAAACAAAGGGAAATTAAACAAAAGCTCCCTTGTACCAAAAGTAGGAAGTAACTGGTCTTTTTTAAGCTCAACTTGAAATCTTCTTTTTACAAAATTCCTTTGTGCCTCTTTTAAAACCTCTTCACCTGCTGTTTTTGGGTATTTATTTAGGTATTTTGAATTATCACAAAGTGCTTTTTGAATAAAAGAAGGAGTCTCAAATTGAGGCTCTCCAATAGTTAAAGAGATAATCTCTTTTGGATGGGGAATATCTTCTAATAGTTCGTTTAACTTCTCAAAAGGATACTTCTCAAACATCACTCCTCCACCAATGCAAGTTCTATTTTAAATCCACTCTGAGATAAAACTTTTACTTTAATTTTTTGTCCTTCCTCAAACTCATCTAAACTATGCCCATTAAGTTTACTAACATGCAAAAGCCCCTCAACCTCTGGTGCCACTTCAATAAACATTCCAAAAGGCACTTTTCTTTTTACTACTCCCTCTAAAATTTCTCCTATCTTAAATTGAGGAATTTTTAGAGTATCATCTTTACAAACAACATTTAAAATATAATCTTTTGCAGCGTGCATATCTTCATAATTATCACCATAAATTTTTACTTTTCCAGTCTCTTTGTCCAAATCAATAGTAATACCAAATTTAGCAATAATCTCTTTTACAGTCTTACCAGCAGTTCCGATAATATCAATAATTTTTTCAGGCTCAACTTTAAAACTAACGCTTTTTGGAAGAATGTCTTCATTATACTTAATATTCTTAGCCGCATTTTCCATTTTTTCTAAAATAAACGCTCTTGCTTCTCTTGCTTGATAGAGTGCTTCTTTTAAAATATCAAGAGAAATTCCACCAAGCTTAATATCCATTTGCATTGCAGTAATTCCATCAAAAGTTCCAGCTACTTTAAAATCCATATCCCCATCGTGGTCTTCAAGCCCCATAATATCGGTTAATATCGCATATTTTTCACCCTCACTTACCATTCCCATTGCAACCCCAGCAGCCATTTTAAGAAGTGGTACTTTTGCAGCTTTGAGTGCCAAAGATGCCGCACAAACAGTTGCCATTGAAGAGCTTCCATTGCTTTCAAGAATTTCACTAACAACTCTTACAGTCTCATCAAACTCTGGGTCAATTAAAGGCTCAATAGCTCTTTTTGCAAGATTTCCGTGTCCAAGTTCGCGTCTACTTGGAGGTCCAAGTCTTACAGCTTCACCAACTGCGAATGCTGGGAAATTGTAATGGAGCATAAATTTTTCAAGCTTCTCTTCTTTATCCGTTAGATTTGCATAAACCTGAGCATCCATATCTCCTCCTCGCGTAGCTACTGCAAGTGCTTGGGTTTGCCCTCTGGTAAATAGACAACTACCATGAGCTCTTGGGAGAATATTTGTCTCAATTGTAATTGGTCTAATCTCATCAAGTTTTCTCCCATCAGCTCTTATACCCTCATACAAAATCATACCTCTTACAATCTCTCTTTTAACTTCTTTTACTGCTTTTAAAATTACATCAAACTTATCCTCTTCTCCTAAGGCCTTAGCAATTTTTTTTGCAAACTGCTTTAAAAGATAATCCCTCTCACTCTTGCTAAGATGTTTGATGATTTCTCTAAGCTCATCAACATACTTCTCTTTAATAATTTTTACATATGGAGTAATGTCTACTTCTTCCCTTTGCTCAAAATTAATTTTCTCTTTTACAAAACTCTCCAACGCTTTTTCATAAATCTCTGCTCCCTTTTTAATTTTCTCTTTTGCTTTTTTCAAAATATCAATAAGCTCATCTTCACTTATCTCATTAGTACGATACTTTACAATAGTATTCTCAACAGGAGCTCCATCAAGCAATACATCCTCAACTGGAATAATCTCTATCTCCTCTTGCCCTTGACTTGCATACTCAATCATCAAAAGCTCATCTTTTGTCCCAGTTACAAAAAGGTTAAAATCTCCCTTTTCAAGTTGAGATAAAGTAGGATTGAATATAATCTCTCCATCAATTCTTGTTACCCTAACTCCATGAACCATTTTTGCAAACGGCAAAGAGCTAAGATACATACAAGCAGCAGCAGCATTCATAGCCGCAACTTGCAAGTCACTATCTTCATCAGCACTTAGTGCCATAATGGTAATAATAGTATCATACCCATAATCTTTTGGGAAAAGAGGTCTTAGCGATCTATCTACAATTCTTGCAGTTAAAGTTTCAAAATCCCCAGGTTTTTGTTCTCTTTTTACAAACCCAGCCGGAATCTTACCAACTGCATAAGCCCTCTCTACATATTGAACTACTAACGGTACAAAATCTTCTTCAATCACTTCATCTGGATTATAAGTCAAAGTAGCAAGCATAACCGTATTTCCTTCTTGCCACCAAATAGAACTATCTGCCTGCCTTGCAACTTTATTTAAAATAAACTTTTGCTCTTTACCATTAATTTTAATATCTACTTCGCAACTCATTTACTCTCCTTAATATAAAATTCTGTTGAAACATAATCTTCAATTACTTTGCCAAAATAGACCTTATCGACAATTTTTTCTATCATTTCAGCCGTCTCTTTTGCAATTACTCCAACTCCAACTTTAATAAAATTTGCACCTTGATTAATACAACTCTTAATCGCACAAAGCAAAGTTAGCCCAGTATTTGCTGCAACATCTACTAGTAAAACACTCTTATCCTTAATTGAAATAAGTCCTTCCCCTTTTCTAAATTGATGAATATCTTCTAAAATTTTCTCTTCATAAACTCTCTCAATTTCATTAAACAAAAAATCATCTGTAATCTCAAAACTTCTAACAAGCTCTTCTATTATCACATAATCTCTACTCTCACTAACACTTGCCAAAGATACTTCTTTATTTATTGGAGATTTCACTTCTTCAATAAATAAAATATCGCATTCTAAATTATACTTTGACGCAATACTTTTAGCCAAATCCTTAGCTCTTTTACTAATCGCTAAAACAATCAAATCCTCAGCTTCTTTTAAATCTAAAAAGAGTTCTTCATCAAGTCTTACTAAAATATCATCCATTAATTAAACCTTTTAAAAAATTCATCTGGATATTGACTCTCAATTTCGTTTTTGCTAAAAGTAAATTTATAATTTAGCATATAATTTTTTAATATATCATATGCCCAATTAAGTTCTTGCATCAAAATTTTATCATCTTTTCGCCGTTTTGCTAACTTTTTATAATTTTTTTTTACATCTTCAAAAGAGCTAAGAGGCGGAATTTCTAAAATCTCTCTTGCTTTTTTTATCTCCTCTATTTTAGAAACGATGTCGCACCTCCCCCCATTAAAGTTTTTAAATCATTGTCTTTAAATTTGATACCAACTCCTAAAAAGAAGTTTCTTGCATTAGTATTTAAAATATTGTCAACTCCGGCTAAGAATTGGATATGTTTTAAATAAAGATATGAAACTCTTGCATTTAAGTGAGGCTTATCCCCTCTTGGGTCATTTTCGCTATTAAAATCATAAATTTCCGTTGAATAGACTACTTTATCGCTATTTGTAAAGTAATCCATTCCAACTCCACCTGTACTCTCAATAATACCCCCTCTTAATAAGACATTATTATATCTTTTTCCAATTTCAGCATTTATATAAAGCTTACTTTTATCCCCAGGACCAGTATAAAGATAATCTTTTCTTGACGTTATCCCAAGGATATAATATTTAGTTGGATTTGGAAGATAAGCTATATTTGCTGTTGTAAGATAAGTTGAATCGTTTAAGAGATAAGAACTTGAAATATCTACTAAAATTTGAGAACGATTAAGAGAAGCTAAAAAATTATCAATCTTTTTAAAGCTACTACTTCCATTTGCAAAAAAGTCTTTTGCTTTTACAATAGTTTCATTAAGAGGTTTTTTATTACTTTCTAAAATATCATTTGCATTCTCTCCAACCTTAATATATTCATCAGCAAGTTTAGATACTTTTATCTTTAATGTATTAACTAATTCATTTGAAGAAGCAACAAGCTTATCTACTTTATTAAGAATTTTTGGAACTTTTCTTTTTAAACTATCTCCTGTTGCTTTATATGAAAGAATTAAAGCATTTGTATTATCTAAAATCTTTGGCAGTTTATTTTGAGTCGTAGCAAGTATATTATCAAGTTTTTTACTTGCAAGTTTTACATTCCTTAGTGTTTTTTGAATATTTTCAATTGCTTCTTGATTTAAAGTAGTATTTAATTTTTTAATTAAAACTCTTACATCATCAACCGCTTTATTAATATTACTCATTACATCATCCATTGAAGGAGTTTGAACAAATTTTGAAATTACATCTCCTGGTTTTAGATACTCTTTTGAATTTGACGGAATAATCTTTAAATATTTCCCACCTAAAACATTATCTTGTGCAAGAGTAACTTCTGAACCAACTGGAATTTTTACTCCTTTTTTGATAAGAAGCTTTAACTTAACCCCATTATCTAAAAGCTGCATATTATCAACAGCTCCAACCTTCACTCCTCTTAATTTTACCTTTGATTTTTTACTAAGCCCACTTGCATCATTTACAATTGCATAAATTACATATCCTCTCTCTTTTAAAGATTCCAATGTCTTTATCTGAAAAGTCATAAAAATCAATGATATAAGCCCTAAAAATATAAAAAGTCCTACTTTTAATTCTGTTTTCATTTGCTACTCCACTTGAATACTCTGTTTTATACCTCCAATTGGGTAAAAATTGATATTAAACTTTACCAAATAATTCTTAAAATAAGAAATTCCATTCTCTTTTAAAACCGGAGTTCTCATCTCTTTTACTTCAAAATTATATTGCCAACATCTTTTTTTTAAACTAACTCCAACTAAAAAATATTTATAATAACTATTCTCTAAGTCGTAATTATACTCAAAATAGTATTTTTTATAAGCCGAGATTCTTTTTGAAAGCCTAAGAGTATAAGATGAAGATGTCTTTTCTTTATCAAAAGAGTAAAAATGAGATAATTTCATCTCAAAACTTCCAAGCAAAAAATCTATAAAAAAACTATTATAAGTTGTTCGTTTTAAATACCAATTAAACCTATTTCTATCACTTATTTTTACATCGCCTTTTTTTAAATTAACACTATTTTCCATAACTTCACTCTTACCCTTAAAATCAAAATTTTCATTAAAAGTATGTTCTAAGGTAAAATCTTCTTTACTAAACATCTGATATAAAAATAGATTAACTGAATTATCCATCTTTGTATAATTAAAAAGAGTAGTGTTATTTTCGCTCTCTTTTAAATATTGCTTAAAATTAATAGAGAGTGCTGGATTTATAATATGAATATAATTTTTACCCTCTTTTGCAAGAGAGTTATATACCTTAAAAGTCCCAAAAAATTGATAAAAGTATTGAGGAGGAATATTTGAATTATAATAATTTCCTCCAACATAATTAAAAGTCTCATCATACTTAAATTTTAAATACCCATCAAAAAGAGTCTTATAATAAGAAATAGGCATATTCAAAGAAACTTGATAAAACTTTTGAGGTTTTGAGTAGTAATTATAATAATTTACATCAAAAGAGTTTAAAAAATAACCACTCTTACTCTCAAACTTATGAAAATTTAGTTGAGGTAAAAGTTGAAGGGTATCATTATTTGAGATTTTCGTAGTATCAAGAAAATATTTATTATAAATACCAAAAAAGTATTTCTTACCAATAGGAGTTATATAATTTATTTTAGAAGTTACAATTTTATCAACAAGATAAGAAGTATCAAAAGTGTAATTATAAGCATTAAGGTAAAAATAATCTACATCATTGGCATACTTAACATTAGCATATAACTTATCTTTATCATTTAAAATATGGCTTCTTTTATATAAAATTTCAAACCCATAGTGCTTTTTGTGAGCTAAATTATATTTATAATAAAATTTATCAAAATCAATAAACTCCCCAAATCTAATCTCTCCAAAGTCATAAGGAGATGTTAAAAATCTAAATGTATTATAAACTCCCCTACCTCTAAATGTCCTAATTGTTGGAGTTATCTCAAAATCTGCGTGAGGACCAAGAACAAAATAGATAGGTTGAGAGTATAAGAATCCTTCTCTTCCAGAAAATCCAACATAAGGTCTTAAAAATCCGCTTCTTCTATGCTTATCCAAAGAGTTTGTATAAAATGGCCAATAAAAAATAGGCACATTATGAAGATATAAAACTACATTATAAAGTTTCATATACTTTGTTTTTTTATTATAACTACCACTACTACTTTTTAAATACCAATCAGGATTTTCTATACAACAACTTGAAAAAATTATATTTTTTAATTTAACTTTATCCTTTTTAAACTTACCCCTTAAAGCCTTAAACCACATCTCATTTGAAGTATCAACTAAAAATATACTATTTAAAACACTTTTCTTTGCAAAATAAATCTCAGCCCTATTTGCTAAGATAGAAACATTTTTATAAAAAACAACCACATCCTTTTCTAAAATCGCTTTTTTTTGATTTTTATAGATTATAGCTTTTTTAGCTTCAATAATATAATTCTTATAAAAAATAACCGGCTTATCAAGGTAGATAGTTGAATTTTTATCTATTGCTTTGGTAGCAAAAATAATTGCACTCTTTGCAAACAAAAAAGAAGTAAAAAAAAGAAAACTAATTATCCTCAACAACTACACATCTCCCAGCTATATCATGAATTGCTCTATTAAAAGGGTCAAAAATCGCATACATCACCCCAAGATATAAAAACATCTCATCAAAGTTTCTAATCAAACTCCTAACAAAAGCACTACTCCAAGAAGGCGTACTTAGAGTCTTAATATCAACTACTTTTATTTTTGTAATCATTTTACCAATTGTTTTACCATATAACGCTACAAAAATCCAATGATAAAGGGTATAAGCAATAAACACATAAACAAAAAGAGAATCAATAAGCACAATCATTTCATCATAAGTTTTAATTTGGCTAAACGAATCAATAAACGCCAAAAATATAATTAAACTAACAAGAAAATCATCTATACTCATTGAAATAATTCTTTTAGTAAGAGAAGCGACTCTAAGCCCCTCTCTTTTTAGCCTAACTTCTAAATCCATTACTTCTCCAAAGCTTGATATGCTATATCACGTCTATATTTTTTCCCATCAAAATGAACTCTATCTACAATCTTATAAGCTTCATCCCTTGCCTCTTTTACATCTTTTCCAAATCCAACGCAAACTAAAACTCTACCACCCGTTGCCATTAATTTTCCATCAATCTTTTTAACTCCGGCATATGCTATATATCCATTACAATCACTTAAATCATCTACTTTAATTTCAGCTGGTTCACTGCTTGAATACGGATAATTTTTGCTCGCACAAACAACCCCGACTGCTACCATATCCTTTATTTTTACATCAATTTTATCAAGCTGTTTTGTAGCTGCGTTTTTAAACATATCATATAAACTGCTATCAATTAAAGCCATAAGCTCCTCACACTCTGGGTCTCCAAATCTTACATTATATTCAAGTACATACGGCTCATTATCCACAATCATAAGTCCTATAAACAATACTCCCTCAAACGGAGCTTTTTCTTCTTGCATTCCTTTTAAGGTTGGGCGAATAATTTTTGTCTTTACCTTTTCATAAATTTCTGGCGTTGCAAGAGGCGTTGGTGCATATGCTCCCATTCCACCGGTATTTGGTCCTCTGTCTCCATCAAGAAGTCTTTTGTGGTCTTGGGCTGCTGGAAGCAAAACAAAATCCTCGCCATCACAAATTGCAAACATACTAAGCTCATACCCATCTAAAAACTCTTCTATAATTACCCTCTTACCAGCTTCACCAAACATCTCACCGCTAAGCATCCCATCAACCGCTTTTTTAGCATCTTCTTTTGACTCAGCAATAATCACTCCTTTTCCCGCACAAAGTCCATCAGCCTTTATTACAATAGGAGTCTTTTTACACTCATCTATAAATTTATACGCCTCTTCTTTATTTGAAGTTTCAATATATTTTGCAGTAGGGATATTATATTTTTTTAAAAAGTTTTTCATATAAACTTTACTACCTTCAAGCTGCGCAGCCTTTTTACTTGGACCAAAAATTGTAAGCCCTTCTTCTTTAAAAACATCAACAATTCCTCTAACCAACGGGTCTTCTGGACCAACAATCGTAAGGTCAATACTGTTTTCTTTTGCCCACTTTGCTAATTCTTTAAAATCTTTTATATCAATATTTGTAGCAAACTCTTCTGTTGCCCCATTTCCTGGTGCATAAAAAATTTCTGCCTCATCTTTTAAAAAATATCCAATACTATACTCTCTTCCACCACTTCCTATAATTAAAACTCTTTTCATTATCTCCCTTTTTAATGAAATTATATCATTTTAATTTTGCTCCACTAACCAATGCAAATATCCAAGGCCAAATTAAAAATAAAATAATCAAAATAGCTAAAATAACCGGCCAAAGTTTTGGCTTTGCTCTACTTTTTAAACACTCAATATCATCCTTGCAATAATCCCTATCCCTATCAAACTTATTTAAATATAAAAAATAGTAACAAAACCCGCTAAGCAACGAATTTATCAAAAAAATAACTCCCAATACAATCAAAGGATGAAATTTTGCATAAGCTAAAATATAGCCAACCATCAAAGAAGCAACCAAAACCCCCATTGCTTCAATGCTCATTCTTCTATACAAAAGATAAAACCACCCAAACAAAAACGCAAACATATTAAAAACTATCTTACACTTCCCAAGTCCATCATCTCTTATAATCTTACTAAACGCCTCTTCATCCTTTAAAGATAAATTAAAATAACTCTTCTTCAAAAGAGTCAAAACTCTATTCATCTATATCCTTTTATAAAAGTTTTATAATAATCCCAAGTAGCAAGGCTCAAAAGCCCAATTACAGGGGAGAACAATACCGAAATTAACAAAAACACCCACGGATTATAATTTAACCTAAACGCAAGATAAGCAATCGCACTTGCCATAACCATCCAAATTAAAATCCAACCCATTCTTTTCCTTTTTTAGTTAAAATTATATTTAAAAAAGGCTGATTATGAGAATACAAGTGCCAAAAAGTTTTGATTTAAACATAAAAAACTCAGAAAGCGTAGGAAGAATAGCAGCAGCTGCAAGAAACGGAGGAGTTGAGGCTGCTTTAATGATACCAAAACATAAACCAATCTATGACAAACTCCACTTAGCTTACAATCTAAAAAGGGCAAACGAAGAAAATTTCAATCTTTTTGTAGCAATTGAAGGGATACACGAAAACAGACTTAGCGAGATTTCAGTTTTAAAAAGTAAAGGTGCAAGTGCAATTTATATAAACTCAGATGAAGATATGAACTTAATAAAAAGGATTTTTGAATATGGAGAGTTTCTTAATATCCCAATTTTTGTAAACTGTAATAATAAATCATTAAGTAGTGGAGTTATGAATGATAGTGAAGTTGCTTATCTGCTTGGGGTTAGTGGCATACCAAATTATGCTGAGAGTATTGAAGTAGCAAAAATTTATGAATTATCAAAACATTTTAATACAAAAGTAGTCTTTCAAAGTATAACAACAAAAGAGTCTCTTGAAATATTAAAAAATAAACCATCAAACATCTTTATAGATATATGTATTGATAATTTATACTTTACAGATGAAAACCTAAAAGAGTTCAATACTCTTTATAAAACTTTTCCTCCTCTAAGAAGCAAAGAAGATAAAGAAGCGTTACTTAAAGCTTGCCAAGAAGAGCTTATTGATTTCATCTCTTCAAACCATATCGCTACAAATCAAAAAGATATCCCTTTTGAAGAAGCTGAATTTGGAATTAGCAAACTTGACATTTTTACTCAACTTGCCTACTCCCTCCCAATAGACCATAAAATTATTACTAAATTAATCTCAACAAACCCAGCTAAACTTTTTGGATACAAAATAAAAGAAAAAATTACCCTTGAATTCAAAGAAGAAGAAGAAATAAATCCTCAAAACTTCGCAAGCAAAGGTAAAAACTGCCCATATAAAAAAGTAAAAGTTAAAATAGTTTAGCCAACTTCTATCAAGTCACTTTATAATTTTTATTTACTTTTTCTCTTCTTTGTGCTATAATAGTCAAAATTTTAAGGAGGGGGAATGCAATATTATGAACCACTTGAAAATGGAAAAATAAGATGTCTTTTGTGTCGTCACCATTGTATTTTAAAAGAAGGTCAAGTTGGAATTTGTGGAGTTAATAAAAACGAAGGTGGTAAACTTGTAAATTTAGTATATGGACATCCAAGCTCAATTAATGTTGATCCAATTGAGAAAAAACCACTTTTTCACTTCTTACCGGGAAGTGCTGTGCTTAGTTTTGGGACTGTTGGATGTAACTTTAAATGCCCATTTTGTCAAAACTGGCAAATAGCTCATACCAATAGAGTAAATAATTCTATTTATGTATCGCCTAAGGAGATGGTGAATTTAGCAATAAAATATAACTGCAAATCAATTGCTTATACCTATAATGAACCAAGTATTTTTTATCCATATGCAAGAGATGTTGGAATTTTAGCCAAAGAAAAAGGCTTAAAAAATGTATTTGTAACAAATGGATTTGAAAGCGTTTATGAAATTGAGGATATGAAAAATTGGGTAGACGCTTGCAATGTGGATTTAAAAAGTTTTAAACCTGAATACTATAAAAAAGTACTAAAAGGGAATCTTGAAGATGTCCTTGATACAATAAAAAGATTACATAAGGTAGGAATTTGGCAAGAGATTACAACTCTTATAGTCCCAAATGATAATGACAGTGATGAAGAGTTAACCCAAATAGCTACGTTTATTGCAAGTGTAGGCAAAGAGATTCCTTGGCATATTACACGATTTCATCCAGATTACAAAGTCCAAGACAAACCCCCAACTCCAATTGAGACTATGATAAAAGCATACGAAATTGGAAAAAAAGCGGGGCTTAAATATGTATATTTTGGAAACATTGCAGCACCCGTTGTAACCTATTGTCCAAAATGCAATGAAGAGCTTATTGTTCGCTCAATTTACAAAGTAGAAAAAAACATCCTTGAAATTGATGAAAATGGAATAGCAAGATGTCCAAAATGTAAAGAAATTATTGAAGGAGTATGGAAATGAGAAAAGCATATTTTAAAGATTGGTATGGAGGAACTTGTGATAATGTAAAAGCATACATTGCTCACTTTAATAAAATAATTGATGAAAATGTTGACCCTCAAAAAGCAAAAGAAGTTTTTTCTTTAATTCCAAAAGCCCTAATAGCACCACACGCTGGCTGGATGTATAGTGGATTTACTGCAAATTTTGCTTATAGAATCGCCCAAAACGCAAATCCAAAAAGAGTTGTAGTCATTGGACCAAGCCATAGAGTCCCTTTTAGAGGAATTTCCACAACTCTTGAAGATAAATATGAGACCCCTTGTGGATTCTTGCCAATTGATAGGGCATTTGCGGCTGAGCTTATTGATAAATTTGGAGTAGTAAATTTTGAAGAAGTACATCAAGAACACTCAACAGAGGTTCAAATGCCTTTTATCCATCATTACTTTGGAGAAATTCCAGTAGTAGAGTTAATATATGGAGAGTACAAACCAGAGAAATTAAAAGATATTATTGAGTATGCAATTGAAAATAACTCCTTAGTAGTAATCTCAACTGACCTTAGTCACTATTACGATTTAAAAACGGCAAATGCACTTGATTATAACTGCTTAGAAGCAGTCCAAAACCTTGATTTAGGAGCACTTGAAAAATGTGAAGCGTGTGGGAAAATAGGAATTGGAGGAATGATTATTGCCGCAAGTGAAATGGGACTTACTCCATTTATTGTAGATTATAGAACAAGTGCCGATGTTAGCGGAGATACAAAACAGGTTGTAGGATATATGAGTGCAATTTTTGTTTAATTTTGATATAATTTCACTACTTTCATTATAGGAGGTAAGAATGCCAAGAGGAAAATTTAGACTAAAAAGAAAAAGAAGAAGAGTTTTATACTCAAAATAAATTCTCTTCTCCGTTTTTTACCACTTACTTTAAAAGCTAATTTTTATCAATACTTACGCTAAAAAAATAAATTTTATTTGAGCCTTTAAAACGAATAAAACAAATTTTTAATTAAAATGTAAATTCATAATAGAGCTTAACATAATATTATTTCTAACTTTTTTATAATTCTTATCACAAATTTACCTTCTACTAATTGCTAAAACAAAAAAGCCCTTAAAGGCTTTTTATAATTTTGCTTGCAAGACCTAAATCTACATCTCCTCTTTGTTTAAGTCGTTTCATAATCTCTCCCATATTCTTAGAGCCAATTTCATTAATTATTTCTTGAATAACCTTTTTAGTCTCTTCTTCACTTAACATTTGTGGCAAAAACTCTTTATAAACTTCAAGCTCTTTTTTAGCTTCTTTAATTCCAGCCTCAATTGACTCTTTTGCCATTTTAGTTAGTTTTTTAGCAGCCTCACCAATTATTTTCTCATCAACCTCAACACCTCTCTCTTTTGCAATCTTTTGAGCGGTATCAACAAGCATCATAAGTGCGTTTGCTTTTGTTTTATCCTCTCTTTTTGCCTTCATCATCATTTTTTTAAGTTCAAGTAGTGTCATTTTACCTCCTTTATCTATTTTCCAACACAAAAACTACCAAACATCTTATCAAGCATCTCATCATATTCAAAAGGCTTTGTAATCTCACTGATTGCCCTTATTGCATCTTGAATATTATAACTAAAAAGTTCAAGCTCACCTGTTGTTAAAAACTCTTCTGCTTCGTTTATAGCTTCCAAAGCCCTCTTAACAGCCTCAATCTGACGAGTTGATATAAGAATATGTTCATTCTCTCCTGAGAAACTATCAAGCACTCTTTCAAGCTCCCTTAATAAAGGGGAAATATCCTCTTTTGCGGAAATTTTAACAATCCTAAATCCTTCAAATTTTCCTAAATCAATATCTATCCCTCTATCAACCTTATTAATTACAACTATCACCTCTTTATCGCTTTTTTTTATAAGTTCTAAAATCTCTTCATCTTCTTTCGTAAACTCCCCAGCATCAAAAACCGCCAAAACAATATCAGCTTCTTTAATTGCTTCTTTACTTCTTTTTACACCAATTTTTTCAATTTCATCCTTTGCTTCCCTAATTCCAGCGGTATCTACTATCCTTATTAAATGTGAGCCAATTTGAATATCTTCTTCAATCGTATCCCTAGTAGTCCCTGCTATATCGCTAACAATTGCTCTTTGTTTGTTTAAAAGAGCGTTTAAAATTGAGCTTTTACCAACATTTGGTTTACCAACAATTGCTACTTTATATCCGCTAAGAAGCGCTTCTCTTCTTTTTGAAGATTCAAGGGTTTTATTTAAAATCTCCCTAACTTCACTTAATTTTCTTTTAATATCCTCTCCAAGACTATCTGGCAAATCCTCCTCGGCATAATCAATAAACACCTCACTATAAGCCATAATTTCAATTAATCTCTCTCTTATCTCCTCTACAAATTTAGCCAAATCCCCTTCAAGCTGACGCGATAATATTTTTGCCCCCTCGCGTGAGCGAGTCTCAATTAGCTTCGCAATAGCCTCTGCCTGAGATGCGTCAATTTTGCCGTTTAAAAAGGCTCTTTTGGTAAATTCCCCAGGATTTGCAACTCTTGCACCAAGTTTTAATATCTCTTCTAAAATCATTCTACTAACAACCACACCTCCATGACACTGAAACTCTACAACATCCTCCCCTGTAAAAGAGTAAGGTGCTTTGAAATAAAGAACCAGAGCTATGTCAATTAATTCTCCATTAGAGTCATATATTTTTGAAAGCTTAGCAACGCGCGGAGGAAAGTCATCTTTTTTTGTAAGCTTTTTTGCAATCTCTTTGGCTTTATCTCCACTAACCCTTACAATTGAAATAGCCCCAACCCCATTAGGAGTTGCTATTGCCGCTATTGTCTCCATATCTCTCTCCAATAACTACAAATTTCTCTCCATCTTTTTCTCTAACTGCTACATATTTATTAGGAAAAGCCTCTCTTAAAATCTCTAACGCTAAAAAAACTAAAATCCCATCAAATGGCTTAGTCTTACCATAACCTCTATTCTTTACTTTTTCAATAAAAGGAGCTAAAAAACTCCTTAACATCTCCTCTTGCTTTTTAAGAAACTCTGCAATTTCAAGTCTTACTTTATATCCATACTTTTGATAAATCCAGTTATACATCATAAAGTTTAAGGCATTATACCTATACCCCTCTTTACCTATTAACAAAGGAGCATCTTCACCATCAAGCCTAATATAAACAACATCATCTTTAATATCAATACTAACTAAATCAATATTAAAACAACTTTTACTAAAAAGTTTTTTTATTCCCTCTTTAATCTCTCCTAAAACCTCTTCTTTACTTTTTTCATAAAATTTTTTATTAACTTCAATAATAGCTGGTTTTGAAAAAAGTCCCAAAAAGCCTTTTGATGGATGCTGTATTATCTTAACATCTAAATCTTTAACGGAGCAGTTAAGCTCCTTTGCCGCTTTTAAATATGCATCTTCAAGACTTTTAGCCTCTATCCTCACTTTTTAGCCTTTAAGAGTTTCTTCCCTTCCATTACTTTATTAATAATCCATTGTTGAAGAATTGAGAGAATATTATTTGTTGTCCAGTATAATACAAGCCCTGCTGGGAATGTTGCCATCATAATAGTAAAGATAACTGGTAAGAACTTAAATACTTTCTCTTGCATAGGATCTTGGAAATTTGTAGGAGTTAATTTTTGATGGATATACATTGTAATACCCATTAAAACCGGTAAAATAAAATATGGGTCCATCTCGCTCAAATCTTTTATCCATAAGAAATGAGCTCCTTTTAGCTCAATTGAGTATAATAAAAGCTTATAAATTCCATAAAAGATAGGAATTTGAAGTAAAAGAGGCAAACATCCTCCAAGAGGATTTACATTATGGTCTTTGTAAAGTTTCATCATATGCATTTGAAGTTTTTGAGGGTCATTTTTATATCTTTCTTGAATTTGCTTCATTTTTGGTGCAAGCTCTTTTAGCTTATACATACTAACCATTCCTCTAAACGTAAGAGGAAACAATAAAAGTCTAACAAGTATAACAAGTAAAATAATAGCAACTCCCCAGTTTCCAACTAACTTATAAAGAAAATCAAGCACTAAGAAAAGATTTCTTGCAAAAAATGTCCCAACTCCATACTGCACTACATCCACAAGCTCTGAATCAATACTTCTTAGAGTATCAACATACTTTGGACCAATGTATCCAATAAGATTTAAGTTTTTATCACTTTTTATAAAAAGAATTGGATTCTTATTATCATCAGGAGTAACAATTGCTTCAAAAGGAGTTTTTGAGAAAAATAAAGTTGTATAATACCTATCAAATCCCGCCGTAACAATAGCGTTATTAATATTTTCAACCTTAGCATCCCCATCTTCAATAATTTCCAAAGTTCCATCAGCCTTTTTAATCAATGCTCCATGAATTGTAAGAGAATCAACCGCTACATTTGGTCTATACCCAGGAGAGATATAATAAATTGTAGGCTTTGTTAAAATAACTTTTATATCATATCTTCCATTTGGATAAAAAGTAACTATCTTTTTTACTACCTCATCACCTAAATTTTGAGTAATCGTAAGAGTTTTTTTGGTACCACTTAACTTAATATAACTTTTATCCACACTAACTTTTGTAGAAAAAGCCTTTTTATTTAATTCTTTATTCTCAAACCTAACTTCAAGTGGTTTTGGAAGCTTTGGAGGAATAAGTTCTAAATGTTTTCCATTTTCATTAAACTTATTTTGCTTTAAGATAAAACTATTAATCCTACCAAGCTCATCAATCTTTACCTCATAATTTTTTGCCTCAATAGTAGCTACTATCTCTTGTTTTAGAGTACTTTTAGTAGTTTTTACTTCTTTTGTTTCATTTTTCTTAATAGGAGCATTTTTTATTGAAGGCTGCAAAACAAAAAAGTCATACGCAAAGAAAAAGATAAAAGAGATAGCCGTAGCTATTATAATTCTTCTTAAATTGTCTTTATTATTCATCTATCTACCTTTATTACAATAAATTTATTCTTTTTGATAGGGATATACCAATAATTAACTTCTCTTTTCTCTCCAAATTTAACACTTCCTAACTTTTTAGATACTACTGGATAATCAATCCCACCTTTAAAAAACTGATTACATCTTAATATTCTTAAAAAACTCTTAAAAAAAGCAATTATAAAATTATCGTTTTCAAATTCCCAAATCGCATAAGTGCTACAAGTTGGATAATATCTACATTTATTTCCAAAAAGAGGGCTTATAAACTTATAAGCATTTATTAATTTTATTACGATTTTTCTTAACATCTTCTACTAATTCATTAAAATCAATTGCTGAAATATCACAAAGCGCAACAACTACAAATTTACCCGAGTCAAAATGCATTGCAATCAAATGTCTAATTCTTCTTTTAATCTTATTTCTTACAACTGCTTTTTTTGAAATTTTTTTGGAAACAACGGGTGAAACTTTCAAAGAGTCAGAAGAGAGGCAATATATTTTAAAAAATTTAGTAGAAATTTTTTTGCCTCTTTTATAAATTAACTCTATCTCCTTAGAATTTAAACCGCTAATCTTTTTCTACCTTTTGCTCTTCTTCTTGCAAGAACTTTTCTACCACCTTTTGTTTTCATTCTTGCTCTAAATCCGTGAGTTCTTTTTCTTCTTATATTACTTGGTTGGTAAGTTCTCTTCATTCTAACTCCTTTAAAAATTTTGTATGAAATTCTACTAAAAAAAGAGAAATTATCAAAGAAATCTTATGGATTTTGCAAAGTTACCCTAACTTTTCTAATATGAAAATCTGGATTTTTACTTTTTACAACCGCATAAATTAATACACTCATATTCGTATCTCCTGTATCAATCAAAGAGACATTTTCATCTGATGTGCATCCTTTGCAAAAATAGTGAAATTTAACATCAGCATCAAAAGCCGGGTAAGAAATTTTTATCTCATTTAACTTACCTTGGGAAAAGTCGTGCCCTTGAAGAGCTAAAATAGCATACTCAGTAGCTGAGCGTAAAGCCAAATCAGCTTGCGTATCTAAATAACTTCTTGCTGCGTGTTTTGAGGCATAAGAAGTAAAAGAGATAATCATACTTCCAACCAATGCCATCACAAGCAAAAAAATTATTGTCATAAATAAAGCCATTCCTTTTTTCATCAGAATACCACCTTTTCTTTACAAATTGAAACATTCTCCCTACCAACTTTTATTTTTGGATCTTGAATACAAATATAAATTCTTAAAATCCCTCCATCCTCTCTAAACTTAAATTGAGTTACATGAGTTGCAATTGTAGTATGATTTGCATCTTTATTATTTACATTAAAATACTTCTCTTTTTTCCAAGGATGATAGTTAAAAAATAGAGTTAAGTTAAAATCCTTATCTTTTTCGTTATAACTTGGGACTACTGCATAAGCTGAATTTAGTATAAAATATCCTTCATAAGGAGTAGTTGTCTCACTTTTAGTAATTGCTTTTATATGCAAAATGGTTTTTGAATTATTATCTCCAAAGCTTGAACCCTTTTTATCAATACTAAAAATTTGAGTAGCTGGTGTTTCATAATAGCCATAAGAGTTATTAATTTCCAAAAAAGCTCCTCTATCATTACTTCCAGAAAATAGTAATACTGAATAGTTATTATCAAAAATATCTCCTTGTATTCCCCACTCTTTTGTCCAATTACTATCAATCATCTCCACTACTTTAAAATTTGAATATGGGGTAGTAATATTATATTCATCCTCCCCAATAACTGCTGTATCAATCAAATCAGTAAATCCACTATATCCTGGTAAGAGTCTTTTTGCACTATCACTCCAAATTCCTCTTTTTGCATAAATATCTTTACCAATCCACTCCAAAACCGGATATTTATCAGCTTCATTTGAAGCAATATCAGCAACGGCTTTAAAACTTGGATTATCCGATGGATTTTTATTTATACAAGTATTAGCACTTACATTACACTCAACCCCTATTACACTATTTTTAACTCTATTTTGAAGTTTTACCGCTAAAAGATTAATCACTTTATCAGTTTCATATGAGAGTTTATTAAGAGCCCTTGCGTAATAATACTGCTTATAAACCTTTATTAAAATCTTAGTCGTAATAGTCCCAACAATTCCTAAAATTATAATTACAACAATAATTTCTATTAATGTAAACGCTCTTTTCATTTTACTTTCCTGTTATATCACTTAAAGATAACAATTTACTCGCTCCTATATTACAAATAGGATAATAAAGCACAACTTCTTTACCATTAACTTTTGTATAAATTTTAATTACTTTAATATTCGTTTGGTCTTTTTTAGTCTTAAAATCAAATTTAAAATTAATTACATTATCATCATAATTTGTCTCATCTGAGATATAGTAAACATTTACCTTTAAATCAATCCCTTTTGAAGTTAGCATATAAATATGCTCAATATACCCGTTAAAATCATCAATATCATCATAATCATCCACACTACTCTCCCCTCCGTCTGGACCAATTACGCTTGTTGTATATTTACTACCACTTCTATATATATTATTATTAATTTGCTCTTTTCCAAGCCTATTTAAGTTCTTATTCCAATTTTCAATAAGAAGTTGAGTATCTCCTCTTGTAGCATTTAAATCTTTGTAGTAATTATCATCTAGTGTATTATTCTCATCAAAATAGCGACCTGCTATTAAATTCAATAAAGAAAACTCGCTATAAAAAGCCTCTTCTGTCATATTTGTCTTTGCTCCACCCTTAAAAACATCCATCAATACTGGCAAAGTAGCCATTACAATCCCAACAACTAACAAAGAAACTATAATCTCTATAAGAGTAAAAGCTTTATATTTTTTTGGACTTTTCATAAGTTTTTATAATTCCTTTCATTACTTCTCCTCTAACTCCATCCTCTTCTAAACTTCTAATTCCCTCAGCCGTTGTTCCTTTTGGAGACATAACTTCGTTTTTAATTGTAGCAAAATCCTCTTTTAAAGCGGCAAAACTCTTAAAAAGCCCTCTTGTTAATCTCTCACTAAGTTCCCTTTTTAATCCAATATAAACTCCCCCATCGCTTATAGCCTCGGCAATTAAAGCTAAAAATGCCGGTCCACTTCCTATAATAGCAGTTGCCATATCTACTTCATCATCACTATCAACCCAAACAACTTCCCCTATTTTACCAAAAATTCTAAGCCCAATATCTTTAATCTCTTTATCTCCTGTTACAACACTCATAGAAGCTTGGTATTTAGCCGCTATATTTGGCATTGCACGAAGATAATACTTTGCTTTTATATGCTTTTTAAGCTCTTTAAGTGGTATCCCAGCTAAAATAGAAATTACGATATTTGCCTCTTTTTCAAAATTTTTAGCAACCTCTCTTAGGGCATAAGGTTTTATAGCCAAAAACAAAATTTTATAATCACTATCAAAATTATCAAGCGTTGTATAATCACAATTAAACTCTTCGGCAAATTTTTTTAATTTCTCTTCATCTCTTCCAACTACTTCAAAGTCAACATGCCCTTTTTTTAATCCATTAGCAACAGCCTTTGCCATCTTTCCATAACCAATAATGCTTATTTTCACCCTCTTTTCCTTTTTTAAATAATTATATCACATTTCTTGGTATAATTGCACAAAAAAAGGATTTTAATGAAAGAATATAATCCTAAGAAATTTGAAAAAAATACTTATAAGATATGGGAGGAGAGAGGCTTTTTTGAAGTAGATTATTCAAAGAAGAAAAATTTTTGTATTATGATGCCTCCACCAAATGTAACTGGAAGTCTTCACATAGGACACGCACTAACTTTTACACTTCAAGATATTATGGTTAGATATAAAAGAATGGATGGATACGCTACTCTTTGGCAACCAGGAACAGACCATGCAGGAATTGCGACTCAAAATGTAGTAGAAAAACAAATCTTAGCAGAAGGTAAAACAAAAGAAGAGCTTGGCAGAGCTGAATTTTTAAAAAGAGTTTGGGAGTGGAAAGAGTATAGCGGTGGAACTATCACAACACAATTAAGAAGACTTGGAGCAAGCCCTGCTTGGAGTAGAGAAAGATTTACAATGGATGAAGGACTTCAAAGAGCTGTTAGGGTTGCTTTTAAAAAACTTTATGATGAGGGGTATATCGTAAAAGGTAATTATATGGTTAACTGGTGCGTTAAAGATGGAGCACTAAGTGATATTGAAGTTGAATATGAGACACATGAAGGTGAGCTTGTTTATATCAAATACCCTATTGTTGATAGTGATGAAGTAATTGTAGTAGCAACCACAAGACCTGAGACTTTCTTTGGGGATACTGCTGTTATGGTAAATCCAGAAGATAAAAGATATAAACATCTAATCGGCAAAAAAGTAAGACTTCCATTAATTAATAGAGAAATTCCAATTATTGCAGATGAGTATGTAGACAAAGAATTTGGAACAGGTGCAGTAAAAGTTACCCCAGCTCACGACCCAAATGACTATGAAGTAGGACTTAGACATAATCTTCCTATGATAAAAGTATTTGATGAAAAAGGTATCTTAAATGAAAATGCCGGTGAATTTAAAGGACTTGATAGACTTCAAGCACGCCCTAAAATAGTAGAAAAACTTGAAAAAGAGGGATTTATTGAAAAAAGAGAAAAACACACTCATCAAGTTGGACATTGTTACAGATGTAAAAGCGTAATTGAGCCATATGTTTCAACCCAGTGGTTTTTGAAAAAAGAAGTTGCACGTGATGCTATTGAAGCGGTAAATAGAGGTGAAACAAAATTCCATCCGCCTCAATGGAAAAACAATTATGACGCTTGGATGAGGGAGCTAAGAGATTGGTGTATTAGCCGCCAGCTTTGGTGGGGACATCAAATTCCTGTATATTATTGCGATGAGTGTGGAAATGAGTGGGTAAGTGTTGATGAGCCAGATGAATGTCCAAAATGTCACTCTAAAAACTTCCACCAAGACCCAGATGTACTTGATACTTGGTTTAGTAGTGCACTTTGGCCATTTTCTACTCTTGGATGGGAAAATGGTGATTGGGGCAAAGGCATTAAATGGCAAGAAGAAGATTTAAAAAGATTTTATCCAAACAACTTGCTTATTACAGGATTTGATATCCTATTTTTCTGGGTTGCAAGAATGCTTATGATGGGAGTGCATTTCTTAAAAGAAGTGCCATTTAAAGATGTTTATCTTCACGCACTTGTTAGAGATGAGCACGGACAAAAAATGAGCAAAAGTAAAGGAAATGTAATTGACCCACTTGAAATTATTGAAAAATACTCAGCCGATGCACTGCGCTTTACCCTTGCAATCTTAGCGGTTCAAGGAAGAGATATTAAGCTTAGTGAAAATAAAATAATTGAATCAAGAAACTTTACAAATAAACTCTACAACGCTGCAAGATATTTAAAGATGCAAAAAGAGCATTTTCCTGATTTAGAAGAAATAGAAGTAAAAACAGAGCTTGGTAAATGGATGCTTTATAAATTAAATGAAGCTATTAAAAATGTAAGAAGTGAGCTTGATGAGTATAGATTTAATGATGCGGCTATGACACTTTATAGATTCTTATGGCAAGATTTTTGCGACTGGGGGATTGAGCTAAGTAAAGTTAGCAAAGAGTCAATTACTGAGCTTGGTGCAATTTTTAAAGAAGCTATGAAACTGCTTCATCCATTTATGCCATTTATCACAGAGTTTTTATATCAAGAATTAAGCTCTAACCCTTCAATTGAAAAAAATACAATTATGCTAAAAGAGTATCCAAAAGTAAAAGAAATTAGTAAACCTGCTGATTTTGACTTAATTATTGAAGCAATTGTAAGCCTTAGAAGAATAAAGGCTCTTACTCAAAGTAACTTTAAAAAAGCGTATGTTCTAGCAAAACTGCCTGAGATGGCAAAAGAGTATATTAAGAAATTAGCTCGTGTTGAAGAAGTAGAATTTGTAGATAAACCAATTGAGAATGCAATAAGAGATATTTCTGATAATCTTGAAACAATGGTAAGTAAAGATGAAATTGATATTAAGCCTTTGCTTGATAGATTAAACAAACAAAAAACAAAACTAAATAAAGAGATTGAAAAACTTGATAAAAAACTATCAAACAAAAACTTTATTGAAAGAGCACCAAAAGAGATAGTAGAGAAAAATCAAAATGAGCTAAATGAACTTAAAGAAAAATTAAATAAAGTTGAGGATGAATTAAGGAAATTAAATGCGTAAAATCATTCTCCCTCTTCTCCTTGGGGCTTTATTTTTTGGATGTAGCTCAAAAAACGAAAATTTATCAAATCTTAGTGCAAATGCCATTCATAAAAAATTCATTCAAGCGATTAGATACAAAAATATAGATAAAGCAGATAATATCTATTTAGAGCTTGAAGCTCAATATCCAGGCTCTATGTATATAAAAACCGAGCTTTTAATTTTATATTATGCTCATCTTAAAAATGAAGAGTTTGAACTTGCAAAGTTTTATCTTAATCAGTATGAAAAGAGATATGCAAGCATAAAAGAGATTCCTTGGTGCGAATATGAAAAAATAAGAGTAGATTTTCTCTCTTATCAAAATGCTTATACCAATGAAGGAAAAATTTTAGATATTATCAAAGAGTGCAAAAAATTTAACTTAAATTATAAAGACTCAACTTTTATATATGAAGTTAACACAATTTATGTAAAAGCGCTCTTGACAAAATTATATTTAGATGATAAAATATATCACCTCTACAAAAAAGAGGGAAAAATTAAAGCTGCACAAAAATACAGAGTAAAAATCCCAAAAGATTCTATATCACCAAAAGTCCCTTGGTATAAAAAAATATTTTATTGGTAAGGAGTAATATGAAATTAGAAAATTATAGCCAATTGCCATCTAAGATGCCTGTTTTAAAAAGAGATGAAATAATCTATCCATTTATGATTATACCTATCTTTTTAGAAACAAAAGAGGAAAAAGAAGCTATCTCAAATGCAATTAAAGACCACTCTTTAATCTTTGTATCAATAAGTGATGAAATTGGCACATATGGAACTATTGGAACTATTATAAGAAAAGTGCCTTTACCTGATGGAAAAATAAAAATCCTTTTTCAAGGACTTGCAAGAGGAAAAATTATTGAAATTGTAGATAAAGACCCAACTATTGTAGTTGTTGATGAAGTAAAAACTCAAAAACCAAATGCAGAAGAGATTAATATCTTACTTCAAACTCTAAAAGAGCACTTATCAACTCTAAGTGAGTTAAATCCATATTTTCCAAAAGATTTCGTAAAAATAGTAGATTCAAATTCAGATATTGATAGAATAATAGATATTATTGCAAGCTCTTTAAAATTACCAAAAGAAAAAGCTTATGAGCTTTTTAAAGAGACAGATGTAAAAGAAAAACTTATAAAACTTATTCACTTTATTTTAGAAGAAATCGAGTCTATAAGACTTAAAAATGAACTAAACAAAAAAGTAATGGAGCAAGTCCAAGAGATAAACAGAGAACATCTACTAAAACAGCAATTAAAACTTATCCAAGAAGAGCTTGGAATGACAAATGAGATTGAAGAAGAGATAAGAGAGTATAGAGAAAAGCTTGAAAAATTAAAACCATGTATGAGAGAAGATGCTTATAAAGAGATAAAAAAACAAATTGATAGATTAAGCAGAATGCATCCAGACTCAGCCGAAGCAACAACTACTCAAAACTATATTGAATGGGCACTTGAAGTGCCATTTTGTAGCTATGCAAAAGAGGATTTTGATATAAAAGAGTTAAAAGAACGCCTTGATAAAGACCACTATGGACTTAAAAAACCAAAAGAGAGAATTATTGAATATTTTGGGGCAAAAGAACTTGCAAAAAAAAGAAATCAAGAATTTAGTGGAGCAATTATCTGTTTTGTAGGACCTCCTGGGGTTGGAAAAACAAGTCTTGCAAACTCAATCGCAAAATCTCTTGATAGAAACTTAGTAAGAATTGCACTTGGAGGGCTTGAAGATGTAAATGAACTAAGAGGTCACAGAAGAACATACATTGGAGCAATGCCAGGGCGTATTGCCCAAGGCTTAATTAACGCAAAACAGATGAACCCAGTAATTGTGCTTGATGAGATTGATAAGATTTCTAGATTCAAAGGCGACCCAACAGCAGTATTACTTGAAGTACTTGACCCAGAACAAAACGCTCATTTTAGAGACCTTTATTTAAATTTTGATTTAGATTTGTCTAAGGTGCTATTTATCGCAACGGCAAATGACCCAAGCACAATTCCAACGCCTCTTAGAGATAGAATGGAGATGATTTTTGTAGGAAGTTATACGCCTCAGGAAAAATTTGAGATTGCAAAAAGATACTTAATACCACAAGAAGCAAAAAAACACTCACTAAAAGAGAACGAAATTAAAATAACAGACGCCGCTTTAAAAGAAATAATAGATAAATATACAAAAGAAGCAGGAGTTAGAAATTTAAGAAGAGTTATTGCAAAAATTATGAGAAAAGCAGCCATTAAAATTTTAGAAGGAGAAAAAGAAGTTAAAGTTACAATCAAAAACCTTCAAGAATTTTTAGACAAACCTCTATTTGAACTTGAAGCAGTAGATAAAAAAGATAAAGTAGGAGTAGTAAATGGACTTGCTTGGACTCCGGTTGGAGGAGATGTATTAAAAGTAGAAGCGGTTAAATACAAAGGGAAAGGGCAAGTAATCTTAACTGGTCAACTTGGAGATGTAATGAAAGAATCAGCTCATATTGCGTTTACTTTAATAAAAACATTAATTGATAATAAAAAAATCAAACCAAAAGAACGCTCAAAAGAGCCAATTTATTATAAATACAACATTCACATCCATGTTCCAGAAGGAGCTATCCCAAAAGATGGTCCAAGTGCTGGAATTACAATGGCAACGGCTATTGCAAGTATTTTTAGTGATAAAAAAGTAAAAGCAGACGTAGCGATGACAGGAGAGATTACTCTAACAGGAGAAGTATTACCTATTGGAGGACTTAAAGAAAAATTAATCGCAGCTTATAAAGCAAAAATCAAAAAAGTCTTAATTCCAGAAAAAAATTATAAAAGAGATTTAGACGACGTCCCACAAGAAGTTAAAGAGGGATTAGAAATCGTACCGGTTAAAAGGATTGAAGAAGTGTTAGAAAACGCTCTTGTAAAATGAAAGTTTTAGTATGTATAAGCGGGGCAAGTGGAGCAAGTCTTGGACTTAAACTCTATTCTCTTATCCCCCCTTCTTATCAAAGATTTTTAGTAGTAAGCGAGAGTGCAAAAGTCGTATTGCAAAAAGAAGAAAATATTTTCTTAAACGACGATATCTCAGCTCCTGTGGCAAGTGGAAGTTTTGGAGTGGATATTACCTTTATAGTTCCTTGTAGTATGAATACCTTAGCTAAAATCTCACTTGGAATTGCTGATAACCTCATAACCAGATCAGCCCAAGTAGCTATAAAAGAGAAAAAAAAGTTAATACTTGCTCCAAGAGAGATGCCACTTAGCCAGATACATTTAGAGCATATGCTAAAACTCTCACGCATTCAAAATGTTATAATTGCACCTCCAATTTTTGGCTATTATAATAAACCAAAAACAATTAAAGATATTGAGATGTTTTTAATAGGAAAATGGTTTGATTTAGCAGGAATTAAAAACGATTTTTTTAAAAGGTGGGGAGAATGAAAGCAATATACCCAGGAACCTTTGATCCTGTAACAAACGGGCATTTAGACATTATAAAAAGAGCGTGTAAAATTTTTGATAAAGTAATTGTAGCGGTGGCTGATAATAAAGACAAAAAGACTATGTTTAATTTAGAAAAAAGAGTAGAAATGATGAAAAAAGCCACTAAAAATCTAAAAAAAATAGAAGTTAAAAGTTTTAATTCTTTATTAGTTGACTTTGCAAAAAAAGAAAACTCAAACATAATAATAAGAGGACTAAGGGCTGTTAGCGATTTTGAATATGAACTTCAAATGGGATATGCAAACAAATCTCTAAATCCAGAAATTGATATACTCTATCTTATGCCAAATTTACAAAACGCTTTTATCTCTTCAAGTGTTGTTAGAAGCATACTAAAATATAAAGGAGATGTAAGTCATCTTGTGCCAAAAGAGATTTTAGGAGATTTGAATGTATATAGCAATTGAAGGAATAGACACCGCCGGAAAAAGCACCCAAATAGAGCTTTTAAAAAGCGATTTTAAAAATGCAATTTTTATTAAAGAACCAGGCTTTACAATGCTTGGCAAAAAGATAAGAGAGATTTTATTAAATGATGAAATCTCTAAAAAGGCTGAATTGTTTTTGTTTTTAGCAGATAGGGCTGAGACTATTAAAAAAGTAGTAAAGCCAAATTATAACAGATTAATAATTTCAGACAGAAGTGTTATAAGCGGAATTGCTTATGGGATGGAATGGTTTGATTTTGATATGCTTGTAAATTTAAACCGCTTTGCAACTGATTCAATCTTTCCTCAGTTTGTAATTATCCTCTATCTAAACAAAGAGGAACTTCAAAAAAGACTCTTAAAAAAAAGCCGCGATAAAATAGAAAAAAGAGGAGTTGAATATCTACTTAAAATCCAGAATAATTTAATAACAACTTGCAAACGATTAGAAATCCCTCATCTTATAATTGACGCTTCAAAAGAGATAAAAGAGATTAATTTTAGAATCAAAAAGGCAATAGATGGGCTTGTTAAAGCAGATTAAAAGCGACTTTTTAGCAGTTACAAAAAGAGACCCAGCCTTTAAAAATAAAATAGAACTTCTTTATGCATATCCAGGGGTTTGGGCAATTGTATTTTATAGAATTGCAAATGCAATTTATAAAAAAGGCTTTAAAAAAACGGCAAGATTTATTATGGCTATTAATCAATTTCTAACAAACATTGATATCCACCCAGCATGTAAAATCGGAGAAAATGTTTTTATTGACCACGGAATTGGAGTGGTAATTGGAGAGACCGCAATTATTGGAAACAATGTAACAATTTACCAAGGGGTAACTCTTGGAGGGGTTAGCTTAAATCCAGGCAAAAGACATCCTACAATTGAAGATGAGTGCATTATAGGAGCTGGGGCTAAGGTGCTTGGAGATATAACAATTGGCAAAGGAAGTAAAATCGGAGCAAATTCAGTTGTGATAAAAGATGTGCCGCCATTTTCAACCGTTGTTGGAGTGCCTGGAAAAGTTATAAAAAGAAAAGATTACTCTCCACTAAATCACAACAAACTCCCAGATATTGAGAAAGAGCTTATAAAATACTTAATCCAAAGAATTGCCATTTTAGAAGAAGCAATAATTAGTGAGAATAAAGAAATAATCAAAAAAGATGAAGAATTGGAACAAATTTATAAAGAATACCTTGAAACCTTAAAGCAAAAATAGAAAAATTTATTATAATTCTTTCAAAAAGGACTCATATGTTTAGCAAAAGAATTGACAAACTCTCTCCATCTCTTACAATTGCAATCTCCCAAAAAGCAAGGGAGCTTAAATCAAAAGGAAAAGATGTATTGGCATTTAGTGCCGGTGAGCCTGATTTTGATACGCCTGAGGTGATTAAAAAAGCCGCTATTAAAGCCATTGAAGATGGATTTACAAAATATACAGCAGTTGCCGGAATTCCAGAACTTTTAGAAGCAATTAAGATAAAACTAAAAAGAGATAATAATCTTGAATATGAAACGGATGAAATTATTGTAAGTAACGGAGCAAAACAGAGCCTTTTTAACACAATGGCGTGTTTGATTGATGAAGGGGATGAAGTAATTATCCCAAGTCCATATTGGGTAACCTACCCAGAACTTGTAAAATACCACGACGGAGTGCCAGTGAGCATAAAAACTGATGAGAGCACAAACTTTAAAATAACTCCTGATATGCTTAAAAAAGCTATAACTCCAAAAACAAAAATGTTAATCCTAACAACCCCAAGCAATCCAACTGGTGCAATCTATTCAAAAGAGGAGCTAAAAGCCTTAGCGGAAGTTTTAAAAGATACAGATATTTGGGTGGTAAGCGATGAGATGTATGAGAAATTAGTTTATGATGGAGAATTTACATCAACAGCAAGCATAAATGAAGATATGCTAAACCGCACAATCACAGTAAACGGACTTAGCAAATCTCACGCAATGACGGGTTGGAGGTTTGGATATTTAGCAAGCAAAAATAAAGAACTTATAAAAAATATGATAAAACTCCAATCTCAAAGCACTTCAAACATAAACTCAATCACTCAAAAAGCGGCAATCCCAGCACTTCTTGGAGAAGCTGATAGTGATGTTGAGATGATGAGAAGGGAGTTTGAGAAAAGAAGAGACTTTGTATATCAAGCCTTTAACAAAATCCCGGGACTCTCAGCCGCAAAACCAGCCGGGGCTTTTTATATTTTTGTAAATCATAAAGAAATTATGGAAGATTCTATGAAGTTTGCTTTAAGATTGCTTGAAGAAAAAGGGGTTGCAGTAGTGCCTGGAATTGGGTTTGGAAGTGAAGGATATTTTAGATTTTCATTTGCAACCGACCTTGAAACTATAAAAGAGGGAATAAAAAGAATTGAGGAGTTTGTAAAATGATAAGACACATAGTCCTTTGCAAAACAAAACCCTATTCTCCTCTTTTAGAGATAAAGCAAAAAATTGAAAATTTAAAGAATGAAATTGATGTTATCAAGCACATTGAAGTTGGAATTGACATAAAATTTGATAAAGCTTCAAGCGATTTTGCAATTATTACAGAAGTTGAAAGTTTAGAAGATTTAAAAACATATGCAACCCATCCAAAACATCTTGAAGTAATTGAATACCTAAAAAACTACCTAACAGAAAGAAGAGTAGTTGATTATAAGACTTAAACTCTCTCTTTTCTCATCTCTTTCATTACATAAATACTTGCAATTAAAATAACCCCACCAAGCAATACAAGGCTACCATAAACTGCACCTTTGTGAGCTTTATCCCCTACTCCAAATATATACCCTATCATTATCAAAAAACCAGTCCAGATTAAATTTGCACTAAATGTAAGAGGAATAAACCAACGAAGCGGCATATGAGAGAGTCCAGCTGGAATTGAGATATATTGTCCAAGTCCAGGAGTCAAAGGAGCTAAAAAAGCTGAAATCTTGCCGTGATGCTCCCAAAATTTTTGGACTTTTTTTATAACGGGCTTATCTTTTAAGAGCTTATTTACTAAATACTTTGCCAAAAAATAGTTAATCAAAGCCCCGCTTAAACTCCCAAGTGCCGCACAAATCCAAACTAAAAAGAGATTCATCTCTCCTTTTGCCGCTAAATAACCAGCCGGAAGCAAAACAAGTTCACTTGGCACCGGAATAAAAGTCCCAACCAATACCATATAAAAATAAATCCCAACATACCCAAGCATTTGAGCAAAATGGACCAAAGCATTTACAATATCGTGTAGCATCCCTCCCCTTATAAGTCAAACTCAACTACCACTGGCACATGGTCTGATGGAGTTGGTTTTCTTTTTCTTCTAATTGATGTTAAAATCTCAACTTCTCTTACCTTCTCAAACAAAGGTTTACTAACTAAGACATAATCAAGCCTTAATCCTTCCTTTTTATAAACAGCCCCTCCTCTGTAATCATAAAAAGTAAAAACTTTTTTATCCGGATAAAACTCCCTTATCACATCAATAAAACCCATATCAAGAAGCTTACCCATAATAGCCCTCTCTTCTGGCAAATGAGTAACTTCCCCATCCCATATAAACTCATCCCATACATCAAGAGAGGTAAAAGAGATATTAAAATCTCCACAAATTACTACTTTATTCTTTGTTAAATCAAACCTTTTTAGCCACTCAAAAAGCTTATCATAAAAATAAATCTTATACTCAAACCTCTCCCCGTAATTATCCCCAAGAGGAGCGTAAATGTTGATAATATGAATTTTATTTATAAGAGTATACAAAAACCTAGCCTCCCCAAGCTCCCCATCAAACCCTCTCTCAAACTCTTCAATTGGATACTTACTGCAAGTCGCAACCCCATTTAGCCTCTTTTGTCCATGAACAACACACTCAAAATCTTCACTCATTAAAGGAAATTTATCACTCTCAACTTTAATCTCTTGCATACACAAAACATCAATCCCCCACTCTTCAACTAAATTCTTAACAATTTCAAGCCGAGAGCGGATTGAGTTTACATTAAAAGTGCAAAGTCTCATAGTCCCATTTTCCCGGGATTAAGGATATTGTTTGGATCAAAAGCTTTCTTTATCCTTTTAAAAAGCTCAATCTCAGCATCACTAAACGCTATCTTCATAAAAGGCGCCTTACTAAGCCCAATTCCATGTTCCCCGCTTAAAGTCCCCCCCATCTCTACAACAGCTCTAAATATCTCTTCAACTGCTTTGTATCCTTTTTTTACCTCTTCTTCGTTGTTTTTATCCTTTACCATTACATTTACATGTATATTCCCATCACCAGCGTGTCCAAAACACGGCACCTCAAAACCATACTTTCTGCCAATTTCATAAATCCTATTCAAAGCCTCAGGGAGCTTACTTCTTGGAACTGAAATATCCTCATTTAACTTCTTATTCCCATAAATAGTAATAGCCTGACTTGCATTTCTTCTTGCATACCAAATCTCTTTTGACTCTTCTTCATCTTTTGCAATTTTAAACTCTTTGCACCCATTATCTTCAAAACTCTCTTTTAAAATCTTTAACTGATAATCAATCTCCTCTTCAACATTCCCATCAACATCCCCAATAAGCAAAGCCCCAGCCCACTGAGGCAAATTTACATTAAGTTTTTCTCTGAGCGCCTTTACAACCAAACTATCCATAAACTCCATTGCAACTGGCATTGCTCCACTTGCAAGAGATTTATAAACAGCATTCATCGCATCTTCAACACTCTCAAAAATTCCCATATAAGTTTTTTTTAGTTTTGGTTTTGGAAGAAGTTTTAGAGTAATTTCGGTAATTACAGCCAAAGTCCCCTCACTCCCGACCAAAATTCCAGCTACATTATACCCAGCAACATCTTTTATAGTCCTTTTTCCAGCCCTTATTATCTCCCCATTTGGAAGGACTGCTCTAAGGCTCATAACATAATCTTTTGTAATCCCATATTTTGCCGCTCTCATTCCACCTGCATTCTCACTCACATTCCCGCCTATTGTAGAATAATCCATACTTGCTGGGTCTGGCGGATAGAAAAGCCCTCTTTTTTCAACCTCTCTTTGCAAATGGGCGTTTACAACTCCTGGCTGCACAACTGCTACCATATCCTTCTCATCAATTTCAAGTATTTTATTCATATACTTCTCAAACGCCAAAACTATCCCTCCATTTACCGGCAACGCCCCGCCTGTAAAGCCGCTCCCAGCTCCTCTTGGTATAATTGCAATTTTATTTTCATTACAGTATTTTAAGATTTTGCTAATTTCTTCTTCATTTTCCGGAAACAAAACCGCATCTGGATAGTAGTGCTCTCTTGTAGCATCGTATGAATAGGCACGAAGGTGGATTTTATCAGTTTTTATATCATCTTCACCCACTATCTTTTTTAACTCTTCAATATGTTTAGTCATCAATTCCCTTTATGAGAGATTTGTAATACTTTATCAAATTTTTATTAACTTTTAGAGAGTAAGCATAATTAAAAAACGGCAATTTATACTCAACCTCTTCAAAAGGCTTTTTCTTTATCGCATAAAAACTAAAACTATCCACTTCATAAATATTATCCAAAACAAATATATACTTACCTATATTAAACTCAGCCGCAAATTTTTTAAGCTCCTCTTTTGTTGGCAATTCATCATCCATAAAAGCCGCTAAAACATCCGGAGATATAACAATACTCTTTTTATACATATTTTTAACTCTTAAATAACTATCCTGATTTGGAGCAATAATCAAAATCCTATCATAATCTTTCCCAAAAATAATCTTATCACCACTCTTTGGCACTACAACTGGCAAAGCAAAAGCATCGTTTTTTAAAACCTTATAAGGATAAAATTTGGCTTCCTCTCCAAAAGCCACAGCTCTTGCACAAATTATCTCTTTTTCCATATAAGGGCATATCACATATCCACTAACCCCTTTTTGTATCTTCTTATCAAGCAGTGCACTATTCTTATTAACTTTAACAATCAAAGCTTCACCCGCAAAAAGTAAAACTCCAATAAACAAAATAAAAAATCTCAACTCCTCTCCTTTAAAAGTCTATTTAAAATCCCTTGAAGTTTTAGCCACATTTTATGAGGCATAAGAGGAAATCCGCTATAAACCCCAGGAGTTTTTATAGACTTTGTAACCCCTCCTCTTGCCGCTATTGTGGTAAATGGGGCTATTTCAAGATGTCCAGCAGTTGCACTCTGTCCTCCCATTACCACATTTCTGCCAAGCTTAGTAGAGCCAGATAATCCAACTTGGGAGACTAAAATAGAATTCTCTCCTATCTCGCAATTATGACCAACTTGAACCAAGTTATCAATTTTACTACCTTTTTTAATAATAGTCTTACCAAACACAGCCCTATCTATTGTAGTATTTGCCCCAATTTCAACCTCATCTTCAATCAAAACTCTCCCTAAATGGTAAATCTTAATATGTCTTCCATCTTTTGTATGGGCATATCCAAACCCATCACTTCCTATTACACTGCCTGAGTGGATAATTACATTTTTACCAATTTTTGTATCCCTATAAATAGAGACATTTGGATAAATAACACTCCCCTCATCAATTTCAACAAAAGGAGCAATAGTAACATTTGGCATAACTACCACATTTTTGCCAATTTTTGCACCTTTTCCAATTCTAACGCTTTTATCCACTTTTGCACTACTATCAACATAAAACTCCCCATCGACCCAAGGCTCTTTTGCAAAAGATTTACTAAGAATTGCAACCTTTAAATATGGCTCATCGGTAAAAAGGGGAACTACCCCTTTTGGAAGTTTATCTTTATACTCTTTACTTAAAATTACGGCACTCGCCTTTGTAGTGGGCAAAAATTTTGCGTATTTTGGATTATGCAAAAAAGAAATTTCCCCTTTTTTTGCATCTTGAAGGGTATTTATCCCCTTAATTTCTATATCGCTTTTTAAATCACAATCTATCTTTAAAACTTTGCAAATCTCACTAAGTCTCATCCCCTACCTTTCAATCACACTCACTCCACTTCTTACTATTTCTAAATTTTTATACTTTGCTTGCATTGCTTTTAAAAAGTTATCAATTCTATTTGGTCTATCTACTACACTAACAACAACACTTTTATCATTAACATTACTTATCTTTCCATTGTAACATCTCGCAAGAGCGTCAATATCTGCAAGATTATCTTTTACATCTTTTAGAGGAAACTTAACCATTGCCATCTCTTTTTCAATAAAATCATCACTCTCAATTACTTTATAAACTGGAATTAGCTTATAAAGTTGCTTTACAATCTGCTCAAAAATCTTAGGGTCCCCTTCACTCATTATAGTCATTCTTGAAAATTCACTATTTGGAATTGGAGCAACAGTTAAAGAGGTAATATTATACCCTCTTGCGGCAAACATATTTACAACCCTTGCTAAGACTCCGTGCTCATTTTCTACAATAACAGAAATTATCTTTCTCATTTCTCATCCTTAAACACAAGCATATTTTTAAGAGGGGAATTTGGCGGAACCATTGGTAAAACGTCCTCTCTTCTATCAACCGCAACATTTATAAAAGCAACCTTATTTGAATTTAGCGCCTCTTTAAAAGCATCTTCAAACTCATCTTTTGTTTTTACATTAAATCCAACCCCTCCCATACTCTCAGCAAGCTTTATAAAATCTGGCTGCACATCACTAAGGTCAGTCTCACTTAATCTATCTTCATAAAACATTGTCTGCCATTGTCTAACCATTCCAAGATAGTTATTATTTAAAATGATATTAATCACAGGGAGTTTATATTTATAACCAGTTAAAACCTCTTGAATATTCATCATAATACTTCCATCACCTGTAAAGTTAATAACTACTCTATCTTTTCTCCCTTCTTTTGCTCCAAGGGCTGCTGGAAAACCAAATCCCATAGTACCAAGTCCACCGCTTGTTAGAAGTTGTCTTGGATAAGTAAACGGATAAAACTGAGCCGTCCACATCTGATGCTGACCAACATCAGTAGAGATAATCGCATCCTCTGGTGCCATTTCTCCTGCCTTTTCAATAACCCATTGAGGCTTAATAACTTCATTACTATCTTTGTAAGTTAAAGGATAAAGCTCTTTATATCTATTTAAAATTTCTCTCCACTCATCATATCTACTTGGATCAATATCTTCAAGTAGCATTGGCATCATATCTTCAAGTACCATTTTAACATCCCCAACAATTGGATATTTAGTAGGGATTACTTTACCAATTTGGCTTGGGTCAATATCAATATGTACAATATCGGCATTTTTTGCAAACTCATCAATCTTACCAGTTACCCTATCATCAAATCTTGCTCCAAGAGAAATAATAAGGTCTGCATCATTCATCGCCATATTGGCAGCATAACTCCCGTGCATCCCCACCATTCCAAAAAGATAAGGACAATCATACCTTAAAACCCCTCTTGCCATTAAAGTCTCAACTGCTGGGATTTTTGTAAGTTTTACAATTTCTCTAATCAATTCATAAGCCCCACTTATTACACTACCTCCACCAATATAAAAAACAGGTCTTTTTGCTTTTTTTATAGCTTCAACCGCTCTTTTAATTGCTCTTTTGTTACCTTTGTAAGTTGGTTTATAAGTTTTTAGCTCTATTTTTTCAGGGTATTCAAATTTTGTTTTTGCAACTGTAACATCTTTTGGTATATCTATATGAACGGGTCCAGGACGCCCACTCTTTGCAAGATAAAACGCTTCTTTAATAATATACGCCAAATCCTTTACATCTTTTACCAAAAAGTTATGCTTAGTTATTGGTCTTGTAACTCCTACCGCATCAACCTCTTGAAAAGCATCAGTCCCTATCGCAAAAGTTGGCACTTGACCAGAAATTACCACCATTGGCACTGAATCAGTATAAGCGGTTGCAATCCCAGTTACTGCGTTTGTAAGCCCAGGTCCACTTGTAACCATCGCAACCCCAACTCTCCCAGTAGCCCTTGCATACCCATCAGCCATATGCACAGCACCCTGTTCGTGCTTTGTTAGGATATGTTTAAATTTATCCTGCTTATAAATCTCATCATAAACATTCATAATCGCCCCACCTGGATAACCAAATACAACCTCAACATTCTCTTTAATCAAAGACTCTATTACAATTTGTGCCCCTGTCAATTTCATATACTACCTTTTTGCTGGAATTATATCTTTTTACAAGCTTCGGTTGCAACCCCTTCTCTTACCCCATCATCACACACTACACACTCTCTATACTTTGTTAGTTTAAAAATCTCTTTAAAAATTAAAATCCCACTTAAAATTAAATCCCCTCTACCAACTCCTACTAACTCTTCTCTTTTTTTCATCTCCATTCTCAAAAGCTTATCCATCCAATAATCTAAATCACCAGGAGTTATAATAGTACAATTTACTCTACTTGGGTCATAAGTTTTATAAGTCATCCCTTTTTTTAATGCGGCAATTGTTGTTGGAGTCCCACTACTTGCTACAAAAAGTTTTGGCTTTTTATAAGTATTAAATGCCAAATTTATAAAAGACTTAAATTTTTTTGCTTCTTTTTTTATAGCAAACTTTATCGCTTCTGGGGTTTTATGTTTTTGAGTTAAAGTTACAATTCCTATCTTAAAACTTTTTGCAAGAATTACATCTTTGTGTTTTAAAATAAGCTCAGTACTTCCCCCTCCAATATCCACTAAAAAAAACTCTCTTGCATCATATCCACATCCACTAAGACACTCCTCAACTGCTAAGGCAGTATATTTTGCCTCTTCAAAAGGAGAGATAACCTCAATCTCAACTCCTGTTTCTTGCTTAATTTTTTCTATTACTTCTTTTTGATTTTTAGCCCTTCTTAAAGCCTCTGTTGCTACTGCCTTTATTATTTTACCTTCAAATTTCTCTTTTATCTCTTTAATAGCCTCAATTATCCTCTCAACCGCTTCATCTGAAATCTTCCCAGTTTCTACCAATTTATCAGCAGTTTTAATTATCTTCTCATATTCATCAATTTTTCTCTTACTCTCACAATCAAATTTTACCGCTCTTATGGTATTAGACCCTAAATCAATAGCTATTACTTCCATTACTCCCTCACTTGTCCATCACCTAAAATTTTATATTTATAAGTCGTCAAGTCATCAATCCCCATAGGTCCTCTTGCGTGAAGCTTGTTAGTAGAAATTCCAACCTCAGCCCCAAATCCAAACACTCCTCCATCAGTAAAGCGGGTTGAGGCATTTACATAAACACACGCACTATCAACTCTATTTAAAAACTCCTCAGCCGCTTTTAAATTTTCTGTAACTATTGCATCGCTATGTCCTGAGCCATACTTTTCAATATGCTCAATTGCATCGTTTAAATTATCCACAATTTTAATTGATAAAATCTTATCAAGATATTCAGTATGCCAGTCTTCTTCGGTTGCTGGTTTTATATCAATATATTCAAGAGTAATTTCACATCCTCTAAGCTCAACTCCTTCACTCTCCATCATCTCTTTAATAACTGGCAAAAACTCCCCAGCCACTTTCCTATCAACAAGCAATGTCTCCATTGCATTACAAACGCCAGGTCTTTGGATTTTTGCGTTAAGTGCGATTTTTGCGCCTTTTTTTAAATCCGCATCTTTATGGATATAAACGTGGCATAAACCTTTATCGTGCTTAATTACTGGAACTTTGCTATTTTCACTAACAAACCTAATAAGCCCCTCTCCACCTCTTGGAATAATCAAATCTACATATTTATCCTGCTTAATAAGCCATTCAACTCCCTCTCTACTATAATCTGGAAGAAGCGTAATAATATCTGCTGGCAGTTTGTTTTTTTCAAGTACCCATCTTAAAATTTCAATAATAACAGCATTTGAATGAAACGCTTCTTTCCCTCCTTTAAGGATGCACGCATTACCGCTCATCAAACAAAGTCCAGCCGCATCGCTTGTTACATTTGGGCGAGATTCATAAATAATCCCAATAACCCCAATTGGAATTTTAACTTTTTGAATTTCAAGTCCATTATCAATTCTCCATCCATCAATTACTCTACCTACTGGGTCTTTTAGTTTTGCAATATCCCTTAAAGAAGAAGCCATATCTTTTATTCTTTTTTCATCAAGTAAAAGTCTATCAATAAGAGCTGATGAGAGGTTTGCACTTTTTGCATATTCAAGGTCTTTTTTATTCGCCTCAATTATCTCATCTTTATATTTTTCAAGTCTATTAGCCATTTCGTTTAAAAGTTTTCTTTTAGTCTCCCCTTTTAAAGTAGCTGCTACTTTGCTTGCTTCTTTTACGCTTTTTAAAATCTCTTCCATTTTCTCTCCTTAAAATTTTTAGTTAATTATACTAAATTGTTACTTTCTTTCACGCCTAAACTATTGCTATTTGCAAAAAAGTAACAATCTTTCCCATCTTTAAGCTATAATTCAAAGAAAAAAAAGGAGATTTTATGAGTTTAGATAAAATTTTTGATATTGCAATTATTGGAGCTGGACCTGGCGGCATTGCAAGTGCAATTGAAGCTAAACTAAAAGGAATTGAAAAAGTAATAGTTTTAGAAAAAGCTGATAATCACTCTGATATGATTAGAAAATTTTATAAACCTGGAAAAAGAGTAGATAAAGATTGGCAAGGGAAAAAATTTGAATTTGAAGGAAATGTTACTTTTGAAGAGTGTAGTAAAGAAGAGTATCTTGAACAAATTGAGAAAAAAATTCAAGATGCCGGCATTGCTGATAAATTTAAATACAATCATCACGTTTATGGAGTTAAAAAAAACAGCGACGGAATTTTTGAAATTGGAGCTGATAATGAGCTTGGAGTAATTCAAGCTAAAAATGTAATTATTGCAATTGGAAGAATGGGTAAACCAAACAAACCAAGCTATAAATTCCCTCCAAAAATTAGACCAAGACTAAACTTTAACCTTGATAAAGTAAAACCGGGTGAGAAAGTATTGGTAGTTGGTGGTGGAGATACAGCAGGTGAGTATGCATACGGACTTGTTGATATGGATATTGGATGTGATGTAACACTAAATTACAGAAGACCAGAAATTACAAGAATGAATCCAACAAACAAAGAGATTGTAGAGAGATATATTAAAGAAGGTAAACTAAAAGCAAAACTTGGAGTTGATATTGACCACGTTGAGCCGGTTGAAGATGATGAAGTTACTCCTCCAAGAGTAAAAATCGTTTATAAAGATGGAAGTACTGATATTTTTGATAGAGTTGTTTACGCACTTGGTGGAACAAGCCCAGTTGACTTCCTCAAAAACTGCGGAATTGAACTTAATGAATGGGGTGAGCCAATCTACAATGAAGAAACAATGGAGACAAATATCCCTGGGCTTTATACAATTGGAGATGTTGTAACAAGCCAAGGAAGCATAGCACTTGCGTTTAACCACGCATATAGAGCTATAAAAGATATTGCTAAAAAGTCAAAATAAGCTTAGCGGGACCCTCCCGCTTATAAGCTTTTTATAACTTTTATGTATCCTTTCTATCAAACCTTAAAATCCTATTTTTGCTCCAAAAATAATTTTTAATCCATTATTTATTTTACACCCCTTACCTAACAAAACTTTATCCAAACAATCCCAAATCTCTTAGCACCTTATTTATACTACTTTAAGGATTTTTTTATCACTTTTTAAATCAGTCAATTACAGAGCTAAGTAATCAATTGCTTACTTAAAGTTACTACCACTAAAATTAACATAATATTTTCTCCAACTATCCTTTAACCAATTCAACTTTACCAAAAATCATAATAACCATAATCCAGTTAAATTAACATAATATTCCTACTCAAAATTTATTTATCCTATCAAAATCCCTCTCATCAATAACTTCAACATCAATAATCCCATCATCAACTTCTCTTTTAAAAAACTTTTTACCAACCCATTTTGCAAATGGTTCAAACAAAAACAAAAGTCCCACTAAATCACTAAACACCCCAGGAATTATCAGCAAAAACGCTCCAACAAGCCTAAAAAGTCCAGCAGCAATAAACTCTTCTTCACTAATCTCGCGCCTTAAAACCTTTTGCATCTCTTCAAACAAAGACAAATGAAGATTTTTAATAATATAAGCTCCAAGCAAAGCAGTAAATATAACCTCCAAAAAAAGACCAAAAGGGGTAAAAACCCTTGCAAATTCATACGAAAAAAGAATTTCTAAAAAAAGATAACCCAAAAAATAGACTAATCCCATCTTCTCCTCTTTAAATATTTTTTTACCCCCAACATTCTCACTCTATATCCTTTATTTTCTTACCATCTCCATAACTTTTTCAAACACCTCATCTCCTCCAACCTCAAACTTCTCACCACTTTTCCTATCCCTAATCTCAACTTTCCCATCTTTTAATTTCTTTCCAACAATCACTCCAATAGGAAATCCAACAAGCTCAAAATCGGCAATTTTTGGACCAAATCTCTCTTTTCTATCATCCAAAATTACTCTAACTCCGGCTTTTTTTAACTTTTCATAAAGCTTAGTTGCAAAATTTAACTGTTCCTCTTTTTTTACATCCCCAACAATTATATCAACAACAAAAGGAGCAATCTCTTTTGGCCAAATTATCCCTTTTTCATCGTGATTTTGCTCAATTGCAGCAGCTATAAGCCTACTAACCCCAATCCCATAACATCCCATAATAAAAGGTTTAGCTTTTCCATTCTCATCAAGAAAAGTAGCATTCATAGGCTCACTATAAGCTGTGCCAAGTTTAAAAATATGCCCAACCTCAATCCCTTTTGTAATTTTTAAAGGCTTACCACATTTTGGACACTTATCCCCCTCTTTAACTGCGGCTATATCTCTATAAAGAGTAAGATTGCCAAGTAAATTGGCATCCAAAAGCCCAGCACCTTTAATATGATAATCTTTTTTATTCGCTCCACATACAAGCTCTGTTGCCATTCTCAAATCATCATCAATTACATACTTTACATTGCTTGGAAGCCCAAAAGGTCCTATAAATCCAGGCACAAGCCCAACTTTTTCAAGCTCTTCTTCACTCACATCAACCAGCTCCAACGCTCCAACTGCATTTTTTGCTTTTGTCTCTTCAAGAGTATCAGTGCCTCTTATAAAAAAGACAACCACCTCCTCTTTATCATCAAAAACAGCCTTCTTCGCAACCGCTTTAATACTAAAATAAGGATCAACTCCTAAAAACTCGCAAACTTCTTCAATAGACTTTTTATTTGGAGTATAAACTTCTTCAATCACCTCAGTTTTTACCGGATTTTCTCTTTGTTCGTGTTTGCGAGTAGCCACTTCAATGTTTGCTGCATAATTGCACTCTGTGCATACCACAATATCATCCTCCCCCGTATCAGCCAAAACCATAAACTCTCTACTCCCACTCCCTCCAATCGCACCGCTATCAGCCTCAACCACCCTAAAATCAAGCCCCATTTTCTTAAAGATATTTTCATAAGTCTCTTGCATTAAGTTAAATTCTCTATCCAAATCCTCCCTTGTAGCGTGAAAAGAATACGCATCCTTCATAATAAATTCTCTCCCCCTCAAAAGCCCAAATCTTGGTCTTGCTTCATCTCTGAATTTAAGATTTATTTGATACAAATTAACCGGTAATTGCTTATAACTTTTTATCGTCCCTCTTACCAAATCAACTACGCTTTCCTCATTTGTTGGAGATAATACAAATTTTTGTCCTTTTCTATCTTCTATCCTCAAAAGTTCATCCCCATATTTTTTCGCCCTTCCAGTCTCTTCCCAAAGCTCATAAGGAGTAACGAAACTTAGCATTACCTCCTGAGCCCCGGCTTTGTCCATCTCCTCTTTGATTATTTTTTTGATATTATCAAGCACAATTTTGCCAAGCGGCAAAAAGTTATAAATCCCAGCCGCAACTTGCTTAATGTATCCCCCTCTTATCAAATATTTATGGCTTGCAACAACCGCATCCTTTGGTGCCTCTTTTAGAGTATATGCAAAAAAATTACTCCACCTCATTTTAACTCCTTTAATACAATTAATCACTTTAAAAAAATACAAAATCTAAATTATAAAATTTCCTTTACATATTCACTCTTTTTGCTTTTAGGAATAGTTTTAGTCTCCGGAATTTTTAAGACTTCATACTTTTTAACCCCGCTTAGATAGTGAATTTCTATAATATCTCCAACCTTTACATCCTTGCTTGGCTTTGCTTTTTTGCCATTTACAAACACCACTCCCTCTTTGCACATCTCATCGGCAATACTTCGCCTTTTTACTATATTTACCGAGTTTAAAAATTTATCCACCCTCAAATTTAGCCTTTTTTAGCCAAATTATACTATAATTGCACCAAAAAAGGATGCAAATGAAAGTAGTTTTAGCATACAGCGGGGGACTTGATACAAGTGTTATTTTAAAATGGCTTCAAGACAAATACAACGCAGAAGTTGTAACATTTACAGCTGATATTGGACAAGGGGAAGAAGTAGAAGAAGCAAGGGAAAAAGCATTAAAACTTGGAGTAAAACCGGAAAATATCTTTATTGAAGATTTAAGAGAAGAGTTTGTTAGGGATTATGTTTTCCCAATGTTTAGGGCAAATGCAATTTATGAAGGGGAGTATCTACTTGGAACTTCAATCGCAAGACCTTTAATAGCAAAAAGACAGATTGAAATTGCAAGACAAGTGGGAGCTGAGGCAGTAGCACACGGAGCAACCGGTAAAGGTAACGACCAAGTAAGGTTTGAGCTTGCGTATTATGCACTTAAACCTGATATTAAAGTAATTGCACCTTGGAGAGAGTGGGATTTAAACAGCCGCGAAAAACTTCTTGAATATGCAAAAAAACACGGAATTCCAATCCAAACACACGGCAAAAAATCTCCATACTCAATGGATGCAAATTTACTTCATATCTCATATGAGGGCGGTATTTTGGAAGACCCTTGGGCTGAGCCGGAGGAGGATATGTGGAGATGGACAGTTAGCCCTGAAAAAGCCCCTGATAAGCCTGAATATATTGAAATTGAATTTGAAAAAGGGGATGCCGTTGGAATTAACGGAAGCAGAATGACCCCAGCTCAAATACTTGAAACGCTAAATGAATATGGAAAAAAACACGGAATTGGAAGAGTTGATATAGTTGAAAATAGATTTGTTGGGATGAAGTCTCGCGGATGTTATGAGACTCCCGGCGGGACAATCCTTCTAAAAGCTCATAGAGCAATTGAATCAATTACACTTGATAAGGGCGAAGCTCACTTAAAAGATGAGATTATGCCAAAATATGCCGAGCTTATTTATAACGGATTTTGGTTCTCACCTGAGAGAGAAGCCCTTCAAGAGCTTATCAACAAAACACAAGAAAACGTAGAAGGGACTGTTAGACTTAAACTTTATAAAGGAAACGTGCAAGTAGTAGGAAGAAAATCACCAAAATCCCTATTTAGCCCTGAATTTGCAACATTTGAAGAAGATAGCGTATACAATCAAAAAGATGCGGAAGGATTTATTAAACTCAACGCACTCAGATTTATAATTGAGGGGTATGTAAGAGGAAGAAAATAACTTCTTCTACCCTCTAAACTCACCTTATAAATTCATAAAAAAGCTCAGTAATCACCAAG
>JAMOSZ010000009.1 GCA_027062625.1 Nautiliaceae bacterium
TATTGATATAAATTCATTGACTTATCTAAAAAATATTGAAAATTTAATGTACAAAAACGAAATAAAATTAAAGCCTATAAAAAGCAATATAGTTGATATTATGATGGAAACCGGAACCGGTAAAACATATACATATACAAAAGCGATGTTTGAGCTAAACAGATTTTATGGGATAAATAAGTTTGTAGTGGTTGTGCCGAGTTTGTCAATTAAGGCTGGGGCGATTAATTTTATTTTGAGTGAGAGTGCAAGAGAACATTTTAAGGATGAGTATCAAAAGAGTATTAATTTATATGTAGTTGATAGTAAAAAAAATAAAAACAAAAAAGAGTATATGCCAACAAGTATTAAATCGTTTGTAGAGGCTAGAAAAAGTAAAAATAGTATTGAAGTTTTGCTGATAAATCAAGGGATGTTAAATTCAGATACTTTATCTAAAAATTATGATAGAACTCTTTTTGACAGATTTACAAACCCTTTTGATGCGATAGCGTCAATTAATCCAGTTGTTATAATTGATGAGCCTCATAGATTTAAAAAAGATAATAAAACTTGGAAAAACATCCAAAAGCTTAATCCTCAATTTATTTTAAGATTTGGGGCTACTTTTGATGAGGATAAAAAAGGAAATAAAAAGTTTGAAAACTTAATATATACTCTTACAGCTGCAAGAGCTTTTAATGATAATTTGGTAAAAGGGGTAATTGGATATATTGAAAAGAATGAAAGTGGTAAAAATGCATTGGTTGAGCTTATAAATTTAGATGGGAAAGAAGCTACTTTTGTTTTAAAAGAGGGTAAAAAAAAGAGCTTTAAGTTAGGGGTAAAGGATAGTTTGGGAATTATTCATCCGGCAATGGAGGGGCTTTTTATTGAAAAGATGAATAAAAGCGAAGTTTTGTTATCAAATGGAATGATTTTAAGAAAAAAAGATAAGTTTAACCCTTACTCTTTTAGTGAGACTATTCAAGAGGTGATGATAAGAAAAGCGATAAAAAACCATTTTAAAATAGAAAAAGAATTAATAGAAAATAGAAATTTAGAGGGAAAACCTAAAATTAAGCCTTTAACCCTCTTTTTTATTGATAATATTGATGAGTATAGAAATGAAGACGGGAAATTAAGAAAGATTGTAGAAGAGAATATTAAAATTTGTATTGAAGAGAACTTTGAAAATACAAAGGATGAATTTTATAAAAGATATCTTGAAAAGTCCCTAAAAGATATCTCTAAAACTCACGGTGGATATTTTTCAAAAGATAATCAGGCAAAAGATGAAGAGATTGAAAAAGAGATTAATGAGATTTTACACGACAAAGATAAACTTCTTGATTTAGAAAATCCTAGAAGATTTATTTTTTCTAAATGGACTTTGAAAGAGGGGTGGGATAATCCTAATGTTTTTCAAATTTGTAAATTAAGAAGTAGCGGAAGTGAAATTTCAAAGCTTCAAGAAGTTGGGAGAGGACTCAGGCTGCCTGTAAATGAATTTGGAGTTAGGGTAAAGGATGAATTTTTCTTGCACTATTTTGTGGATTTTAGTGAAGAGGATTTTGTAGATAGATTGATTAATGAAATAAATGAAAAATCAAATCTGTTTAATTTAGAAAAACTGGATAAACTTACCGATGAACTGATTGAAGGTATTGTTAAATTTTATAAAGAAGATAGGAAAAAGCTGGTTGCTAGGTTGATTTTAGATGATATTATTGATGATAACAAAAAGTTTATTAATAACGGTCTTGAAAAATTAAAAGAGATGTATCCTTTGGTGTTTGAAAAAGAGGGAGTTTATGAAAATAAAATTAAAAAGGCAGATAAAAAAGTAAAATCAAAAGTAAAAGTAAGAGTGGGAAAATATGATGAGTTAAAAGAAGTGTGGGAGAGGATAAATCAGAAAGCTTTAATGGAGATAAAAGTAGATAGTGAGGAAGAATTTGAAGAGCTTTTTTATAGCTTCTTTAAAAACAGAGATGATTTTGTAGAAAATAGAGTCTATTTTGAAGCTAAAAAGGTAGTTGTGGAAGATGAGGCATATGTTAAAAATAAAAGAATAGAAGAAGAGTTTAGTGCTATTAAAAATTTAAGTTATAAAGAATTTGTCTTAGAGGTTAGCAAATTATGCAAGATTAATGTAAATACAGCTCATAAAGTGTTTTTGAGGTTAAAAAAAGATAAAATTTTAGATATTTCAAAGTATTTAAATTATCAGACAATAAGAAAGATTAAGTATTATTTTGATGAGTATTTATTGTTAAATTCATTTAAAAAGTTTGAGATTGATTATAAACTTATTAAAAGCTCAATTCACCCTACAAAACTTACAGATAAAAACGGCAATCCTCTAAAAGAAATAAATGCTTCCGATATAGGAGTTAATTATTCGGATGAGAGAGTTGCTGATAATTACTATTTTGAAAAGCTTTTTTATGATAGTGAATTGGAAAAAGAAAATATTAAATATAATGACGATGTGATAGAAGTATTTACAAAAATTCCTAAAAACTCAATAAAAATTCCTATAATAGGAGGAAAAAGCTATTCTCCGGATTTTGCGTATGTTTTAAAAAGAGGTGATGAA
>JAMOSZ010000010.1 GCA_027062625.1 Nautiliaceae bacterium
ATTTAACCGATACATTTGGAGTATTGAAACTCTCCAAGGAATAACGGGGTAAGAAAAAAAGCACAATTTAACCGATACATTTGGAGTATTGAAGCAAAGCTTTAAGGAGGTTTAAAATGGCTTTAAAATATAGATATGATGCGGATTTGGAGTTTTTAAAGGAGCTTGATTCAAGGGATTTAGATCAGTTGGTGGAGTTATTAATTTATGATCCAAAAGATAAAGAAAAGAGAATCTCTGAGGAGTTGAGTGAGTGTGAGGAGTTTAAGAAATATTATCCTCACCATAATAGGTATTGGGATAAAATAGCGGCTGAGTTACAAAAATATGGAGGAAATACTTTTGCAAATTTGTTAAGGGGAGGAGTTGGAGTTGTTTATAGGGAAATTTTAATGGATGTTTGCGATAAGTTAAAAGTCAATTACAATAAATATTCTTCGACGGAGATGATTGAAGAGAATTTATTAATGAAGATTTTAAAGGATGCGCTTGAAGAAATGAGCGAAGAAGAGAGAAAAGAGCTTTTAGAGAGTATGGGAGTTAGTGGGATTGGAGTTACACCAGAAGCTTTATTTGGGCTTTTTCAAGCTATATTTAGAGCTGGTGGATTTAAATCTTATCAATTAACGGTAATTATTGCGAATGCTGTATTAAAGGCTTTGATTGGAAGAGGATTGAGTTTTGCTGGTAATGCTGCTCTTACAAGAACGATGGCAATTCTTACAGGACCTATTGGATGGGCTGTTACTGCACTTTGGACTGCTATTGATATTGCTGGTCCAGCTTATAGGGTTACAATTCCGGCGGTTATTGAAATAAGTTATCTTAGAAAAAAACATAAATATGCGGAATTTGATAATTTAGCACAAGAAGTAAAGCTCTAACTATCCTTTTTGGATAGCATTTAGAGCTCTTTTTAGGAGTTCTGCGTGGTAGAGTTCTTGGCGAGAGATAAATAGTAAAAAGTCGCTAAGTTTTTTATTTCCGATTTTTTCCGCTAAGATTAAGCACTGTTTCTCAGCTCCCATCTCCTCTTCAATATTCTCTTTTAAAAATTCAACAATACCCATATTTTCGTATTTTTCTTTTGGAATTGGTTTTGGCAAAGTTAAAACTCCCATTTTTGCTGCAAGTTCTGCAAATCTTTTTAGATGATAGATTGAATCATAAGCAAGGTCCATAAAAGCGCTATTTGCAATTGCTATGTCTGTGTGCGCTTTTAAGTAACTATAAATAATAATAAGCTCATACTCTTTAAAAATTTCTTCCATTAAGAAAAATACAAGTGCCGATTTTGAGTTTTCATCAAGTTCAACTCCTGGAAGTTCTCTTTTTTCGTTAAATGCGGTAATATCTCCTTCTACGTCAAGTTCTCTTAACTCTTCAATAAAGTAACTGTCATCGCTTCTTAGTCTGTTAATTGTAGGGTCGTCAATTCCTTCGTATAAGGCTATGTTATTATCTAAATCATCAATTAAAAACTGCAATAAATCCTCTTCTCTTTTTAGGAGTTTTAATTTTAAAATTTCTTCTTCGTTAAAGTCCATATCAAATTTTATTTTTTTAGCTGCTGCATCCTGCATAGTCCAAAGCATATGGCGATATTTAAATTGAGCAATATCTTCGAGTTTTGCTTTTACATCGTTCTCTTTTACCATTACACTTGCATAAATAAATTTAATAAAGCTTTCGTGTTGAAATCTTATAATTTTTCTTAAATCCATAACTGCTCCTTTTTTAATTAATTGTATCAAAAAAATTGAGTCATTTTCTTGATTTATGTCAAATTTAGGATATATTTAATCGCATTTTCATAGCTTTTTGTCTTTGCTATTTTTTTATACGCTATATCAAAAGCTGTGCCATGGTCAACTGATGTTCTTAAAATTGGTAAGTTTAAACTTACGTTAATACTCTCTTCAAAATACAAAGCTTTAAGTGGTGCTAAGCCCTGGTCGTGATACATTGCTATAAAAATCCCGTTTTGAGTAAAGGCTGTATCTGGCACAAAAGGACCAAAAAATATCTCTTTGTTTAAGATTTTGTTTGCTTCTTTTATAGCTGGTATTATCTCTTTTATCTCTTCATCCCCAAGTACCCCTCCATCACCGGCGTGGGGATTTAGTCCAAGCACTTTTATGTTTTTAAATTTTGTTGAGTTGTAAAAGTTGATAAAAAATTTAATAAGCCTCTCTTTTTTTACAAGATTTGGGACCTCTTTTAAAGGGATATGCTCGCTAAACAAAGCCACATACATCTTTTCACATCCAAGCATCATAATCGCGTCTTTTTTAAACTCATCCCTTAAAACCTCAGTGTGACCTTTGTATTTTATTGAGGCTTTGCTCCACGCTTCTTTATGGATTGGAAGAGTTGTGATTGCATCTACTTTTTTCTCTTTTGCAAGCTCAATTGCTTTTTTAAACATCTCAAAAGAAAATTTTCCCGCTTCTTTATCAACAACTCCCGGTTTTATTTCAAAATCCCCATCAATTTCCACTATCTCAAAATCAGCTGGAATTTTAATATTCAAAAGATTTGCCGCTTTTGTTAGCATCTTTTTGTTGGTTACGTAGAGTGGTTTTACCCATTTCTTAATCTTTTCGTGTGATTTTAATGCAATTTCTGGACCAACTCCGTTAAAATCCCCAAGGCTAATTGCTACTTTTTGCATATTCTCTTGCCTTTTCTAAATCCTCTTTTGTATCAATTCCAAAGCTTTTTGTATTAACTTCAATCATAGCTATCTTTTTGCCGTTTTCAATAACTCTTAGTTGTTCAAGCTTTTCAATATGTTCTAAATTTCCTTCCATCTTTACAAACTCATCAAGGCTTCTTTTTAAAAATCCATAAATCCCTATATGTCCAAAATAGGTGTGTGGTAGGTTGTCTCTGTTATAGGGAATTTTGCTTCTGGAAAAGTAAATGGCATCTTGGTTTTTATCCATTATTACTTTTACGATGTTTGGATCTTGGGCTTGGAGTTCGTTTATTTTTTTATAACAACTAACCATTACAAAGTCTCTTTTTTTTATTTCAATGAGCTTTTCTTTTACTTTTTGTAAGATTTCTGGCTCTAAAAAAGGCTCATCTCCTTGCATATTAATAACAATCTCATCTTCACAAAGCCCTACAATATCAGCTGCCTCTTTTATCCTATCACTTCCACTTTGGTGGTTTTTATCTGTCATAACCGCTTCAAATCTATACTTTTTGGCAACTTCAACTACCTCCTTTGAATCGGTTGCTATTAATACATCATCTACTTTTTTGGCAACATTTGCACACCATATAATCATAGGCAGTCCGTTTATATCGGCTAAAACTTTATTTGGAAGGCGGCTTGAAGAGAGTCTTGCTGGGATTATTATCATTGCTTTCCTTTTTAGATATAATTTTACTAAAAAAGGGCTAAAATGATTGATAAAATTAAAGAAAAAGTAAAAAAAGCAAAGCATATTGATGAAGAGAAAAAGAGCGTAATTTTAGAAAAGATTAAGGAGTGGAAACACGATAAGGAAGCTGTGGCTTTGATACCAACTCTTCTTATGAAGTATTATCAAGAGGATATTAAACCAATTCTTGATGAATTGGGGCTTACTGATTGATGATACTCTATCAGCCAAATGGAGGGTATTGTTATAATTCCGATACTATGTTTTTGTATGATTTTATAAGCCGTTTTAAAATAAGAGGAAAAGTGCTTGAAGTTGGCGGTGGATGTGGGGTTTTGGGACTTTTGATAAAAAGGGATTTTTGGGATATTGAATTAACTTTTATTGAAAAGCAAAAAGTTATGGCTGAATTTATTAAAAGGAATTTAAAAGAGAATAAGATTGATGCTAGGGTGATTGAAGAGGATTTTTTAAAGACTTCTTTTAAAAAAGAGTTTGATTTTATCATCTCAAATCCCCCTTTTTACAAAGGCACTTTAAAGAGCGAAAATGAAATTATAAGAGTTGCAAGGTATGAGGAGTTTTTGCCGATGAGAGAGTTTTTTAATAAGGTAAATGAGGCGTTAAAAGAAAGAGGAGAGTTTATATTCTGTTATGATGCAAAAAGGCTTGATGATATAATAAAAACTCTTCCAAAACCTCTTAAAGTTATAGATATTCGCTTTATGCACCCAAGAATTAATAAAGATGCGACTCTTGTGATGGTTAGGGCAAAAAGACACGCAAAGTCAATGGTGAAAATTCATCCTCCTTTAATTGGATTTGATGGGGATGGATATAGTGATGAGGCTGATAGGATTTATAAAAAAGCGGCTACAAAAAGTATAAAGGTTTAGAGTGATTATTCAAAAAGAGGGATTTCCTTATAAATTTGATAGTAAGGCGTGTAGTAAGTGTGATGGGAATTGTTGTATAGGTGAGAGTGGGTATATTTGGGTATCTCCAAAGGAGATAAAGGAGATAGCTTCTTTTCTTAAAATTGATGAAGAGATATTTAAGAAGAGGTTTTTGATAAAAGTTGGATATCGTTACTCAATTAAAGAGAAACCTTATAAAAATGGGTTTGCGTGTATCTTTTTTGATAAGGGATGTAGTATTTATGAAGTTAGACCAAAGCAGTGTAGGACTTTCCCTTTTTGGGATTATTTTAAAACTCGGGTGGATGAGTTAAAAAAGGAGTGTCCGGGGGTGATTGAATGAAGAGAGTTTTATTTTTGATTTTGAGTTTTGTTTTTTTGTGTGGAGGGGAGGTTGAGATTGAAAAAAAAGCAATTGAGGCTTTTTACGCAAAGAGTAATGGAAATTATGATTTAGCTATAAAACTTTACAAAGAGCTTTTTGATAAAACAAAAGATAAGGAATTTTTGCTAAATTTAGTAGATAGTTATTATCAAAAAGGAGACTTTGATACAATTATTTCTCTTATAAACGATAATTATCAAAAATATCCATCAATTGCCCAAAAACTTTTGGAGTATGAAGTTTATGGTTTTTTAAAAGCGGGAGATTTGGAGAGTGCAAAAAATGTAGTAAAGTTAAAGATGCAAAAGAGTGAATTTTATTATAATATGTTAGCTTATATTGCTTCTTGTGAGGGGGATAATGATAAAGAGGAGCAGTATTTAGAGGGGCTTTTTAGTTTTAAATCAAGTGAGAAAAATCTTTTAAGTCTTGTATCAGTCCTTATTAGGAATGGTAAATATGATAAGGCTATTAGTTATTTAAAAAGCTATTTGTTAACTAATAAGCCAAGTATTAAAGTGTATAGAAGTTTAGCGTATATTTATAGGTCAGTTGGAGATTTTGATGATTTGTTTAATGTTTATGATAAACTCTCAACTCTTGATAAAGAGTATTCAAAAATGGAGCTTTTATTAGCTCTTAGATTTAAGTTAGATAAATTAAAATATGTGCTAAAAAAATATCCAAGTAGTTTGGAAAATGAGCTTATTTTAAATGAAAATGAAAAAAAAGTTTTAGCAAAGGAGGTTTTTTTTCTTTTAAAAGAGAGATTAAATAAGCATTATCTTAACTTTTTGCTACACAATTTAGGTTATTTGGATTTAAAAGAAGAAGATATTGCTTTTTTAGCATCGGTTGTTAATAAATTTAATAATGAAGAATTTTACTTGCTTTTTGGAAAGTTTTTGATAAAAAGAGGAGATAAAAGGGGGATTGATTTTTTAAGGCTTGCTTTTTTAATGAATAACTCTATTGATAACTTATGGAATTTAGGCTTTGGGCTTTATAAGGTGGGAGAGTGTAAGAGAGCTTGGAAATTGATAAAAGATGTTAATTTTGATAAGAATAAATCAGCTTATAAAGAGTTAATAAAAAGGTGTGCGAATGATTTTGCAAAAAATAATAAGTAAAACAAAAGAGGATTTAAAAAAGGTAAAAAATAAAGAAGATTTTAAGAAGTTTTTGAGCGTTAAAAGAGAGTTTAGAGATGTAAAAAAGGCGTTGAGTTATGAAAAAGACAATCCAAAAATTATTGCTGAGATTAAAAAGGCAAGTCCTAGCAAAGGGGTTATAAGAGAGGATTTTGACCCAATAGCGATTGCAAAAGAGTATAATGAGGTTGCCGATGCTATGAGTATTTTAACTGAGCCTCACTTTTTTCAAGGTAGTTTGGAGTATCTAAAAGAGATAAATAAATTCAGTAAAATTCCTCTTCTTAGGAAAGATTTTATAATAGATGAGTTTCAAATAGCTGAGGCTTACTGGGCTGGGGCTGATTTTATTTTGTTAATTGCCAAAGCGCTTAGTGAGGGTGAATTAAAAAGACTTTTTGATTTTGCAAAAGGTATTGGGCTTGAAGTGCTTTTTGAAATTCACGATGAGGAGGATTTGCAAAAAGCTTTGGAGGTTGGGGCGGATATTATCGGCTTTAACCACAGAGACTTAAAGACTTTTAATATGCATATGGATTTAAGTGATAAGCTTATGCCAAAACTTCCAGAAGATGTAATAGTTGTGGCAGAGAGTGGGATAAGTGATGCTGAGGTTGTAAAAAGACTTCACAAAAACGGAGTTAGTGCCTTTTTGGTAGGGGAGCATTTTATGAGACAAAAGGATATAAAAAAGGCGGTTTTAAATCTTAAATTCCAAAGAGTATAAAACTTGATAGTCTATCAGCTACTAAGAAGTCTTTTGAGTAGATTTTGTTTTGTTTTTTATAAATTTTTCCTTCATCCATTAAAATCAAAGCCCTCTTTTTCTCTTCTTTGTCTAAAAGCCCCTCATCAAATCCCACAATTGAGCGAAGTCCAAGGAATATTTTCTCTTTTTTGATATCTTCATCGCTTAACTTTTCTACTGAGAGTTTTGTTGGGGTTTTTAGGTATTCGTATACATTTTTTTGAGTGTAGTATCTTTTTTTGTTTAAGTATCCAACCGCCCCAGCACCAATCCCGATATATTCTCTCCCTTCCCAATATCCAAGGTTGTGAAGGCATATTTTTCCAAAGTTTGAGATTTCGTATTGGGGGAGCTTTTCTTTTATCTTTTCTATAAACCAAACTTCAAGCTCTTCATCCTCTTTTCTTTTTAAAAAGTCCCCTTCCCATTTTGAGCCTTCTTCAATACTAAGAGAGTATGCACTAAGATGGGTAATTGGCAGGGAAAAGGCAGTTTTTAAGTCATTTTCCAATAGCTTTTTATTATCCATTGCAGTAGAATAGATAAGGTCTATGTTTATATTATTAAATTTGGCTTTTTTTGCGTTCTCAATTGCTCTTATTGCTTGGGATGGAGAGTGATTTCTGTTTAAGAATTTTAGTTTCTTTTCATTAAAACTTTGAACTCCAAAACTTATTCTGTTAACTCCAAGGTTTCTTATTTCTTTTAGCCACTCATATGAAGTAGTTGGGTTTGCTTCTATTGAGATTTCTTTTGTATTTTTTGTAAAAGGTGATAAAAGTTTAAATAATTTTTCATAAAACTCAATTGGCATAGTGGATGGAGTTCCTCCTCCGATAAAAACAGTATAAAAGTTTTGCTTTTTTATTGTTTGAAATTGCTTTTTAATAGCATCAAAGTACTTTTTTTTTAAGTGATTTAAGTTGGTATAAGAGTTAAACGCACAATAAAAACATTTGCTATCACAAAATGGGATATGGATGTATAAGAGTCTCATTTGATGCCTTATTTTTAGATATAATTTTACAAAAAAAGGCTGAGTTTTGAAAAAGTATAGACCAAATGTGGCGGCTGTTGTTTTATCGCCTAAGTATCCAGAGAAAGTGGAAGTTTTAATTGCCAAAAGGACAGATATTGATGCCTGGCAGTTTCCACAAGGGGGGATTGATGATGGAGAGAGTCCAAAAGAGGCTCTTCTTAGGGAGCTTAAAGAGGAAATAGGCACAGATGAAGTTGAGGTTATTGCACAGATGCCAAAATGGATAAGTTATGATTTTCCAGAAAAGATTGCAAAAAAGATGGCTCCATATGATGGACAGATTCAAAAATACTTTTTAGTAAAACTCAAAAAAGGGGCAAAAATCAATCTAAATACAGACAATCCTGAATTTAGAGAGTATAAATTTGTGCCGGTTGATGAAGTTTTTAAGTATGTAAAATCTTTTAAAAGACCAGTTTATAAAGATGTGATTTCATATTTTAAAAAAGAGGGATATTTATAAAGGAGAAGTATGTTAGTAGTTCAAAAATTTGGAGGAACTAGTGTTGGTGATTTAGATAGGATAGCAAATGTTGCAAATATTGTAAAAAAATATAAAGAAAGAGGAGATGATGTTGTTGTAGTTGTATCTGCGATGGCTGGGGAGACAAATAAGCTTCTTGAATATGCCCATCATTTCTCAAAAACCCCTCCTCAAAGGGAAGTTGATTTATTGGTAAGCAGCGGAGAGAGGGTTACAAGTGCACTTTTATCCATCGCACTTCAATCAATGGGGATTGATGCGATTGCTCTTACTGGAAGACAGGCCGGTATTAAAACCACAAGTGACCATACAAAAGCAAGGATTATGGATATAAATCCAGAGAATATGCAAAAACATCTAAAAGAGGGAAAAGTTGTAATTGTTGCTGGGTTTCAAGGGATTGATGAAGAGGGAAATGTAACAACCCTTGGAAGAGGTGGAAGTGATTTAACGGCTGTTGCGATTGCTGGGGCTTTAAATGCCGATAAATGTGAAATTTATACCGATGTTGATGGAATTTATACAACTGACCCAAGAATTGAACCAAAAGCTAAAAAGATTGATGTAATAAGTTATGATGAAATGCTAGAACTTGCAAGTCTTGGTGCAAAAGTAATGCAAAGCCGCTCAGTAGAGCTTGCAAAAAAACTTGGAGTTGATATTGAAGTAAAATCAAGTTTTAAACCAGAAGTAAAAGGGACATTAATTACAAAGGAGACAAAAGATATGGAAAAGGTACTTGTTAGCGGGATTGCACTTGATAAGAATCAAGCAAGAGTTAGTATTTTTGGAGTAGAAGATAGACCTGGAATTAGTGCTGAAATTTTTGGCAAACTTGCGGATAAAAATATTAATGTTGATATGATTGTGCAAAATGTAGGAAAAGACAATAAAGCAAACTTAACTTTTACAGTTCCTCAAACTGAACTTGAAATGACAAAAGAGGTATTAAAAGAGTATGAGGATAAATCAGAATCAATTGAGTATGATGATAGCATAGCAAAAGTGAGTGTAGTTGGAGTTGGTATGAAGTCTCACAGCGGGGTTGCAGCAAGAGCATTTAAGACATTGGCTGATGAGAATATCAATATCTTAATGATTTCTACGAGTGAGATAAAAATTTCAATGGTAATTGATGAGAAATATGGGGAGCTTGCCGTTAGAGCGTTGCATAGAGCGTATGAATTGGATAAGTAATGGATGTTAGTCGTTTTATTTTGGAATTTGCAAAAAAAAAACGGCTTGATTGGTTAGAGAGGAGGTATCTTGATTTAATCTCTCCTCTTAATCAGTTTTTAGCCAATATACTAAAAGGTAGAGCAGTTTTGATTTTAAGTGATGATGAGAGGGAGTGGTATATTGATTATACTATCAATAAAATAAACGATTTTAAAAGTTTTAAACCGACTTTGATTCCTATATTTAATCTTTATTCCATAGTGCCTCAAATTAAGTATGCCAAGACTCAGACTCATTTTAATATGATTGAGGATATGCTTGGGATTGCTTTTAAGGATGATTATACTTTTTGGTATATAGGCAAAGAGGATTTTTTGTTTGATTTTGTAAAGGATAAAGAGACTTTTTTTTGGGTTTTTGATAAAGATTTTCAAGATAATTTTTATTTAAATTCAATGGATGAAAATCTTGATAGAAAACTTATTGACTTGATAGAGCTTGTAAAAGAGGGGATAATTGGAGCGATTTTAGGAGAGATTAGCGTATGAATAAGCTTATTTTAACTAACGATTTTGAAAAAGTTATTGAAAAAATAAAGCCAGATGAGATTTTTTTAAGGGATGAGCTAAAAGTAGAAGATGTAAATAAAATAAAAGAAGTTGCTTATATAAAAGATAAAAAGAATAGAAAAATTGTAATTGGAGCAAAGAAATTTAATATCTACTCTCAGAATGCACTTTTAAAGCTTCTTGAAGAGTCTCCAAAGGGAGTTGAGTTTATTTTGCTTAGTGATTCAAAGTATAAGCTTTTGGATACGATTTTATCAAGACTTGTAATTAAAAGAGAATTTTTTGAAAAAGAGTTTGTAAAAAGAGATATTAAAATTTCAAATGAGATTATTTTAGAGTTTTTAAGGAGCAATTTACAAAAAGAAGAGGTTATTGAGATTATAAAATCTTTACTTGATAAAGCAAAAAATTCAGAGCAGTTAGAAATTATTAACAAAGCCCTTTTGATGTTGGAGCTAAATTTAGACAAAGAGGCGGTTTTGAGTATGGTTATGCTTGGATTAAAGGATAAAAGATGAGGGTATATAAGCTAAATTGCGATATTAATTTAGAATCTTTGTTTAAAAAACTTGGGGTTGATAGAGTTGGGATTGAAATTATGAAAAAGAAAAAAAGTGAGTTTTTGTTTTACATAAAAGATATAAGTTGCGGTGCTGCAAATATCTTAAAACAAGACGCCCTTAGCATTGGAGCTGAGCTTGCGGTGCCCGTTGGAGTGCCAAACTGTAAAAGAGAAGTGGTGGATGTGGTTTTGATGTGTAATAAAAAACAGCTTGAAATTCTTGCCAAAAAAGAGCTTGCCCAGCCTTTTAAATTAAAACTTCTTGCAAAAAAATTAAAAGAGTTTATAAATTTGCCAAAATTCCCTATAAGAATTATGGGAGTTATTAACGCAAATGATGATAGCTTTTTTGAAGGGAGTCGTTTTAAAGGAGCTGATGCTATAAAAGCAATTGAGAAGATGATAAGTGATGGGGCTGGGATTATTGATATTGGAGGAGTTTCTTCTAGACCGGGCAGTGAGTATCCGGGGGTTGAAGAGGAGCTTAGAAGAGTTAAGCCCATAATTGATGAAATTTATAAAAGCAGGCTTTATGAAAAGGTTGTTTTTAGTATCGATACCTTTGAGCCAAAAGTGCTTGAATACGCACTTGATAGAGGCTTTAAGATAGCAAATGATATAACCGGGCTTGAAAATGAGAGTTATGCAAAGGTAGCGGCAAAATATGGGGCTAGTGTTGTTATTATGCATAAAAAAGGAAATCCAAAAGATATGCAAAAAAATCCTTTTTATGAAAATGTAATTTTGGAAGTTGATGAATTTTTTGAAGAAAGGATTGAAAAAGCTAAAAGTTTTGGGATAAAAGATATTATTTTAGATGTCGGGATTGGGTTTGGAAAAAGGCTTGAAGATAATTTGGCTTTGATTAAACATATGGAGCATTTTTTGCATTTTGGATATGAGCTTTTAATAGGGGCTAGCAGAAAGTCAATGATTGATATGATTATGCAAAAGAGAGGGATTTCTGTATCTCCAAGCGAGAGGCTTCCTGGGACTTTGGCTTTGCATTTAGAAGCTGTTAGAAATGGGGCTAGTATTGTAAGGGCTCACGATGTAGCTGAGCATTTTCAGGCTATTAGAGTATTTGAAGAAATTAGAGAGTTCATTTAAGGAGGGAGAATGGATATTAAAAATTCTCTTACTAATTTGATTATAAAGATAATTTCACTTGATAGTGCTTTTTTGGTTCCTCAAAATGAGGTTGGTATAGTTGAGAGGTTTGGAAAATTTAAAAAAATTGCAAGGGCTGGGCTTAATTTTAAACTACCTTTTATTGACAGTGTAAGTTATCAGACTCTTAGAATCCAGCAGCTTGATGTTGATGTTTCTACTAAAACAAAAGATAATGTGTTTTGTACCATTCAAGTTTCCGTTCAATACAGGGTTGAAGATGATGATGAAAAGATTTATAAATCGGTATATGAGCTTGAAAATGCAAGAGAGCAGATTACCTCTTATGTATTTGATGTGGTGCGTTCAGAAGTTCCAAAACTCAGTATTGATGAAATTTTTAACGAAAAAGGCAAAATCGCAAGGGCTATAAAAGAGGGGGTAGGAGAGGCGATTGAGAGTTTTGGGTATAAGATAATCCAAACACTTGTGACTGATATTAAGGTTGATGAGAGAATTATAAAAGCTATGAACGATATAGTTGCAAGCGAAAGAGAAAAAAGAGCGGCTATTGAAAAAGCCGAGGCTAAGAAGATTTTGATGATAAAAGAAGCAGAAGCCGAGGCTGAGGCTAAGAAACTTCAAGGTCAAGGTATTGCAAACCAAAGAATTGAAATTATAAAAGGCTTTGCACAATCTATAAATGAGCTTAAAGATGCTAATATCTCAGAAGAAGAGATTTTAAGGTTTGTGCTTTTGACTCAATATTTTGATACCTTAAAAGATGT
>JAMOSZ010000011.1 GCA_027062625.1 Nautiliaceae bacterium
GTGAGGGGAACACCCAGATCCATTTCGAACCTGGAAGTTAAGCCTCACAGCGGTGATGATACTGCATCCTTACGGATGTGGGAAAGTAGCTCCCTGCTACACTTGATAGTGATTAAAGTTTAAATAACCAGTGACTGGCACTTAACGTTGATTTCTCCTTCTCTTTATAAGTACTTTCTTTCTTTTTTTTAAATTTAATTTAAATTCAATAAAGTTTTAGGTAGAAATTAAAATTTTATTGAAGCTAAGAAAGCTTAGATTCTTATTACTTTTACTAAGCTTCCTTTCTCTTTACTTCCTTCATTCTCATCAATTACTGCTAAGGCGTTTGATATTGCCATTGAGTGATAGTTGGAGGTTTGTTGGGTGTAGGATGGGGTAAAAGTTACTTCTTTATCGCACTCAACTACTCCCCTTATAAAATCAACCCTTCCTTTTTTTGCTTTTACTTTTTGGGTTAAGATGGCTTTAAAGTAATGGTTTTGATATTCTTTAATTCCTGCTGCCTTTTTTACAAAAGGCACTAAAAACTCAATTGCATTTACAAGAAGTGCTGCTGGATATCCTGGAAGCCCAAAAAAGAGTTTTTTATCTTTGTTTCCAAAGATTAAAGGGCGTCCTGGGCGGATGTTTGTTGTTGTAAATTTTATATCAATTCCAATCTCTTTTGCTACATCTTTGGTAAAGTCATATTTTCCTTTGCTTGCTCCTCCACTTGAAATTAAGATATCGTTTTCATTTAAAGCGTTTTTAAACACTTCTTTTAATTTTTCTATTTCATCCTCAACTTTTCCATAATATGTAATATCTGCAAAACCTTTTAAAAGCCCTTTTAAAATATAAAGATTTGAATTTTTAACCCCTGCTTTATCCAATGCTTCAAAAGGCTCTTTTACTTCGCTTCCTGTTACTATTATGCCTATTTTTACTTTTTTGAAAACTTTTATCTGATAGTATCCAATATTTGCAAGGAGGGCTACTTTTTTATAATCAAGCATCTCACCTTTTTTTAAGATAATTTCACCCTCTCTTATCTCTTCTCCTTTAAAATTTATCAAGTCTCCTTTTTTTACCTCTTTTTCAATAATTATATACTCACCCTCTCTTTTAACATCTTCAATCCTAATAACAGCGTTTGCACCCTTTGGCACAACCCCGCCAGTCATTATGAAAATTGCTCCATTTTTTAGTTCTTTTTGTTCACTGCCGGCTGGGGCTTCATCTTCTATTTTTAGTTTTGCTGGATAACTTAGATTATCTACATTTATAGCATACCCATCAACCGCACTCTTATCACTCTCTGGTATATTAAATTTAGCCACAATATCTTCAAATAAAACCCTCCCCTCAGCCTCATCAATTGTAATAGTTTCAAAATATTTTTGAGTTGTTAGAGAATCTATTATCTCTTTTGCTTTTTCTCTTGTTACTTTCATTGTTTTCCTTTATGGTATCTCTCCGTTTATTGCTTCAAGAAGCCCTCCGTGAGAGCGTGCTATTACTTCTTCTTTGCTTATAACTTCACCAATTAATAATCGTGGAAGCCATATATCAAAAGCCGTGCGTTTAAAAAAAAGAGCCGCTGCTGGGACTGCTACCACCGGGGTATCTTCAATCCATCCCATTGTAAGCATATTCCCAGGTTGAATTGGATTTCCGCGGATATAATTTTTTACTCCTGCTTCGTGGATTGCTTTATAGGTTACATCATCTGGGTCAACGGAAGTCCCGCCTGTTAGGATTACGATATCATATTTTTTTGCAAACTCTTTTATTTTATCTCTAATTTGTTTTTTATCGTCTGGTAAAATTACTTTTTCTTCAATTTCACACAAAAGCTCTTTTAGTTTTGGTCTTAGTTTTTCTTCAAATTTATCTTTTATTCTTCCTTTATAAACTTCATTTCCAGTTACAATCAGTCCAGCTTTTTTAGGAGTAAATGGTATAACTTTTACGATTCCTCCTGCACTTTTTGCGATGTTTGCCGCTTTTTCTACTTCATCTTTTGGTGCAAGGAGTGAAATAATTCTAACTGCTGCAAGTTTATCTCCCTTTTTTACTACTGAATTATTATAGATTGTAGGGCAGCTTGGCTCACCTACTGAATTAAATTTAATAAGTTTTTCTACATCAATTTTACACACTCCAAAAGCATTTGAGTAGATTGTAAGTTTTCCTTCTTTAACCTCTTTTGAGTGGTAAGTATTCTCTCCCATAAGTGCATCGGCTAATATATAAGCCGCATCGTTTTCGTGAATCTCATCTTCTTTAATTTCAAGCACATAAATATGCTCTTTTCCTAAGTTTTTTAAAGTTTCTATATCCTCTTTTTGAATAATATGCCCTTTTTTAAAAATCCTTCCTTTAAATTTATCTCCATCAACTTTTGTAATATCGTGGATTAACACTTCACCCACTGCATTTTCTACTCTGATTTTTTTAGCCATTTAGCACCTTTTTGATTTATTATATCATTTTTTGGATATAATTTTTTTAAAAAGGAGAGCTTATGAGAAAAATTTTCTCTATTGTATTAATAGGAGGGAGTTTATTATTTTTTGGTTGTTCTAAATCTCCATCTACTCCTGAATGTCAAATAGATGGAGCCAAAGCACCAAGTTGGGTTTGTGATGGAGGGGCAAGTATGAAAGGAGGTATTTTTGCAGTGGGAAGTGCTCCAAAATCTCCACTTGGCATAACTTTTCAAAGAGAAGAGGCAATGGCACATGCAAGAGATGAAATTGCAAGAGAGATTAAATTAAAAGTTAAGAATATGATTAAGTCTTATATGTCTTCTACTGGAATGGGAGATTCTCAAACGGCTGAGAGAGTAGTGACTTCTGTTTCAAAGCAAGTAACTTCTTTGGCTTTACAAGGAACTAAATTAATTAAAACATGGACATCTCCAAATGGGACTATGTATGTTTTGGTTGGTGTTGATAAAAATATTAAAAATTATGTGAAAAATGCAGTTGCTACTACTTTTAGAAATGATAAAGCGTTATGGCAAGAGTTTAAAGCTAAAAAAGCCCAAGAAGAGCTTGAAAGAGCGGTTGATAAAGAGTTTAATTAGTAAATTTTTTTTAAGTTCTCTATTTTTCGTGTAGCGTTTAAAAGCAGCATATCAACAATTACACAAGCAGCCATCGCCTCTACAACAACGCTCCCTCTTGTTGCTACGATTGGGTCGTGGCGCCCTTTTAGGTTTACTTCAACTTCATTTCCGTAAATGTCTGTTGATTTTTGGGGTTTAAAGATTGATGGGGTTGGTTTAAAATAGATCTCAATCTCAATATCTTCCCCGCTGCTTATCCCCCCAAGCACTCCTCCTGAATTGTTGCTAAGAAAGCCCTCTTTGCTTATTTCATCGTTATTCTCACTCCCTTTTAGTCGGTGAGCTTTTGGATTTCCTATATAAACTCCTTTTACCGCATTGATACTCACCATAGCACTTGCTAAGATATTATCAAGCTTATAATAAATTGGCTCTCCAAGTCCTACTGGCAGATTTTTTATTCTCAGTTTTACAACCCCTCCAAGAGAGTCGTGTTCGTTTTTTGCTCTCTCAATTAACTCTATCCACTTTTTCTCAGCTTCTTTATCAAGTGCAAAAAGAGGAGAATTTCTTGCATATTCAAAATCTTCATTTTCTCCTCTAACTCCTCCAATTTCAATAACTCCGGCTTCAATTTTAATATCAAACTCTTTTAAAATCATCTTAGCAACAGCCCCGGCTGCAACCCTTGCTGCTGTCTCCCTTGCTGAGCTTCTCCCTCCACCTCTATAATCTCTTATTCCATATTTGTGAAAATAGGTGAAATCTGCGTGTCCTGGACGAAAGAGGTCTTTTATGTTTGAGTAGTCTTTGCTTTTTTGGTCTTTGTTAAAAATTATGATTGAAATTGGGGTACCTGTTGTTTTTCCTTCAAAAATCCCACTTAAAACCTCTGGTAAATCCTCCTCTTTTCTCTGGGTTGAAAACTTGTTTTTACCGGGTTTTCTTCTTTGAAGTTCGCTTTTTAAAAATTCTTCATCAAACAAAATCCCAGCTGGCATTCCATCAATCACTACTCCAATTGCTTTTCCGTGAGATTCTCCAAAAGTTGTAAATCTAAAAATCTCTCCAAAACTGTTAAACATTACTTCCTCACTTTAAATTAAGCTCTTTTTTAAGCTTCTCAATTGTAATTTTTGCTCCTTCTTGTTGAGCTGCTTTTTTGCTTTTGCCTTTTGCTCTTGCATACTCTTTTCCATTAATTAATACTCCAATTTCAAACTCTTTTTTGTGGTCTGGTCCTGTTGCACTTATTAATTTATACTCTGGCACAACTCCAAAGTGAGCTTGGGTAATTTCTTGAAGAGTAGTTTTATAGTCTTTTAGGAGTTCTTGTGGAGTGATTGTAGGGTATTCTTCTTTTAAGAGTCTTAATGCAATCTCTTTTGCTTTATCAAATCCAGCTTCAAGATAAATTGCTCCAATTAAAGCTTCAAATGCACTTGATAGTATAGATGATTTTTCTCTTCCTTTATTATTCTCCTCAGCTGGTGATAAAAAAAGATATTTCCCAAGGTTTAGTCTTTTTGCAAGTTTATTAAAGCTATCTTCATTTACCAAAGCTGCTCTTAGTTTTGAGAGAGTTCCTTCTTCTGCTTTTGGAAAAAGATGGTATAGATACTCTCCTACTATTAAATCTAAAACGGCATCTCCTAAATATTCTAATCTTTCGTTATTAAAATCTTTGGTATAACTTCTATGAGTTAGAGCCTCGGTTAAGAGTTTTTCATCTTTAAACTCATACCCCAAGCTCTTTTGTAGTTCTTTTGCTATCATTTTTCTCCTTTATTTTCATTGCTTCCTCTCTTGCAATTTTATCACAAATTTCATTCTCTTTATGACCGCTATGACCTTTTATCCAAAAAACATTAATTTTATGAGGTTTGCTTATTTTTAAAAGCTCTTGCCATAACTCTTTATTTTTAACATTTTTAAACTCTCTTTTTTGCCAGTTTTTAAGCCATTCACTTATTCCTTTTAAAACATATGTTGAGTCGCTATATAAATTAATCTCACAAGGTTCTTTTAATGCTTTTAAAGCTTCGATTACTGCTATTAATTCCATTTGATTATTAGTTGTTGATTTTTTAGAGCCTTTTAAGATTTTTTCTTGATTTTTGTATCTTAAAATTGCACACCATCCCCCAGCTCCTGGATTGCCAAGTGAGCTTCCATCGGTAAAGATTTCTATTTTTTTCACTATTTTCCTTTTAAAGAAGAGTAATTTTATCTTTTTTTGTGCTATAATATCCATACAATCAAAATTTTAACAAAAGGAGGCGCATATGCCAAAAATCAATAGATACACAGACATTTCGCAAATTGACAAAGAAGCTAAAAAAGATTACATTGACAGACACTCTCCATTTGTAATTTGTGAAGATAGTGCAAAAAAAGGTGAAAAATTTAAAGTAAAAGTTAGAGTTGGTAATGAATATTCTCATCCAGATGATTTTGATCATTATATTGCCTACATTCAGCTTTGGGATGGAGATACTTTGCTTGCTCAAACTACTTTTACGCCAGGAACTCTTGGAAATGAAAAGAGTCAAGCTGAGGTAGATTTTTATATCATTCCTAAAAAATCTAAACTTAAATTAACAGCAATGGCTTATTGCACAAAGCACGGACTTTGGGAGAGTGAAGTTAAAGAGGTTAAAGTAAAAGATTAATCTCTTCTTCTTTTTCTACTGAATAGGTATACATTAAACAAAACTTAAAAATTTGTTGAAATTTTCTTGACTGAGATGTGGAATTGATATATAATTTTTAAGAGCCTCAAAGGAGGTTTTATGTTTAAAAAGGTCTTATTCTTTTACATTGATGGGTTTAAAAACCTATCAGACCTTGGGCGAAAGCTCTGGGTTATTATCATTATTAAGTTGGTTGTAATTTTTGTAATTATCAAAGCATTCTTTTTTCCAACTATTACGACAAAAGTGAAAAAAGAGCATTTACAAGACCTTTATGTAAAGCAAATTACAGGAATTACAACCTCTAATCAAAAAAAGGAGGAGCAGAATGGGCATTGATTTGCATATGCTTGAATGGGCAAGAGCCCAATTTGCAATGACTGCGCTTTTTCACTTCTTTTTCGTGCCATTTACACTTGGGATGTCGTTTTTAGTAGCATTTTTTGAGACGATTTATGTAAAGACAGGAAAAGAAGAGTGGAAGGAAATTACGCAGTTTTGGCAAACGATTTTTGGAATTAACTTTGCACTTGGTTTAGCAACAGGTATTATTCACGAGTTTGAGTTTGGTACAAACTGGTCTACTTACTCATGGGTAGTTGGTGATTTATTTGGAGCACCGCTTGCGGTTGAAGGTATAGTTGCATTCTTTATGGAAGCAACATTTGCAGCAATTTCATTCTTTGGTTGGAAAAGGGTTAGCACAGGAGTGCATCTATCAGCAACTTGGCTACTTGCAATTGGTTCAAACCTTTCAGCACTTTGGATTTTGATTGCAAATGGATTTATGCAACATCCAAGTAACGAATTTGGATTTTTCAATATTGATACTTCAAGACTTGAAATGACAAACTTCTGGGCACTTATTACTCAACCAGTAGCTCAGGTAAAATTCTTACATACAATTAGTGCAGGATATACATTATCATCACTTTTTGTACTTGGTATTTCAGCACTTTATCTTTTAAAAGGTAAACATAAAGACTTTGCGAAAAAATCAGCAGCGGTTGCAGCAGCGTTTGGTTTAATATCTTCAATTTTTGTAGCAGTAATTGGGGATGAGCATGCTTATGAAGTTGCAAATACTCAGCCAACTAAAATCGCATCAGCTGAGGGACTTTATGTAGGTGAAAAAGGTGCACCAATTGTAGCAATTGGTATTCCTAAAAACTTACCGGCTGAGGAAGTAAAAAGCAATGATGAAGCTTTTGTATTTAAAATTGAACTTCCAAAAATGCTCTCACTTCTTGGAAAAAGAGATCCAAATGCATATGTTCCAGGGCTTAAAGATTTAATTAAAGGAAATGAAGAGTATGGAATTTGGCCTCTTAAAAAATTAGCTGAAATTGGAAAAGAGGCAAGAGAAGATTTATTTAAATATCACGAAGCTAAAAAAGTAGGAGATGAAGCGGCAGCTGAGGCTGCAAAAGCAGATTTTTATAAAGTTATTTGGGAAGATAAAGATACGGGCGTAAAACTTACAAAAGCTGATTTAATTGGATATGGATACTTTTTGGATAAAAATCCTGATTTAATTTATCCACCAGTTCCATCAGTATTTTATGCGTTCCATATTATGGTTGGGCTTGGATTTTGGTTTATCTTACTATTCTTAATGAGTTGGGTTGCTATTGTTAAAGGTACATTTGAACAAAATAAATTTCTTCAAAAACTTGCTGTTATTTCAGTTCCGCTTCCTTGGATTGCAACAAGCTTTGGATGGATGACAGCAGAAATTGGAAGACAACCTTGGACAGTATTTGGAGTATTACCAACAGCTGAGTCTGTAACACCACTTGCACTTACAAATGTTCAAGCAACATTTTTCCTATTCTTGACAGCGTTTGTAATTCTTGGTATTGCAGAGCTTAAAATCCTATTTACGGTCGTTAAATCTGGACCAAAAGGAGCACACTGATGACTTGGGCACCAATTACAGTGGACGCAACACATTTTTATCTACAAGTTTATTGGTGGATAATAATTGCGGTTCTTGGAGGGCTTTTCTTACTTATGACATTTGTTCAAGGTGGACAAACTCTTTTTCATACAGCAAAAAGTGAAGATGAAGAGAGGGCAATTTTAAATTCACTTGGTAGAAAGTGGGAGCTTACATTTACAACTTTGGTACTTTTTGGAGGTGCGCTTTATGCGGCATTTCCACTATTTTATGCAATTAGTTTTGGTGGAGCTTATTGGGTATGGATGTTGATTTTGTTTGCGTTTGTGCTTCAAGCGGTATCATATGAATATATGAACAAACCAAACAACTTAATTGGAAAAGGTGCTTATAAAGCATTTCTCTATTTTAATGGATTTGTTGGTATGGTATTAATAGGAGCAGCAGTTGGAACTTTCTTTACTGGAAGTAATTTTAGCTATGACCCAGTAACAAAAGTGCTTCATTGGGGAACTGCACCTGAGGGGTTCAACCTAAGAGGTCTTGAAGCGGCAATTGATTTTAAACACGGAGCTTGGTTTAACCTTGCTATGGGTATCTTAGTATTTGCAGCGGCAAGAATTCTTGGGGCTATGTGGCTTATTAACGATATTGACAATAAAGAATTCCCTGAGCTTATTGAAAGGCTTAGAGGGATTGTTAAGAGATGTTTTGTTGTATTGTTAGTAGCACTTGGAGTTGTGCTTTTTGGATGGCTTACAATGAAAGGTTATGCATACGATATTCACGACCCAACTGGAAAAGTTTACTATGAAGATGGTAAGTATCTACATAACTTGCTTGCCTTTGGTGCAATTCAATTGATTATTCTTTTGATTGGACTTGTGCTTTATGTATTTGGAGTATTTGTTACAGCGTTTAAAAACTCAACAAGAGGAATTTGGTTTAGTGGACTTGGAATTGTATTAATTGGAATTATTGTATTTACACTTGCAGGACTAAATGGGACTTCTTTTTATCCAAGTTATGCTGATTTACAAAGCAGTTTGACAATTCAAAATAGCTCAGGTAGTAAATATACTCTTATGGTTATGGCATGGGTTAGTATTTCTGTGCCATTTGTACTTGGGTATATTGCTTGGGTTTGGTATCAAATGAAAAAAGGTGGTCCAATTACAAAAGAAGAGATTGCAGACCCAGAATCTCATGCATATTAAGGAGGGATAATGAGAGTTTTTATTGCAATGTTAATGGTTTTTTTGGGTAACTTTTTACTTGCGGCTGATAAGTTTATGCCAAATGGGATTAATCCAGAAGTGCATAAAATCCACACTACTTGGGGAGTAATCCTCTTTTTTATGTGGCCAGCACTTATTATTATCGGATATCTGTTTGTAGAGTTTACTCTTAAAAAATCTGGTCTTGAAAAAGACCTTTAATCCTCTTTTGAGGATTTTTTATCTTCATAATCTTTTTATTTACTTCAAAATCATACTTTTGGTAAAATAATAAAAATTTATTGGGATAATTATGAGTAAAAATTTGCCTTGTTGGAAAAAGTTTAGTAAAGCTTTAAAGAGTGGTAAGAGTGCAAAAGATTTTGGATTTGAATGCAAGGATGGAGAGATTAGTAGAATAAATGCAAGATATAGGCTTGTAAAGTCTTTTAGAGGACTGGAATTAGATGGATACTCTCAAACGATACTTCAAAAGTATAACTCTCTTTTTAGAATATTTTTAGCTTATTCGTTGTTTGAAATTTATTTAAAAAAAGCCTTGGGGGTTAGAGAGAATTTTTATATAAAGTCATGTGAGCTTTTGGGTAAAAGAGGAGAGGAGCTTTCTAAAAGGATTGAGAAAAATAAAAAATTTTACGCTTTTTTGTATGAGTATTTGGATAAAAATCATAAAAGAGAAATTGAGAAGTTTTTGGAGGGAAGAGAGTATAATATAATTTATTTAATTTCTTCAATAAGGCATATTTTCTCTCATGGAATTTTGCCAGCAAGTAGATTAACAGCTCCAAAGAGAATTACAGATGCTATTTTAGAGACTATTCTTGGATTTGTTGAAGAAGATTTTGCAACGAAAGTTTGTAAGGATATGAAATGAAAAAATTACTTTTTTTAATGTTAGCGACTTTGCTTTTTGGATTTGAAGTTAGTGTTACGATTTTGCCACAAAAGGGAGTGATTGAGGCTATTGCGAAGGATAAGGTTAAAGTCAATGTAATGGTTCCGCCTGGTAATTCTCCTGCTACTTATTCTCCAAGCTTTAAGGAGTTAAAATCTATTCGTAATTCAAAAGTTTATTTTACGATTGGAGTGCCTTTTGATAAGAAATATTTAAATAAAATTAAAAGTATAAATCCATCAATTAAAATAGTAAGCTTTGCAAAATATATAAAAACATCAAAAAATCCTCACATTTGGCTAAGTCCAGCGCTTTTAATGCTTCAAGCAAAAGTTGTTTTGGATACTTTGGTTGATTTGGATTTTAAGAATAAAGATTTTTATCTTGCAAATTATAAAGAGTATATTAAAAAATTGTCTTCACTTGAAGTAAAAGGGTTTAGGGAGATTAAGCAAAAAGCTTTTATAACTTTTCATCCTTCATTTTACTATTTTGCAAAAGATTTTCACTTAAAAGAGATTGCCATTCAAAAAGAGGGTAAAGCCCCAAGTTTTAAATATCTTAGTGAAATTATAAGCCTTGCAAAAAAAGAGGGAGTAAGAATTGTAATAATTTCACCTGAATTTCCCAAAAAGTATGCCCAAATTGTAGCTAAAAAAATTGGTGCGGTTGTTAGAATAGTTTCTCCTCTTAATGAAAAGCCAACTTTTACTATTAATAAGCTTATAAAGATATTAAATGAAAGCCGTTGAAGTTAAACATCTTTATTTTAGATATTCAAGAGAGTGGATTTTAGAAGATGTTAGTTTAGAGTTAGAAGATAAAGAGTTTTTAGCAATTATTGGACCAAATGGAGGAGGAAAAACAACTTTTCTTAGAATTTTACTTGGATTTTTAAAGCCAACGAAAGGGGAAGTTAAAATTTATAATAAGCCTCCAAATAAGGCTTCTTATCTTATTGGGTATGTTCCTCAATATACTACTTTCTCAACTGATATTCCAATAGTGGTTGAAGATATTGTGTTGCAAGGTAGGCTTAGGAAGGGAAAGTTTTTTTATACAAAAGAGGATAAAAAGATTGCTTATGAGAAGATGGAGATTCTTGGAATTTTGCATCTAAAAGATAAAAAAATTAAAAATCTCTCTGGTGGAGAGAGGCAAAAAGTTTTAATTGCAAGGGCGCTGAGTGTTGAGCCAAAGATTTTGATAATGGATGAACCTACAAGTGCGATTGATATTAAAGGACAAAATGAGATTTTAAATTTAATTGAATCTTTGGAGCTTACAAGAATTGTAGTTAGTCACGATGTAAAGATTTTGTTTAGAAAAGTTGATAAGATTGCTTATATTAATAAAAGAGCAATTATTCACGAAGCTCCTCAACTAAACATTCCAAAAGATAGACATTTTTGCGAAGTTGAGCTTATAGATTTTTTAAAGGGAGAAGAGTGTGGGATTTAATTAATACTTCAATTTATGCAGGGATTTTATTGAGTATAGCAATTGGAATTATAGGGAGTTTAATTGTTGTAAATAAAGCCACTTCAATTACTGGTAGCATTGCTCATGGTAGTTTTGGAGGAATTGGAATTGGGCTTTATTTAGGGGTTAGTGTAATAGTTTCTACTTTATTTTTTACTATTTTGCTAGCAATTGTTTTGGGAGTCGTTAGCTTATATTTTCAAGATAGAAAAGATAGTTTAATTGGAGTAATTTGGGCACTTGGAATGAGTGTTGGGATTATATTTTTGAATTTAACTAGCGGATATCAGGCTGATGCGCTTAGTTATCTTTTTGGTAATATTTTGTTAGTTGGAGATAGTGATTTGAAATTTATGGCTATAACCGATTTGGTTTTAATTTTTTCTATTGTATTTTTGTATAATAGATTTTTAGCGATGAGTTATGATATTGAATTTTTGAGATTAAGAGGGATTAATGTAAGTTTACTTTATTTTTACTTTTTAATTTTAACTTCCATTACGATTGTTATGAGTGTAAGAGCAATTGGTATTATTTTGATTTTGGCACTTTTTACGATTCCTCCATTGATTGCAGAAAAATTTACCAAAAAGTTTTATCAAACGATTATTTTAAGTAGTATAATTGCGTTTATTTTTATTGCAAGTGGGATTTTGATAAGTTATTATTATGATTTATCTCCAACTCCAATTATTGTTTTAATTGCGAGTTTTGGATTGTTTTTAAGTATGTTAAAAAGGAGTTAGATGTATTTAGTAACGCCACAAAGACTTGAAAGAATGAAAAAGATTCTTTATACCCGGCAAGATACTCTAAGAGTTTTTATGGATTATGTTTACTCTCCTCACAATCTCTCAGCAATTGTTAGAACTTGTGATGCAGTAAATGTTGGAAAACTTTATTATCGCCATCACAAAAAGGTAAAGCTAAATAGCGAAATTACTATGGGAGCTCATAAGTGGATTTTTACAGAGTATGTTGAAGATATTGAAAAGTTTTATAAGGATATAAAATCCAAAGGTTATCAAGTTGTTGTAACTTTGCTTGATAAAGAAGCTGTGGATTTTAGAGAGGTTGATTATACAAAGCCAACTTTAATTGTGCTTGGGAATGAAGTAGATGGTGCAAGTGAAGTTAGTATTAAGTATGCAGATAAAAAAATTATAATTCCAATGTATGGGATGAGCCAAAGTTTAAATGTTTCAGTGGCTGCTGGGGTTGTATTATATGAAGCTCAAAGACAAAGAGCGGCAAAAGGGATGTATGATAAACCTCAACTTAGCAAAGAGATTATAGAAAAAACTTTGAAAAAATGGGCATATGAAGATATAATTAAACCTTAAAGCTTTTCCCATTCGCTTTGAGCGTTTTGTTTTTGGATGTTAGTATCTGGGAAAGTGTTTTTAGGAGGCTTTGAACACCCAATAAACAATAAAGCTATTGAGATTCCAATTATTAATCTCATTCTTTTACCTTTAATTTAATTTCTCTATCTTTTGCAAAGATATTAAAACTACCATTTCCTTTTAAGTTTACTAAAATATGGTTATTATCTTTTAATTTGAATTTGTTTATGGAAACTCCAATATAGCTTACTCTTATTGAATTAAAGGTATCATTAGGGGAGAGAGGTTTTAGATAAATTATATAATCTTTATTGGGTTTAATTATAAATTGTTGATATTTTGCATCGTTTATTAAGTAGTTTGATTTTATTGTTTTGGTTGTAAAATCCCAAGAGAGATTTATTGGTGTGTTATTGGCTAAAATTTTAGCTTCTATGTGGTAAGTGGTGTTTGGTTTAAGGGGAGTTAGTGGGAACAATACTGCATCGGTTTTGGAGAGTTTTTTATTTGGGTCGTTTTTATAAGTTAGAATTCTTGTATTTTGGATTTTTTTGTTGTTTTGATATATTTCAAAGCTTTTTATTCTAAGAGTTTTGAAGTAGTAAGGATTTAGATGAATTGATATTGGATATCCGCTAATATCATAATCTGGCAATGGATCTGGGTGTTCGTTGTAAAAAGTAGTTGGGACATTTTTCATATTGGCATATGGAAAGAATATAAGCTTTGGATTTTTGGATTTTATTTGATTAATGTATGAAATTGGTATTATTTTATTAAATTCTTTGCATATTCCATAACTTCCACTCCTAATATTCCACTCTTTTTGGCAAGCAGTATTAATATAGCTATTTCCCATATCATAAGTAAAAAATTGAGTGTTTTTTGCATATCCAATTTCATCAATATTAAAGTTTAAAAAATTTATTCTATGATAAATTGCACTCATTAAGTTTTCAATTGATTCTTTGTAAGAGTTTTGTCCTTTTGAAATATTTTCAAAAATGTATCTACTTTCATATCCACAATTTATTGCTCTATCTCCTGGAGTTTTACCTATAAAGTAAGGAGTATTTAGCATTTCATAATGTCCATAAACTTTATTTTTTGCCATATATTCATTATGTTTTGTAGCGGCACATTTTAAAAGGGCATTTTCTGTTAGAGGATTTAAACCAGTGTTTGTTCTATATGAATTTATAATATCAAGTGGAGATGAGGCAAATAAAAGAGAGCCAAGAAAAAAGATTAGCTTTTTCATTACTTAACCTCAATTACTCTTCCAACTCCACCTGAGATGAAATTTTCTTTAAATTCATCTTTAAACATCTCAATTGCTAAATCACCAGTGCAATGAGTCGGAGTTACATATTCTACATCAAGTTCTTTAAGGGCTTTTATAGTTTTGTAAATTTCATCTTTTGATTTGTTGTATAAATGAAATCCTCCTATTAAATAAGAGATTGGCTTTTTAAACATATGTTGAGCGTGTCTTACAATATTGACAATTCCAGGGTGTGCACATCCAACTACCAAAAACAATCCGTGTTCATTATTTATGATTAAACTTTGCTCAATTTTATTTATAGTCCCTGTTGTATAAAAATCTGCAAATAGTTTTTTATTTTGTAAGGATTCTACACTATCTGATATTACGACTCTTTCACTTAGCGATGATAAAAATTCTACATACTTTTTTGAACACGAGTTTGGCACACATATGGTTGTTCTCCTATTAACATCTAAAATTTCTGGAAGTCCTCCTATATGGTCCCAGTGAGGGTGAGAGATAAAAATGTCTAAAATATCTTCTGGATATAAAGACATTTTTCTCATATTTCTAATAAGAGCACTTCCATAGCTGCCTGTGTCAAATAAAAAACTTCTTCCAATAACGCAAGCAAATCCCCAGTGAGCTTCTAATTCTTCGTTTGCCTGGTAGTTATCAAAAACAATAGAGAATTTCATTATAAGCCCTTTATTTTATTGTGTATAATTATAACTTCTCTTTTCTTAAAACTTTCTTAAAAATTCAGGCTTTTTTTAAAAAATCCTCTATTCCACCATAAATTTAAATTTTTTGCCTGCAAACATTGGTTTTATCTCTCCTACTAAATAAGGTGCTTGCCACTCTTTTTGGATTAATCTAACTTCTTTTTTAGGCACATTGATATTAAAATTCTCTCTTGCGTTGTTGCTGATAAATTTTTGGAAAGTATCAATATCATCTCCAAAAAACTCTGCAAGTGCCGGTAAGATTACTGGGGCTGAGAATATTCCAGCTGCTCCTTTTAGTTTGTTTTTGATTGTGTGAGGGGCTGAATCGCTTCCAAACATTACTTTTTTATGTCCTTTTTTTACAAAGCTTTGAATTGCGTCTTTATCTTTTGGGGTTTTTAGAATTGGCTTGCAAAAGTAGTGAGGATTTAGCATACCCCCAGCAACCTCATCAAGCGTTAAGAGTAAGTGATGGAGTGTAATTGTTGCATATAAATTTTCGTATTTATCAAGCAAATCAAGTAAATCAGCAGTTCCAATATGCTCCATAATAATTTTTAACTTTGGGAAATCTTTTGCTATTTTTTCATATACGCTTTTAAATTCTCTTTCTCTATCAAGTACAAATCCATTTGTTTCTCCGTGGACTGATAAAGGGATGTTAAGCTCACTCATTATTTCAAGCACTGGATAGATGTTCTCAATTGATTTTACTCCGTTTTGAGAGTTTGTTGTAATTCCAGCAGGGTAGAGTTTAATGCCAAAAATTTCATTTTTTAACTCACTAAGCTCCTCTTTTGAATATTCTCTCATAAAAAGATTCATAAGAGGGGTAAAGTCTTGACTATTTTCTAAAATTTCTTCTTTATAATTTCTTAATCTCTCTTTGTTATCAACTGGTGGAATTAAATTTGGCATTATAACAGCTGCTGCAAATTGTTTTTGAGAAAAAGGTAAAACATCTTTTAAAATTTGACCTTCTCTTAGGTGAAGGTGCATATCAATTGGAGTGTCTAATATAATCATTTTTTATCCTTTTTTGAGAAATTTTAACAAAAATATAGAGATTATAGTTGACATATGTTCATAAAAATGGTATAATAACATATGTCAAAAACTTTTAAGGAGGGAAAAATGAGAGTAGCATTTCCAACAAACAATCAAAAAACAATTGCAAATCATATTGGACTTGCAAAAGGATTTTTAATCGTAGATACTGATACAAATGAAAGAATTTATCTAAAAAATCCTCTTTTAGATAGAGTAAAAGAGGTAGCTAACTTGCCAGAAGGGCAAAGGGGTCTTGGAGTTGGTAGGATTGTACCTGCGTTATTAAGAGAAGAAGGAGTTGATGTTTTTGTTGCAAGAGATTTTGGAGAGGGGATGATTTTAAATCTTCAAAGAGAAGGGATTAAACCTATTGTTACTAATGAAAAAGAGATTGATAAATTTTTAGAAAATTTTGATGGTAGCAGAGTTGATTTTGATGGTGTGATTGATAGAGGTTATGGAAGAGGACTTGGAAGAGGATATGGTTTTAGAAGAGGATTTGGTAGGGGATATGGTAGAGGATTTGGTCGCGGGTATGGTAGATTTTGTAGGAGAAGATGGGTTTAATGGATTATATTCATACTAAAAATTGGAAGTAGCATAGCAGTGATAATAAATCCTATCACTGCTCCTACTATTATCATTAAGATAGGTTCAAGCAAAGAGAGAAGAGTTGATATTTGAGTTTCATATTCGTTTAAATATAGCTTACTTATGTTTTTTAAGATATTTTTTACTTCTCCTGTCTCTTCAATTAACGCAACTGTTTGAATAAAACTCTCATCATAAAAATTTATCTCTTTTAGAGCGGTTGAGAGTTTTTCTCCTTCTTTTACTTTTATTAGTGCTTTTTTTAAATCATTTTTTATTTTTTCATTTTCTATTGTATTTAAAGAGAGATTTATAGCATCTATAAAGTTAATTCCTGAGCTTGTTAATACAAAACTTAAATAGCTAAACCTTCCTATCTCTTTTGAAGTTATTAATCTTTTTAAGATTGGAAGTTTTAATAAAAAAGAATGAATAAAAAGTCTTATTTTTTTTCTTTTGTAAAGTAAAACTGAAACTATGATAAAAATTAATAAGCTAAGGAGTATTAAAAAATAATGTTCTTTTATAAAATTTGATAGAGAGATTACTATCTTAGTTGGAGTTGGGAGTGTTTGGTTTAGGGATGAGAAGATGCTTATAATTTTTGGCACCATTGTTGTTAGCATAATTCCAACTAAGATGATACTTATCGTAATTACAAATGCTGGATAAGTGATTGCTTGGAGAGTTTTTGAGGATATTTTCTCTTCTTGCATTAAAAAATTTGCCATTTCAATTAAGATTAAATCAAGTTTTGAGCTTTTTTGAGCTATTTGGATTGATTCTAAAACATAATTTGGGAGTTTTATAAAATTTTGAGATTTTATTGCAAGATAGAGTTCTTTTCCTTGATTTATTTCATTTTCTATATGTTCTAAAAATTTTTGGAGTTTTTGATTAGATGTTTGATTTTTGGTTAGGTTGATTGCTTTTTTTAAAGGAATTGAAGCTTTTAGATAAAGTCCTAAGGTTTGGAGAGTTTTAGCAAGCTCTTTTTTATTTACGCTTCCAATTGAAAAAGAGGTTGATGATTTGATTTTGATTAAGTATATATTTTGCAATTTTTCTTTTGCTTCTTTTATGGAGTTTGCGTATATTGTTCCTTTTACTTTTTTTCCATTCTTATCAATTCCGATATACTTAAATTTCAATTTAATCCTTTAATCCAACTCTTATTGCTTCTTTTAGTGAAGTTTCACCATTTAAGAGGGTATTTAGTATAGCTTCTTTTAGAGTTTTCATTCCTTTTTTAATCATTGCTTTTTTTAATTCAATATCATTTGCCTTTTTTGCGATTAAAGCTTTAATTTCATCATCAATTATAAGAAGTTCACCAATTGCTTTTCTTCCTAAATATCCTGTGAAATTGCATTTTTTGCATCCTGTATGGGTGTAGAGTTTTTGGATTTTATGGTTTTGTAAGAGAGGGTCTTTTTTTATTATCTTTTCTAACTCTTCATACTCTTCTTTGCTTGCTTCTTTTTTACATTCACAAAGTTTTCTAATAAGTCTTTGAGATAAAACTCCAATTAAGCTTGATGAGATTAAAAAGCTATCAATTCCCATATCCATGAGCCGTGTGATTGTTGCTGGGGCGTTGTTTGTGTGAAGAGTTGAGAGAAGTAAATGTCCAGTGAGTGCTGCTTGGATTGCAATTGAGGCTGTTTCTTTGTCTCTTATTTCTCCTACCATTATAACATCTGGGTCTTGGCGAAGAATGCTTCTAAGTCCAGTGCTAAAAGTTAGGTTTACTTTGGGGTTTACTTGGATTTGATTTATGTTGTTTGCTTTATATTCAACTGGGTCTTCAATTGTTATGATGTTTTTCTCTGGGGTAGCTATTGTTTGAAGGAAGGAGTGAAGAGTTGTTGATTTTCCACTCCCAGTTGGACCAGTTACTAAAATCATTCCATATGAGTGTTCAAGAAGTTCTCTAAATCCTTGGGTTATTTCTCTATCAAATCCAAGCTCTTCTAAGCTTGGAATATCTTCGCTCTCCATAAGGATTCTAAGGACTGCTTTTTCTCCAAAGTAAGTTGGGATTATTGAGACTCTTATGTCAATTGTTTTATTTAGTTTTATTTGAGTTCTTCCATCTTGTGGTTTTCTTGTCTCTGAAATGTCAAGGTTTGAGATAACTTTTATTCTATTGATTATAAGTTGGGTGAGATTTTTTGGAATTTGGGTTTGGGTGATTAAAACTCCATCAATTCTAAATCTTATAAGTCCAAAGTTTTCGTGAGTTTCAATGTGAATATCACTTGCTCTTTTTTTAATTGCTTGAAAAAACATTGCGTTTACAAATTTAATAACAGGAGCTTCTTCTGTTGAGTTTAAAATATCAATTTCACTCTCTAACTCCATCTCTTCATCAAACTCAATTTCTTTTAGATTTTTTTGAGTTTTTATCTCCATAAATTGATTTAAGGCTCTTTCAAAAGAGTCTTTATCTGTTATTACAACTTCAAGAGGGAGTGATATTTTATTGTAAAAATTTAGTGCTTTTATTAAGTTGTCTTTGGTTGTGATAAAAACTTTTTTATTATCAATCTTTACTGGTAAAAGAGAATATTTTATCCCATTTTCAATGTCAAAGTCTTCAAGGAGTATTGCTTTTGGGTTTATGTTATTTATTGTTTTCAATTTTGATTCCTTTTTTCTTTAAATACTCTTTTACAAATTTTTTTTCAAGTGCGTCAAGTTTTGCAAGGGTGGTGCGTAATTTTTCTAAGTCTGAGCTTTTTTTAACAATATATGGAGTTATTAAGATGGCAAGAGTTGTTTTATCAATGTTTGTCTCTTTATGTCTAAAAAGTGCCCCAATTATTGGGATATCCCCAAGGAGTGGGATTTTTTTAATTGTTATGTCTTTATTGTTTTTTACAAGTCCTCCAATTATTATACTTTGTCCGTTATTTACGATTGTAGTTGTTTTAACTTCTCTTTTTGAAGTGGTAGGAAGTCCAACGACTGAGCCTGGGAGGATATCTTCTACTAAGGTTTCTACTTTTAAAGCTACTTTATTATCGCTATCAATTCTTGGGGTAATTTTTAAAGTAAGCCCAATGTCTTGGCGAGTGTAAGATTCACTTGTAACGGTTGAGGTGGTTTTACCAGTTAAGACTGATACGGTTTTACCAACATAAATTGTTGATGGAGTATTGTTAATACAAAGAATTGATGGTTCGCTTAATTTTTTTGCGGCTCCAAGAGTTTCTAATAAATCAATCGTAGCTCCAAGTGCTAGTCCTTGTTTTAAGGTAGGCAAGGCAAGTCCTAAATCAGCTGGATTGAATGCAAGAGAAGGTCCTCCTAAATTTGCACTTAGAGTATAAATCCCATTTGCCCCAGCGCTTCCTCCAATAAGCCCAAGATTTGCTCCAATTTGAGCTGCTTTTGAGTTTGAGATTTCAAGGATTTTTGCTTTTACATAAACTTGTTGTTTTGGGATATCAAGAGCTTTTATAATTGTTTTTATCATTTCAAGTTGCTTTAAATTTGCTACTATAATTAATGAGTTTGTCTCTTTGCTAGTTGTAATTGATGGGGGATTTTTTTTAAATTTTACTTTAACGATTTCGTTTAAAATTTTTGCTATATCTACAACATCTGAATTTTTAAGAGTGATTATTTGGGTTATTTGGTTGGATGGTTTTGGTTTTTCATCAATTAATTTTGCGCTTTTATATAAAGTAGAAGCTACGACTTTTGGCGCTATTATTATAATTGAGTTAGAGTTTGAGTTTGGGATGATTTTATATTTATATACTCTTTTATTAAACATCGTGTTTGCTATGTCTTTTAGCTCTTTGTAGGTTTTTTGGGCTTCTGTATAGTGGAGTGTTATTTTTTTTATTACCATTTTGTTGGCTGTGTCTATTTTTTTTATTATGGTTTTTATTAATTTTATGTTTTTAGGATAGTCTGTGATTATGAGTAAGTTTTTATCTATATTCATTACCATTTTTCCATCTTTGCTAACTAAATAGACAACTTGACCATAAACATCTCTTACTGATGTGTTTTTTAATCTTATTATGCTTGTTTGAAGCTGATAAATGGAGCTTTTAAGAGGAGGAGCTTCTTTTACGGCTTCATTGCTTCTTACAACTTTTAAAAATCCATTTTCACTTACGATTGTATATCTTTTTGATTTTAGGATGCTAAGCAAAATATCATAGATTTCATTCTCTTTTACAGGTTTTACGGAGATAAAGTTTACTTTACCTCTTATTGGAGATGGGATTAGGATGTTTTTGTGGGTAACTTTTGCAACTAATTTTATAAAATCGTTAATATCTAAGTTTTGAAAATTTAATTCAACATTTGCAAATGCAAAAGTAGCTAAAAAAATTAATTTAATAAATCTCATATTCTATAACCTTTATTTGGGAATTTCTTTTGATTTTAAGAGTTAAATGGCGTTGGTTTTTTAGTGTATTATAAGTCTTCCAAGCGTTTGCGTCTGAGTTTAGTGGAATGTTGTTTATGCTTAACAAAATATCCCCCCTTTTTAATCCAATTTTATCAAAAATGGAATTTTTCTTTATGAAAGTAATTTTATATCCATCTTTTGCTTTTATAATCCCAATATCTTGCCAAATTTTTGCAAAGTTTTTTTCATATGTTTTTATGGTTGTTTTTGGAATTTCATAAAGAGGGGTAGGAGGAGGGAGTTTTATTTTTTTAAAGCTTACTTTATAAATTAAGTCTCCTTTTTTAAAGTAAGCAGTTGTAGGAGTTATTTTTATTAGTTTGTAGCCTCTAAAAGTTTCATTTAAATTTATAAAATGGGTTTTTTTATTTGAAGAGATGATTATAAATTTTTTTTTATCTGATATGTATACTCCTTTTAGAGTGATATTTTTTAGAGTGTAGCTTTTTTTAGGGATTATGGATGCTTGGGAGTTTAGAAAAATTCTTGTAAGATTTATTTTTATTTGAGGGATTTGCTTTTGATTTTGAGTGTATATTAGAGGGTATCTTGGCAAAAATAATAAAGCTATATTCCATAAAAGGTATGAGCTTAAAAAAGCGATAATAAAAAGTTTAAAATTTTTCATAATAAAAATATCCTTTTTTGTCTCTTTTTAAGAGAGGTTTTATTTGAAAAGATGGGTTTTTGATGTAAATTTTTGCTTCTTTTAGCGATATCCATCCTTCAAATTCTCCTATATTCCCATCTCCTTTTATAAAGGTTTTTGGATAGAGAGTAAAATAAGCGTTTAGAGTTTTTATTTGGATGTTGCCAATGTCAAGTTTTATATTTTTTGCTTTTATTATGTTTATAAGCAAAAGTGGGTAGATGTTTATTTCTTTGATTGATGCTGTTTTTATGTTTGAATAAAAAATTTTAGTGTTAAATAGAGTTAGTTTTATTGGATTTTGAGATGGGGTTGATGTTATTTGAATATTTTGTTGAGGTAAAACTCTTTGAAGTAAGAAGAATATCTCTTTTTTTGGCATAAAAACAATAAATCCAATAAGAAATCCTACAATTATTATTGCTATTCTTTTCATTGTATAGTAACTTTTGCGTTTATAGTTTTGTTTTTCTCAATGTCAAGAGATTTTATATTTACTTTTGATAAAAATTCTTCAAATATATAAAACTTAGATTTTGTAAGATTTTTACAAATTATAACTTTTTCTTTTTGCTTACAAAAGTGAGGAGGCGTAGCTTTTTTATTTAGTGATTTTATTTTTTCAGCAAGTAAGAGTAATTTTTGGGAATATTTTATTTGGTTATTTAACTCTTTTTTTGCTTTTGAGTGATAGATAAAATTAATTAATGTAAGTGTGGTTAGTAAAGCTATTAAGATTAATTCTCTCATTGCAAACTCGCTTTGTATAAATTATTTTGGTAAGTTGATTTGACTTTGAAATATTTTTTGAAATAAGGGTCATAGCTTTTAGAAGCTTTTATAATTATAAAAAACTTTTTATCAAAAGAGAGTTTTAAAAAGTAATCTCCTTTTTTTAGAGGAGTTTTTGTAATTAGTGAGAGTTTTTGCTTTATTTGATTTTGGATTTTTTGTTTAACTAAAAGATTTTGATAAATTGAATCTAACTCAAAAGATGTTGTTGGGAGGTTGTTTGATTTTAGATAGTTTGTTGTCTTTTGATAAAGGGTGGAGGTTGATTTTTTTAGTGAAATTGTATTAAGAAACAAAGAGATGTTAATTATTGCAAATATTAAAGCGATAAAGAGTATATTGTTGTTTGTGCTTTGGTAAAAGTTTTTTTTAGAGAGTTTTATATCTTGAATTTCTTCTTTGCAATTTTCTTTGGGAGTCGGGAGGATAAACAAAATATCATCAATTTTTTGAAGATATTTATTGTTGTTTATTTTTACACAATCAAAATCAAATAACTCTATTTGGGCAAGTTTAATTGAGTTTATATACTTTTTTGGGATTTTTATATCAAGTTTTTTGGGAAGGGCAACTCCAAATAACATATCTTTTATTTTTATTACTTCAAAGTTATACTCTTTTTCGTCTAATTCTTTAAAAAAGGATTTCACGATCTTTTTTGCGATTTTTTGTGATACTTTTGGAAGTTTTTCAATCCAATAAAATTCTGGTGTTAGAATTACATTAACTTTTTCGTTGATTTCTTGATTAAAATCCTTAGTATAGAGGATATTTTTCAATTTTGATAACCTTTTTCTCTTTTAAATCATAAATCAAACTCAAATTTGACTCTTGGTTTTGTAAAATGTAATTTACTTTTGCTTTTATTAAGATATGTTTTGCATTTTTGTATTTTGCAAAAAGTGTTTTATTACAATCTATATCAAATTGATTAAATTCGCAAATTACTTTATATCTGCCATTTAAAAAGTAAAAATATCTCTCCCAAGGAATTAAAAAGATGTTTTTATCTTTTGTAATTTTATAATATCTTTTTAAGATTTCATCAAATTCATCTTTTGTGAGATTTTCTTCAAGCAATGTTTTAAATAAAATACTATCTTTGATTTGATACTTATAAAGCAATTTATCTAATATTTTTTTTACTACTGGATTTTTATATTGATTGAGGTTAATTTTATCGCTTAAAAGTTCAATTGTTATTAGGGCTTTGAAGTCTTTGTAGTTTATTGGGTATGTGTTTATGTATTGAGTTAGCTTTTTTGAAGAGTTTGCTTCTATTTTAGGCAAGCTTTTTTGAAGGCTTTTTATAATAAGGTTATCTTGGGGGAGAGTTATTGTTGAGGATGATTTAATGTTTAAAATAAAAAAAGCAATCGTAATTAAAAAAGTAATAAATATAAGGGTAGTTAAAAGTGCAATTGATTTTTTCATTTCAAATCCTCTAAAAAAGTTGATAAAATGGTATCAAAAAAGGATTAATATGGAAATTAAAACACCAGCTTATGTAATTGAAGAAGAACTGCTTGAAAAGAACCTAAAAATCCTTGATAAAGTTCAAAAAGAAGCAAATGCAAAAATTCTTGTAGCTCTTAAAGGTTATGCTACTTGGGCTACTTTTGATTTGCTTGAAAAATATCTTGCTGGGGCTACTGCAAGCGGACTTTGGGAAGCAAAGCTTGCTCAAATGAAGCCTTGGGAAGTGCATACATACTGCCCTGCTTTTAAAGATGATGAGATTGATGAGGTTGCTGATATTTCTCATACCGTTGTATTTAATAGCTTCACTCAGCTTGAAAGGTTTGAGACAAGAGTAAAGGATAAAGCGTTAATTGGGCTTAGGGTAAATCCTGGGGTTTCATCAGCTCCTGTTGCACTTTATGACCCGTGTGCTCCATATTCAAGACTTGGAATTACAAAAGAGAATTTTAAAGCTAATAAACTAAAAAATGTCTCAGGTCTTCATTTTCATGCACTTTGTGAGCAGCTTGATGATGCGTTAGAGAGAGTGTTAGAGGGGTTTGAGAAGAATTTTGGTGAGTATTTAAAAGATATGGAGTGGGTAAATTTTGGTGGAGGTCATCATATAACAAGACCTGGTTATAATGTAGAGAATTTAATAAAAATTATAAAAGAATTCAAAAACAGATACCCAACCATTAAAGATGTTTATCTTGAACCTGGTGAAGCTGTTGGTTTGAATGCTGGATATTTAGTGGCTGAGGTTTTAGATATTGTGGATAATGGGATGAAAATAGCAATTCTTGATACAAGTGCAGAAGCTCATATGCCAGATGTGCTTGCTATGCCATACCGCCCAAATGTAAGAGGAGCTGGGAAGCCAGGTGAAAAACCTTATACTTATAGGCTAGGAGGAGTTACTTGCCTTGCTGGTGATGTGATAGGGGATTATAGTTTTGATAAAGAACTTAAAGTTGGAGATAAAATAATTTTTGAAGATATGGCAATTTATACAATGGTAAAAAATACGGCGTTTAATGGAATTAAACTTCCAAGTATTGTTATTAAAAGAAAAGACGGCTCGCTTTGGACTACAAGGGAGTTTCATTTTGAAGATTTTAGAAACAGGCTAAGCTGATGGAGGAGCTTAGGGTCTCTTTTTCAAAAATGGGACTTATTTTGAGCCTTTTTGTCCTTTTTATTTTATTGCTTGTTAAGTTTCTTACTAATTATTATTCGGTTGTTGAGATATTTTTTTTATTTTTTGCTTTTGGCACTTTTTTTATAGAAGTGGTTTTTTTTGAAAAATTAAAAAAATATCTTTTGCAAATGCAAATTTTTTCATATGTTATTTTGCTTTTATTAATTTTTGTTGGATATGTTAGTTTAAAGAATATTGCTATTTTACTTTGGCTCTATCCCACAATTTTAAGTGCTTTTTTTATTATGTCAAAATCTTATGCCTTGATAGTGCCTATTTTGTCTCTTTATGGGCTTGTTTATATTTTTTATTTTCATATTATCTCTTTTTATGATATGGTAAATTTGCTTATTTCCGTTGTGATTTTTTCGTATTTTAGTTTTAAGTTAAGCTCTCTGATTGAGGAGTATGAGAGTAAAATAAAAGAGCAAAATGCTATTTTAAAAAAGCTTGCAAATAAAGATGATTTAACGGGTGCTTATAATAGAAGAGCATTTTTTGAACTTGTTAATAAAATAAAAGTGCCAAGTGCTATTGTTATGTTTGATTTAGACTATTTTAAGAGAATAAATGATACCTATGGACACGATGTTGGGGATGAAGTTTTGAAGTTTTTTTCTTCTTTGGTAAAAAGTCATATAAGAGAGAGTGATATTTTTGCAAGGATTGGAGGGGAGGAGTTTGTTTTGGTGTTGGCTGGGAGTGATTTGGAAGTTGGAAAAAAAGTAGCTGAGAAAATAAGAAAATTAGTTGAAAAATCCCAGATTAACGGGGTTAAATTTACAATAAGTGCTGGGGTTAGCCTTTATAGGGGGGATATTCAAAAGGCTTTAAAAGAAGCTGATGAGGCGTTGTATGAGGCTAAGAAGAGAAGAAATGAGGTTAGGGTTTATTCTTTGATATAATACTACTAAAAAAGGTTTAAGTTGGGTAAAAAATTAATTATAGTTGAATCACCTGCAAAAGCTAAAACTATTAAAAACTTTTTGGGAAAAGAGTATGAAGTTGTTGCAAGTAAAGGGCATATTAGGGATTTACCAAAAACATCTTTTGGTATAAAAATAGAAGATGATAAGTTTATTCCTCAATATAGAGTTACAAAAGACCATCAGTTAACTGCAAAAGAGCTAAAAGAAAAAGCAAAAAAAGCAAAGACTATTTATATCGCCACAGATGAAGATAGAGAAGGTGAAGCTATTGGGTTTCATATAGCCCATATTCTTGGTAAAAAACCAGATGAACTTCCAAGAATTGTATTTCACGAAATTACAAAGAGTGCAATTAAAAAAGCTTTACAAAATCCAAGAAGACTTGATATAAACAGAGTCAACGCCCAACAAGCAAGAAGACTTCTTGATAGGATTGTTGGGTATAAACTTTCTCCTTTACTTAATAAGAAAATTCAAAAAGGGCTAAGTGCTGGGAGAGTTCAGAGTGCGGCACTCAAACTAGTAGTTGATAGAGAAAGGGAGATTAAAGAATTTAAGCCAAAAGAGTATTGGAGGATTGAAGGAATTTTTAAAAAAATTAAAGCTGATTTAATGAAGTATCATGGTAAGAAGCTTAAAAAGTTTGATATTTCAAATAAAGAAGAGGCTACAAAGATAGTAAAAGAGTTAAAACCTCTTGAATATGAAGTTAGTAAAATTGAGAAAAAAATTACCACTTCAAAATCCCCAGCTCCTTTTATGACTTCAACCCTGCAACAAGTTGCAAGTAGTGAGCTTGGCTTTTCACCTAGACGTACTATGCAAATAGCTCAAAAACTTTATGAGGGAGTTAAAACTCCTGTTGGAGAGAGTGGGATTATTACCTATATGAGAACAGATAGCTTAAACATTGCAAAAGAAGCTCAGGATGCAGCAGTTGAATTTATAAAAGAGAATATCGGGGCTGAGTATGCAGAACCTAAGAGTTATGAGACAAAATCTCAAAATGCCCAAGAAGCACACGAAGCAATTAGACCTGTTGATGTAAGACTAACGCCAGATGATTTAAAAAACTATTTAAGTAAAGATGAATTAAAGCTATATACTTTAATTTATAACCGCTTTTTAGCTTCTCAAATGAAAGATGCAAAGTTTGAGACTCAAAATATCTACCTTACAAACGAAAAGGGAGAGTTTAAAATAAGCGGTAAAAGACTTGTGTTTGATGGATTTTATAAGGTATATGGAAAGCCAAGTGCTGATACACTGTTGCCTGAATTTAGTGAGGGTGAGAAGTTAAAACCAGAAGATATAAAAGCAACCCAACACTTTACAAAACCTCCTGAGAGGTTTACGGAAGCATCTTTGATAAAGCAACTTGAAACTCTTGGAATTGGTCGTCCATCAACATACGCTCCTACAATTACACTTTTGCAAAATAGGGATTATGTAGAGCTAAAAGAGAGAAAGCTTTATCCAACTGAAATTGCTTTTAATGTAATTGGAGTTTTAGAAAAGCATTTTCCTGATATTGTGGATGCAAACTTTACGGCAAATATGGAAGAGATGCTTGATGAGATTGCCGGGGGGAAAAAAGATTGGCAGGAGATGTTAAAGGAGTTTTATTATCCTTTTATGGAGCTTATTAAAAAGGGTGAGGAGGAGATTCCTTCTCAAAAAATTGCAAAACCGATTGATGAAGTGTGTCCTAAGTGCGGGAGTCCTCTTGTAATTAGAAAGGGAAGATTTGGAGAATTTATTGCGTGTAGCTCATTTCCAAAATGCAGATATACTCGTCCTATTGAAAAAGAAGAAAAAAAGGTAGATGTTAAGTGTGATAAATGCGGGGCTGATATGGTGGTAAAAAGAGGAAAAAAGGGAGAGTTTTTGGCGTGTAGCAATTATCCAGAGTGTAAAAATACAAAACCTCTAAATCCACCTGAAATTCTTGAAGATGTGAAATGCCCAGAGTGTGGGGGAGATATAATTAAAAGGAAAAGTAAAAGAGGAGAGTTTTATGGGTGTAGCAATTATCCAGAGTGTAACTTTATCTCAAAATACCGCCCTATAAATAAAAAATGTGAAGAGTGTGGATATTTGATGGCAAAGAGAACTTATAGAGGAAAAGAAGTTTATGAATGCATTAAATGTAAAAAAAGAGAGGATGTTTAATGAAAGTAGGAATAATATCTGATACCCACAAAAAAGTAGGTCGTGCAAAAAAGGCTATTGATTTATTAATAGATGAGGGGATTGAGTTTTTGGTTCATGCTGGGGATATTGTAAAAGAGGAGATACTTGAATATATTGAGTCTAAAAATATAAGATATGTAGCAGTGCTTGGGAATAACGATTATCATCTTTATAGTTTGGTTGATAAGTATGAGTTAGTAACAGAACCTTTTTATTTTAAACTTGCTGGTAAAACGTGGAAGCTTATGCACTATCCAAAGTATATGTTTCCGCTTGATACGGATATTATTGTATATGGACATACTCACGATGTGGATATTAGCTTTAATGGCAAAAATTTAATACTAAATCCAGGGGAAGTTTGTGCAAGGGATACTGGATTTAGCAGTTGTATGACGCTTGATATAAAAAAAGATAAATATATCGTAACTTTTTTTTACAGAAAAATTAAAACTACTGAGTGGAAAAGCAAGGTAAAAGAATTTTTTATTTCCGGAGGTAAAGAGTGATATATCTTTGTGCTATTTCAAACATCCGTTCAGGTGCTTGCAGGGAAGATTGTAAATTTTGTACCCAAAGTGTAAAATGGGGAGCGGATATTAAAAGATTTAGAGAAAAACCTATTGAAGTGATTGTAGATGAAGCAAAACTTGCCAAAAAATATAAAGCCGCAGGTTTTTGTTTGGTAACAAGCGGAAAAAGTCTTGATGATAAGACTCTTGAATATATTTGTAAAGCTAGCAAGGCTATTTTAAAAGAGGTTGATATTACTTTAATTGGATGCAATGGTGTAGCAACTAAGGAAGCTTTAAAGGAGCTTAAAAAAGCAGGAATAAAAATTTATAACCACAATCTTGAAACAGGAAAAAGTTTTTACTCAAAAATATGCTCCACCCACTCCTTTGAAGAGAGATTTAATACCTGTTTGAATGTTAAAGAGGCTGGGCTTAAATTGTGTAGCGGCGGGATTTTTGGGCTTGGTGAGAGTGAGGAGGATAGAAGAGAGCTTATAAATTATTTAAAAGAGTTAAAGCCAGATGGAGTTCCTATTAACTTTTTTATTGAAAACCTAAAACTTCCTCTAAAAGCTACTTGGGATAAAAAAATGGCAATTGATGTTATAAAAAGAGTAAAAAAAGAGATAAATCCTAAAATTTTAATGCTTGCAGGAGGTAGAGAGCTTGTATTTGGAAGTGAATGGGTTGAGGCTTTAAAATATGGGGTAAATTCAATAGTAATTGGGGATTATTTAACTACAAAAGGGGAAAAAGAGGATTTGGATTTGGAAGTTATTAAAAGATATAAAATCAAGGTAGCAAATGAGTGCTGATATTGCGTTAATTATTACTTTATCGGTTATTTTGTTAATTTCTCCTTTTATTAGTAATACTTTAAAACTTCCAATCTCAATGGTAGAGATGGGGCTTGGGAGCTTGGCAGCAGCTTTTGGATTTTTGCACCATAACGAAATTTTTTCTTTATTAGCAGAAGTTGGATTTTTATATTTGATGTTGCTTGCTGGAATGGAGGTTGATTTAAAAGATATTTTAAAGCTTGGAAAATCTATTTATAAAAAGGCATTTTTGTTTTTATTGTTTTTATATCTTTTATCTTTTTTAGTGATTTATATTTTTCATTTTTCTTTGGTATTTGTTGTGATTTTGCCATTAATTTCTATTGGGCTTTTACTCTCAATTCAACAAGAGGTTGGCAAAACTCCTTGGCTTGATTTAGCTATTAAAGTTGGAGTAATTGGTGAGCTTTTGTCTATTTTGGTGCTAACAATTATTAGTGGATATTTTGAAGTGGGATTTTCGGCAAAACTTTTTTTAAATATTTTTATTTTGCTTTTGTTTATTGCTACTCTTGCTTTTGTGTTTTTGATGTTTAGGACTTTACTTTGGTGGTATCCTCAGCTTAAATTATACCTTATGCCTCGCAGAGATAGATATTATCAGGATGTAAGGATTGCGATGAGTCTTTTTTTTATAATGATTGCAATTATGATAACTTTACATCTTGATGTTGTGCTTGGGGCGTTTGTGGTGGGAGTATTTTTAAGGACTTTTTTTGAGCATAATCACGATTTAGAACATAAACTTGCTCCTTTTGGATTTGGATTTTTGATTACTATCTTTTTTGTGCATGTTGGAAGTAATATTAATATTTTTAAGATTAATTTTTCAATGATTTTAGATGTTTTAAAGATAACTTTTCTTATGATTGGGATAAGAGTGGTTAGTGCTTTTGTTTTTTTTAAAGAGCTTAAAAAAGATACAATTTTATTTGGATTATCACTCTCTATGCCTCTTACTTTAATGATTGCTACTGCAACTCTTGCTTATCAAAATCATAAATTGGATGAGTATTGGTATACGATTTTAATTACTGCATCGGTAATTGAAGTTTTGGTGGTTATGCTTGGAGTAAAACTTATAAATAAGTTACAATTTCATAAAAAAGGATAAAAATGGTAGTTACAAGATTTGCACCATCTCCAACTGGATATTTGCATATAGGAGGACTTAGAACGGCTCTATTTAACTGGCTTTTTGCAAGAAAAAACAATGGAAAATTTAGATTAAGAATTGAAGATACAGACCTTAGCCGCAATAAGCAAGAGGCAGTTGATGCAATAATAAAAGCCTTTAACTGGACTGGATTAAATTATGATGATGAGGTTGTTTTTCAAAGTGAGAGATTTGATATTTATAAAAAGTATATCAATGAGCTTTTAAAAAAAGGGCTTGCTTATAAATGTTATTTGACAAAAGAAGAACTTGAAAAGATTCGTGAAGCTAAATTAAAAGGTGAAAAACCGCCAATTGATATTAGAAAGTATAGGGATTTTAAAGGGGAGCTTGATAAACCTTATGTGATTAGATTCAAAACTCCACTTGAAGGCAAAATCTGTTTTGAAGATGGAGTAAAGGGAAAGCAGTGTGTTGATGCAAGCGAGATTGAAGATTTTGTAATTGCAAGGAGTGATGGGACTCCAACTTATAATTTTGTTGTAGTAATTGACGATAAAGAAATGGGGATGAGCGATATTATAAGAGGAGATGACCATTTAAGAAATACATTTAAACAACTCTTAATTTATAAAGCTTTTGGATGGGATGTGCCAAATTTTTATCATGTGCCTATGATTCATAACGAAAAAGGCGCAAAAATGAGCAAGCGAGATGGGGCTGTTGATGTAATGGAGTATAAAAAAGAGGGTTATTTACCAGAGGCTTTACTTAATTTTTTAGTTAGACTTGGATGGAGTTATGGAGACCAAGAGATTTTTAGTATTGAAGAGATGATAAATTTATTTGACCCAAAAGATATAAATAAAGCTCCAAGTAGATTTAATAAAGAAAAACTTGATTGGTTAAATTCTCACTATATCAAAAATTCTCCAAATGAGAGAATTGAGAGAATATTAAGAGATGACTTTGGAGTTGATATTGTAAATCACGACAAAAAAGAGATTTTAATTGATGAGCTTAAAGAGAGAGTAAAAACTCTAAAAGAGATGGCAAGAGAGATTGAAAAAATTTTAACCCCTCCAAGCGAATATAATGAAAAGGCTATTAAGAAATTTTTAAAAGAGGATGCAATTAATAATTTAAGAGAGTTTATTGAATTTTTAAAAGACAAAGACCCAAAACTTCCGCCGGATTGGCATAAGGTAATGGATGAGTTTTTAAAACAAAAAGAGATTAAGCCAAAATTTCTAATGCCTCCACTTAGAATTGCAATGGTAGGAGATACAAAAGGGATTGATTTAGCAGCTTTACTTAGTGTGCTTGGGAAGGAAGAGGTTATTAAAAGAGTAAATACTCTTCTTTCTAAAATATAGGGATTTCTCCCTCTTTTTGCTCTGTTGCTGGTGGAGAGAGAGGAGTGTAGAGTTCTTTTTTGCCATTTATTGTATAAGTTTTTACTCCTTGTGGAGTTATAAATTTTCTTAAAAGTTCTGGATGAACTTTTAAGAGATGTTCATAAAAGTATTTAAAAGCCGGAGCCGATACTCTTCCTCCACTCATTCTTTTGCCAAGAGATTTTGCGTTATCTTTTCCAAACCAAATTATTGTTTGAGAATTTGGAGTAAATCCTACAAACCAAGCATCTTTATACTCATTTGTAGTTCCAGTTTTGCCGGCTATTTGAATTTGTGGCATAAATGCTTTTCTTCCAGTCCCTTTTTTAACGACATCTTCCATCATATTTATCATTAAGTAGGCTTGATAGGCTGGTTCAATGTTTTGGTGGGCTTCTTTTGGGATAATTTTTTTATTCTCAAAAGGAATATCAATCTCTTTTATGATTCTAAGTTTTGATTTTTCGCCATAATTGCTAATTATTGTATAAAGCTCGCTAAATCTCCACATATCAATCCCAATACTTCCAAGAGAGATTGATAGGTTATATGGCATTTTTGGAAATCCAAATTTTTCAAGGTTGTTAATTACTACATCAAGCCCTAAATCTCTTACTAAGTTTATAGTTGCAAGGTTTCTTGAATGCACAAGGGCTTCTCTTAGAGTAATAAGCCCAAGAGTATTTCTTTCATAATTTTTTGGCTTCCATACTTCATCTTCTTGTGGAGTTTTGATTTTAAAGACTCTACTAATGTCTGCGATTTTGCTTGCTGGATTGTATCCATAATTTAGGGCAATTTGATAGATAAATGGTTTAATTGAGCTTCCAACACTTCTTTTTGATTGAATTACTCTATTGAATTTGCTTTTTTTATAATCAACTCCTCCAACAAGCGCCAAAACTTCTCCTGTTTTTTGGTTTATATTTATTAATGCTCCGTTTAATGTGGAGTTATTAAGTTCTGGATTTTCTTTTATCAATCTCTGATAGTTCCATTTTAGGGTTTTTTGTGCTATTTCTTGGGTTGGGAGGTCAATTGTTAGTGTGATGTTATATCCACGGGTTAATAAATCTGGATATTTTGGCAAAAGTTTTCTTATTGCTGTATCAACTGCATAAGGGGCTTTTGGTTTTACAAGATAGTTATAAACTTTTGGATTTTCGCTTAGGGCTTTTTTAAGTTCAGCTTTTGTAATCCATCCAAGATTATACATTCTTTTTATGATTGAATTTGCTCTTTTTGTGTTTGCTTCATAATGGCGAGTTGGGTCATAGATACTTGGACCTTTTGGGAGGGCTATTAACATTGCAGTCTCTTTTAAACTCAAATCTTTTAAGTCTTTATGAAAATACCCAAGGGCTGCTGTTTTTATCCCATAATACCTGTGTCCAAAGTAGATTTGGTTTAGGTATCTCTCTAAAATCTCCTCTTTTGTCAAAATCCTCTCAATTTTTAATGATAAAAATATCTCTTTTATTTTTCTTGAAAGCGTTTTTTTGCGAGATAGATAGATATTTCTTACTAATTGTTGAGTTATGGTAGAAGCGCCTTCTACTTTTTTACCGGCTTTTATATCTTTTATCAAAGCTCTTATAATTGCGTTTATGTTAATTCCTGGATGCTCAAAAAAGGAGGTGTCTTCTGTGGCGATTAAAGTTTCAATTACTCTTCCTGGGATATCTTTATACTTTACATAAAGTCTATTTTCGTCTTTGTAGCGAATTGCAAGGAGGTTATGGTTTCTATCATAAAATCGTGCTGAGAGTGGAGGATTGTAGTATACTATTTTTTCACTTGCGAATTTAGTATCTTCATAAAGATAAAAAATATATCCTCCAATTGCAATCATTAAAGTTATCGTAAAAATTAAAAATCTTATTACGATTTTTTGAAACCTTGTCATTTAGAAAGTCTTTTTATTATATTTTTTGTAAGCTCAAAATCAATATTTACTCTCATAATCACTCTTATTATCTCCTCTTTTGTGGTAGGGGGTCTTATAGCTCCTACTAAAATGTTCTCTTTTAAGAGTTCTTTTTGTTTTTTTACAACATCTTTTGTTGGGATAATTTTAATTAATGAGTCTGAATTTAACCTTAATCTAAGGTTAATTTTCTCTTTAAATTCGTTTAGATTGTTTTCAATTTTTTCAAGGGCGTAAAATCCAAGTAGGGTATCCATAGGGCTTAGGGCGGTTGTGTAAATTACGCTTTTTGCCCTGTTTATTAAAAACTCTATTATCTCTTTGTTTGCAAGGATATAAGCTCCATAACTCCCAAGAGCTTTTCCAAGTGTTCCCATTTTTATCGTTTTTTTAGGATTTAGATTATATTCATCACTTATCCCCATTAAATTTTTGCCCCTAACTCCAACACTGTGGGCTTCGTCAATTATTAAATATCCAATATCATAAGCAAAGTTTGTAATCTCTTCTTTTACTTTATCCCCTCCCATTGAGTAAATTCCTTCAACTACGACAAACACTCTTTTAAATTTTTTATAGTCTTTGCTTTTTTGTTTTAAATCCTCTAAATCGTTATGATTAAAAAACCTAACTTCCGCTTTTGTTAATTTAGCCCCAACTATCCCGCTTGCGTGATATTCGCTATCTACCAAAAACAAATCCCCCTTCCTACCAAGCTCAAACAACGCCATATTTGCCAAAAATCCGCTTCCTACAATTAAAGCCTCTTCAAAGTTATTTAGCTTTTTTAACTTCTCTTCAAGCATCTTATGGGCTAAGTTATATCCGTTTACAAGGAGGGATGCTTTTGAGCCGTGAAGTTTTAACTCTTTTGCTTTAAGATAGGCTTTATTTAATATCTCCTCATCTTCTGCTAAGCCTAAGTAGTCATTACTTGCAAGGTCTATTACATTTTGATAGAGTTTTTTCTCTCTAAGTCTTCCTTTTGCTTTAAGTAAATTTAACTCTTTTTCATACATTTTTATCTCTTTATTTATTAAGTATGATTACTTTTATGTTAAAATTTTAGCAAAAAAGGTCTTTTATGGATATAAGGAAAAAATTTTTAGAGTTTTTTGAAAAAAAAGGGCATAAAGTCTACCCATCCGCTCCTTTGGTGCCTGATGACCCTACTTTGCTTTTTACGAATGCTGGAATGGTTCCTTTTAAACCGATTTTTACCGGAGAAAAACCAGCCCCAAATCCGCCAAGAGCAACATCATCTCAGCTTTGTATGAGAGCAGGAGGGAAACATAACGACCTTGAAAATGTAGGGTATACAAACCGCCACCATACTCTTTTTGAAATGCTTGGAAATTTCTCTTTTGGGGATTATTTTAAAGAAGAAGCGATTGCTTATGCTTGGGAGTTTGTCACAGAAGTTTTAGGGCTTGATAAAGATAGGCTTTGGATTACAATTCATAAAAGTGATGATGAAGCTGGGAAAATCTGGGAGAAGTATGTTCCAAAGGATAGAATTGTAAAAATGGGCGATAAAGATAACTTCTGGCAGATGGGAGATACCGGACCTTGCGGACCTTGCAGTGAGATTCATTATGACCAAGGTGCTGATAAATTTAATTCTCCTGAGGATTATTTAGGAGGAGAGGGGGATAGGTTTTTAGAAATTTGGAATTTGGTTTTTATGCAGTATAATAGAGATGAGAGTGGCAAATTAACCCCTCTTCCAAAGCCAAGCATTGATACAGGTATGGGATTAGAGAGGATTACAGCTGTTGTAGAGGGGGTTGAGAGTAATTATGATACTTCAATTTTTAGACCTTTGCTTGAAAAAATTGTGGAAATTACAAATAAAGAGTATTTTAAAGATAAAAGAGGAGCAAGTCATAGAGTAATAGCTGATCACATAAGGGCTGTTAGCTTTTTACTGAGTGAAGGGGTTAGGTTTGATAGAGAAGGTAGGGGGTATGTATTAAGAAGGATTTTAAGAAGAGGGGTAAGGCATGGGTATCTTCTTGGGATGCGTGAGCCTTTTATGTATAAAATCGTTGATACTTTGGTAAATCAAATGGGGGATATCTATCCACAGCTTAAAGAGAAAAAAGAAGCCATAAAAGATGCAATAAAACTTGAAGAAGAGAGATTTTTTGCCACAATTGATAAAGGGATGGAGCTTTTTAAAGAGGAGCTTTCTAAAACGAGTGGGGATGTTTTTAGTGGAGAGATTGCGTTTAAGCTTTATGATACTTATGGATTTCCTCTTGATTTGACTGAGGATATGTTAAGAGAAGTTAATAAGAGGGTTGATATTAAAACTTTTGAGAAGCTTATGCAAGAGCAAAAAGAAAGAGCAAGAGCAAACTGGAAAGGAAGCGGAGATAAAAAAGTTAACATAAAAGACCTTGAAAAATATGAGCCAAACAGATTTGTAGGATATGAATTTCTTGAATACAAAACAAAAGTAAAAGCCCTTTTTGATAAAGATATGAATGAGGTAGAAGAACTTAAAGGTAGTGGTTTTGTAATGCTTGAAGAGACTCCGTTTTATGCTGAGAGTGGAGGTCAGGTTGGAGATAGAGGAGAGATTTTAAAAGATGGGAGAGTTGTTGCAAAAGTTATTGATACTCAAAAATTTGATGAGAGAAATTTAAGTAAAGTTAAAGATGCAAAACTTAAAAAAGGGGATGAGGTTTTAGCAAGAGTTGATGAGAGTAGGCGTGAGATTGCAAAACACCACTCAGCAACTCACCTTTTACATTCAGCCCTTAGAAAAGTGCTTGGAGAGAGCGTAACTCAGGCCGGAAGTTTGGTCGAAGCAAACAGGCTTAGATTTGACTTTACATATCCAAAGGCTTTGAGTAAAGAGGAACTTAATAAAATTGAAGAGATGGTAAATAATGTAATTGCAAGAGGGATTGAAGGGGAAGTTAAAGAAGTAAGCCTTGATGAAGCCAAAAAAGAGGGGGCTATGGCTTTGTTTGGTGAGAAGTATGGGGATATTGTAAGAGTTGTTAGATTTTCTGATTTTAGCGTTGAGCTTTGTGGCGGGACTCATGTAAAAAACACAGCTGAGATTGGAAGTTTTTATATTGTAAAAGAGAGTGGAGTAAGTGCTGGGGTTAGAAGGATTGAAGCAGTAGCTGGGCTTAGTGCTTATAAATATGCAAAAGGTTTTAGGGATTTGGTTGAGGAGGTTAAAGCTGAGAACAAGGCAAACGATATAAAAAAATTTATTGAAAAACAAAAAGAGGAGATTAAAAATTTAAAAGAAGAGATTAAAGCCTTGAAACAAGCAGCCGTTAGGGAGATTAAACCGATAGAAAAAGATGGGGTTAATTTTGTAATTGAGAGAATTGATAATGCAAATTTAAGAGAAATTGCAACCGAGCTTAAAGGAAAATACGATAATTTAGTAGCTTTTCTTGCGGGTGAGAATAAGGGTAGAGTCAATATGGTTGCCATTAGTAAGGTTGATGGAATTAAGGCTTTGGATTTGATTAGGGAGTTTGCTCCAATTGTTGGTGGAAAAGGTGGTGGAAAAGCCGATTTTGCCCAAGGTGGAGGTAAGGATGTAGGAAAGATTGATGAATTGATAGAGAAAGTTAAAAAAAGGCTTTTAAAAGGAGAGTAGTTGCTTTATAGTGTTTTGCTTATTGAAGATAACTATCAGCACGCAAAAATTGTTAAAAGGATTCTTGAAAAAAATGACTTTTTAGTTGTTGTTGAGGATAATGGAAAAGAAGCACTTGAAAACATTAAAAAAAGAGATTATGATTTGTACTTAATTGATATTAATATTCCTGGGATTAACGGAGTTGAGCTTGTTAAGTATATAAGAGAGTTAAAAGAGGGTGCAAATATTATTATGATTACTGCTTCTGATGATGAGTATGATTTTAGAAAGTCGTATGAGTATGGGTGCGATGATTATATTAAAAAACCTTTTAAAGCAGCTGAAATTGAGGTTAGGGTTAATCATCTTTTAAAAAGAAAAGCCTCTTTAAAATGGGATGGGTATGAGTTTGTTTGGGAGAGTGGTGATTTGTTTAAAGATGGGAAACTTGTAGATTTAACAAAAAAAGAGAGAAAGCTTCTTTATCTTTTGCTAAATAATGTGAATTTGACCGTAAAAAAGGATAAAATTATAGAGTATGTTTGGGGAGAAAATTATCAAAAAGAGCCTCCAATCCGTCAGCTTATAAAGCAGCTAAGGGAAAAATTTGACAAAGATTACATTAAAACAATAGTAGCAACAGGATATAGATTTGAAATTGAGAGTTAAATTAAGAAAAGTTTTTTTAGGAGTTTTTATTGTTATTTTTTTGATATTAGTGTTTTTGGCAATTAACAATTATATTGTATTCCGTAATACTATTATCCAAAACTTTTTGAACCAAAAATATCTTTTAACTTATAGGATAGAAGCTCAAATTAACTCTTATTTTAATAATATTAAGTTTTTGTTTGATAGAAATTATTATTTCGCAAAAGACTTTTTGAGTGATGTTAGTAAAATGCCATTTGATGAGATTAAAAGGGAGATTGAAAAAAAGTGTAATAAACTTATGGAGTATGAGCTTTATTTGATTAATAAAGATTTAAAATGTTTAAGAGGAGATAGTGAGTGTAAAGAAGAAGCTTATTTGCATAGGTATCATATTTTAAGAGTTTTAAATAATGAGATTAATTTTGATGCCTCAGGGTTTAATATTGACTTTAAAAATTGGTATGTTAAAAAAGATTACTTTGTAAGGTATTATGATAAAGTTATAGGAGTTGATTGTGGAGTTAGTATTTCTAATTTAATGGAGCATCTTAAAAATTTAGTGAGCATAATTCCAGATTTATTGGATATGCAACTTTTATTAAAAGAGAATAAAGTCTATTTGCTTGATATTACAAAAGATGAGGTTAAAAGTTATGTTTACTCTTTAAAAGAGTGGGAGAAGTATAAGAAAAGTTTCTTTACAAAAGTTATCAAAGACGATGATGAATATTACTTTTTTGATAATGATAAACTTATTATCTTTCATAAGTTTAAGGTTTTGGATAAAGATGCTATTTTAAAAGTCGAGTATTCAGCAAAGTCTCTTTTTCAAGAACTTGAAAATTCAAAAATAAGACTTATTGTAATTTTTAGCTTGCTTGCGGTTTTAGTCTTTTTAATTTATAGACTAACAGCTTATAAAGTTTCAGAAGAGATTATTGGGGTTGTTAAGAGTATGAGAGAAAATGAAAAAGTAAAAGAACCTAAAAAAGAGAGAGTTATTTCAATTTATGAACTTGAAGAGTTAAAAAATAGGTATAATCAATTTAGAGAAGAGTTACAAACTGAAATAGAGAAAAATCAAGCACTTTTAAAAGAGAATAAAAGGTTTATTGTTGATACTATTCACCAAATAAGAACACCGCTTGGAATAATTACTTTAAATATTGACTTTTTAAGAAATATGGCAACTACAAAAGAAGAAAAAGAGATTATTGATGAGATTGAATCAGCAATAATTATGCTCTCTAACTCATATGAAGATTTGTCATATATTTCAGCAAATGGAATTTTAAAATATGAAGCAAAAGAGATGCTTAATTTAAGTGATGTTTTAAGAAGAAGAGTTAGATTCTTCTCAGCAATGGCAAGAAGTAATGATATTGAAATAGTAACGGATATTGATGATTATATTCACTACTATATCAATAAAGTGGAGTTTGAGAGAATTGTAGATAATAATCTCTCAAATGCTTTAAAATATTCGCCAAAACACTCAAAAGTTTATGTCTCTTTAAAAAGAAGAGGAAATTTTGTAGCGCTTAGATTTGAATCATTTGGTAAACCAATTAAACATCCTGAGAAGATTTTTGATAAAAATTATAGGGAGCATTCTTATACAAGGGGACTTGGGGTTGGGCTTAATATTGTAAAAAATATTTGTGAAAAATATGGAATTGATTATAGAGTTGAGCATAAAGATGGTAAAAATATCTTTGAGTATGTTTTTAAGGTCGGGGAATGATACTTTGTAGTTCTTCTTTAACTCGGGCAAAACTTTTAAGAAAAGCTGGAATTGAGTTTATTCAAAAGAGTTGCGAATTTGATGAAGATAGTATTAAATCAACTGACCCTTATGAATTTGTGGTATTGGCAAGTTATGGCAAATTTAAGAAGTGTTGCGAGTGTTTTAGCGATGATATTATAGCTGCTGATACGATTGTAACTGATGGGAGGAGGATTTTAAGAAAAGCAAAAGATGAAAAGGAAGCAAGGGAGATTTTACTTTTACAAAGTGGAAGAGAAATAAAAATAGTTACTTCAATGTGGATTAGATTTAAAGGTCAGATTTTTGGTAGAGTTGATGAAACTATTTATAAATTCAAAGAGTTTGATAAAAAAGAGTTAGAAGAGTATTTAAAAAGCAAAGAGTGGAGAGGGAAAGCTGGGGCTTGTATGGTTGAAGGATTTTGTAAAAAGTATATAAAAGAGGTAAAAGGGTATGAATCAACGGCAATGGGACTTTGTGTGGAGGAACTGTTAAGAATTATTAGGAGGTAAGAATGCATATAAGAGAGATTCATCAGTTTTTTAAGATAAGAAAAGAGGCAAGAGCTTATTTTTGTTATATTTTACAAAGAAACTTGCCAAATAGACTTCCAGAAATCACTTTGGATGTAATTATTGATGGGTTAGAGAGGATTGTGCATGAACTTCCTTTTGTAAATGCAGCTTATGTTTTAGATGCAACGGGACATCAAATCTCAGAGTTAATTACTCTAAAAGATGAATTTAAGGAAGTGCATATTGATTTAAACCAATCAAATAGAACTTACTTTTATAAAGCCGTAAAAGAGAAAAAATGTATCTTAACTGATCCTTATCCAAGTTTAATTAACGGAGAGATGGTAGTTAGTGCGGCAATGCCAATTTTTAATGACAAAGGTAAGCTTTTATATGTTGCGGTTATTGATATTCCACTTAATGAATTACTAAAATTTGTAAGAGAAGAAAGAGGTGAGAAGTGGTTTCATAATTTTAATAGAATAATTTATGCTCTCTTTTCGCTTGCACTTTTTAGTATTGTTGTTTTGCTTTTTATTGATGGAGTTAAAATGTTTTTTTCATATAACTTAGCTCAGCTTGATGTTAAGAAGATGTTTGAATCAACAATTCTTTTAACTTTGTCTCTTGCTCTTTTTGATTTAGTTAAGACTTTAATGAGTGAAGAGGTTATTCAAGAAAAAGAGGAGCATCCTTTTGCAATTCATAAAACAATGATTAAGTTTTTGGGAAGTATTGTAATTGCGCTTGCAATTGAGGGGCTTATGCTGGTATTTAAGTTTGCTATGATTGCGCCTCAAAAACTTCTATACGCGGCAATTTTACTTGGAGCTGTAACTTTTCTTTTGGGAGGACTTGCTTATTATATGAAATCAGTTGGTAAGGAGTTTAAAGAGTGATAGGGATAGTTGATTATAATATGGGAAATTTAGCAAGTGTAAAAAACGCTTTTGATAAGATTGGTGCAAAAGCTGAGATTGTAAAAGATGCTGATAAATTAAAAAACTATGATAAGCTCCTTTTCCCGGGGGTTGGGGCGTTTGGAGATGCAATGGAGCATTTAAAAGAGACAAATTTAGATAAGGCTATTAGAGAATTTGTAAAATCTGGAAAATATGTGCTTGGGATTTGTTTGGGGATGCAGCTTTTGTTTGAAAGCAGCGAAGAGTTTGGAAGACACAAAGGGCTTGGATTGATTAAAGGGAGGGTTGTGAGATTTAAAAACATTGAAAAAACTCACAAAATTCCTCATATGGGGTGGAATAAGATGTTTTTTACAAAAAAAGCTCCTCTTTTTAAAGGGCTTAATAACCCATACCTTTATTTTGTTCACTCTTACCATGTTGTTTGTGATGATGAATTTGTTATTGGTAAAACAATTTATGGGTATGAATTTGTAAGTGCTGTTAATAAAGATAATCTTTTTGGGTTTCAACCACATCCGGAAAAGTCTCACAATGCTGGTCTTAGAGTGCTTGAAAATTTTATAAATTTATAAGGAGTAAGAATGATAATTTTTCCAGCGATTGATTTAAAAGATGGTAAGGCTGTTAGGCTTACAAAAGGGATAATGGAGAGTGCAAAAGTTTATAGCGATGAGCCATGGGAACTTGCAAAAAGATTTGAAGAGATGGGGGCTAAGTGGCTTCATATTGTAGATTTAAACGGAGCTTTTGCAGGGGAGCCAAAAAATATTGCTCAAATTGAAAAAATAAGAAAAAACACAAACCTAAAAATCCAGCTTGGAGGTGGAATAAGGGATGAAGAGACTATCAAAAAATATCTTGACCTTGGAATTAATAGGGTAATTCTTGGGAGTGTTGCGGCAAGGGAGTCACAAAAGGTAAAAGAGCTTGCAAAAAAATATCCAATTGCCGTTGGAATTGATTCAAAAGATGGATTTGTAGCGGTTGATGGATGGGGTAGGAATGAGAAAGTTAGGGCAATTGAGCTTGCAAGAGAGTTTAGAGATAGCGATGTTGAGTGTATTATTGCTACTGATATTGACAAAGATGGAACTCTTAATGGACTTAATATTGAGTTTATTTTAGATATTATGAGAGCTTCTAATAAGCCAGTTATTGCAAGTGGTGGGGTTGCGAGTGAAAATGATATAAAAAAAGCAAAACATTATGGAGTTTATGGAGTAATTGTTGGAAAAGCCTTTTATGAGGGAAGAGTCAATTTAGAAAAAGTTTTAAGAGAGTATCAATGAAAGAGAAGTATTATGAAGTGGTGATTACCCCATCAAAATTTAAAGATGAGATAGAATCATTTTTGATGGATAGGTTTTTTAACGGCATTGAAGAGAGAGGAGAGAGTTTAATTTTAAGGAGTGAAGAGAAATTTGATGGGTTAATTGAAGAGTTGAAAGAGTATGTAAAAGCACTTGAAGAGATTTTTGATACCAAAGTTGATTTGGAAATTAAAGTAAGCGAAAAGTCTAATAAAGATTGGATTAAAGTATATCAAGAGTCAATTAAGCCAATTGAAATTGGAAAGTTTTATATAAGACCAAGCTGGTATGAGAAGAAAGAAGGGAAAATTGATATAGTAATTGACCCAGCCCTTGCTTTTGGAAGTGGACATCATGAGAGTACAAGAAGTTGTGTTAGAGCGATTGAGAAGTATATAAAAAAAGGTGATAGAGTTTTAGATGTTGGATGTGGGAGTGGTATACTTGGAATTGTTGCAAGCAAACTTGGGGCTGAGGTTGATTTGTGTGATACAGATCCTTTGGCAATTGAGAGTGCAAAGGAGAATTTTAAATTAAACAATGCAAAGTATAATAAAATTTGGCAAGGAAGTGCAAATTTAGCTAATGGTAATTATGATGTAGTAATTGCCAATATTATTGCGGATGTATTGGTTTTTATTGCTCCTGATTTGAAAAAAAGAGCGAATACTTTAATTTTATCTGGAATTATTGATAAATACAAAGATAAAGTCTTGCAAAAATATAAAGAGTTTGATTTAATAGAGGAGATAAAGGAGAATGAGTGGGTTACTTTAATTTTAAGAAAGGGAGTTAATGGCAAATAAAAACGATAATAACTTTTTTAACAAAAATCCTTTACTTTTGTTTATTATTTTTGCAATTTTAATTGTTGTGATTTTTAGAAGTATTGCTCCAAATAATTTACAAAATGAATTCTCTTCTGGGATTGTTAAGAGTTATACCTATTCTGATGTAAAGGAGTGGGCAAAAAAAGGAAAGCTTGAATATGTTTGGATTGGACGTAAGATTGTAAGAGTTAAGCTAAAAGATGGAGAAATAATTACTCTTAAAAAAGTTCCAAATGATAATACTTTAATTCCGATTTTGGATAAGTATAAAATTTCTTATGGTGCAATTGACGATACAGCTAATAATTGGTTAAGTGAGCTTATATTTGGATGGATTATTCCAATTTTTATCTTTTTTGCCATTTGGATGTTTTTGGCATCCCGTATGCAAAAAGGTATGGGAGGGGTGCTTGGATTTGGAAGTGCCAAAGGGCTTATAAAAAGCGAAAAGCCTAATGTAAAGTTTGATGATGTTGCTGGAAATGAAGAGGCAAAAGAGGAAGTAAAAGAGATAGTAGATTTTCTAAAAAATCCGGATAGATATATTGAGCTTGGAGCAAAAATTCCAAAAGGGGTTTTACTTGTTGGACCTCCTGGGACTGGGAAAACGCTTCTTGCAAAAGCAGTTGCAGGAGAAGCTGATGTGCCTTTTTTTGCGGTAAGTGGAAGTAGCTTTATTGAGATGTTTGTAGGGGTTGGTGCTGCAAGAGTTAGAGACCTTTTTGCCCAAGCAAAAAAAGAGGCTCCAAGTATAATTTTTATTGACGAGATTGATGCTATTGGTAAATCGCGTGCAGTTGGTGGTCCAATGGGAGGAAATGATGAGAGAGAGCAGACCTTAAATCAGCTTTTGGCTGAAATGGATGGGTTTGATTCAAATGAACCAGTAATTGTGCTTGCGGCAACTAACCGCCCAGAAGTTCTTGACCCAGCCCTTCTTAGACCCGGAAGGTTTGATAGACAGGTTTTAGTGGATAAACCAGATTTTAAAGGAAGGGTTGAAATTTTAAAAGTTCATATCAAAAAAATTAAAGCTGGAAAAGATGTGGATTTAGAAGAGATTGCAAGAATGACAGCCGGACTTGCTGGGGCGGATTTAGCTAATATTGTAAATGAGGCGGCTTTGCTTGCTGGGAGAAAAAATAAAAAAGAGGTAAATCAAGAGGATTTTGTTGAAGCGGTTGAGAGACAGATTGCTGGGCTTGAAAAAAAATCAAGACGCTTAAATGAAAAAGATAAAAAAATTGTTGCGTATCATGAGAGTGGACATGCGGTAATTGCGGAAATTACCCCAGAAGCAAGAAAAGTTAAAAAAGTTTCAATCGTACCAAGAGGACTTGCGGCGCTTGGATATACTCTTAATATGCCAGAAGAGGATAAATTTTTGATGCAAAAAAAAGAACTTATAGCAGAAATTGATACTTTACTTGGCGGAAGAGCGGCTGAGGAAGTTTTTATTGGGGAGATTTCAACAGGTGCCGCAAACGATTTAGAAAGGGCAACTGATATTGTAAAAGCAATGGTTAGAATATATGGGATGAGTGATGTTGCTGGACTTATGGTGCTTGAAAAGCAAACGAATAGATTTTTAGGTGGATTTAGCACAGAAAGAGAATATTCAGAAAAAACACAAGAAGAAATTGATAAATTTGTAAAAGAATTTTTAGCTAAAAGGTATGAGATTGTAAAAGAAAAACTCAAAAAATATGCTTTGGTTATTGAAAAAATGGTAAAAGAGCTTTATGAGAAAGAAGTAATTGAAGGAAGTAGGGTAAGAGAGTTGATTGAAGAGTTTGAAAAATCCAATAAAGAGGGATAAAAATGGAGATAATTGTAAAAGAAGGGTATCCTTATGTGGGAGTTAGTGGAGGAATTTTTTTAATTTCGTTAATTTTTAGATTTCCTTTAATTTGGCAGCTTATCTTTTTTGGGATTTTTATGTTTATGATTTATTTTTTTAGAAATCCTCCAAGAGAGCCAGAAGAAGAGGGGGAAAATGTAATTATATCTCCGGCTGATGGGGTAGTTTTAGAGATTTGCGAAGCTATTTCTCCTATTACTAATGAAAAATCAATAAAAGTTTCAATAAGACTCTCTTTGATTGACTTGCATATTCAATTCTCTCCAATTGAAGGAGAAATGAGTGCAAGAGAGTATATTCACGGGACCTTTTTAGCTTTAAATTCAAATAAAGCAAGTGAGCTTAATGAGCAAAATAGAGTTTTATTTAAAAATCAAAAAGGTAAAGTGGTAGTTAATCAAATTGCAGGATTTATAACAAGAAGAATTGTTATGTTTAGGGATTTGGGATTTATTAAGCTTGCTAAAAAATATGGGATGATTACATTTGGCTCACAAGTGGATATATATTTGCCGCTTGATAGTAAAATTAAAGTTATTGAATTTCAAAAGTTAAAAGGGGGAGAGAGCGTTATAGGATATTTCAATGACTAAAATTCATTTAGGTTATATTTTGCCAAACTTTTTTACAGCTCTTAGTGCTTTTTTTGGGGTTATGAGTATTATTGCTTCATCCCAAGGGAAATTTGAAAAGGCATTTATTTATATTGTATTAAGTCTTATTGCTGATGGGCTTGATGGGCGGCTTGCAAGGCTTACAAATACCACCTCAAAATTTGGAATAGAATTTGATAGTTTAGCAGATGCGGTGGCTTTTGGAGTGGCTCCTGCTATGATGCTTTTTTTTGCGGATGGGACTTATTATGGGAAATTAGGAGCTTTGGTTAGTGGGCTTTTTGTGGTATTTGGACTTATAAGACTTGCAAGATTTAATGTAACAACTACAACTCTTGATTCAAGTTTTTTTATTGGACTTCCAATTCCAACGGCTGCGGTTGTGCTTAGTAGTTGGATTTTGATTTATAAAAAGTATTCTTTTGATTTTTTAGGACCTTTTTTGTTGTTTTTAGCACTTTTCTTGGGGATTTTGATGGTTAGTAATTTTAGGTATCCAAGTTTTAAAAAGATAAATTTTAATAAAAATGTTGCTTTTAAGATTTTAGTTGTTATTATTTTAGTTGCGTCTTTGATTTATTTGTATCCAGTTGAGTCAATTGCTATAATTTTGAGTATTTATGTGTTATATGGATTTGTAAGAGGAATTTATAATTATTGGAAAATTTATAAACACAAACTCTAACGGATAATTTTTTTCCATTGACAAAAACTTTATTTTAAAGTATAATTAGAAAAAAGCCATAAAGGAATTTATATGGAGATGGTAAAAATTTTTGATACTACTTTGCGAGATGGAGAGCAATCTCCTGGGGCAAGTATGACAATTGAGGAGAAGGTAAAAGTAGCAAAGCAACTTGAAAAACTAAGAGTTGATATTATTGAAGCTGGGTTTGCAGCGGCAAGTCCTGGGGATTTTGAAGCTATTTATAACATTGCAAAAGAAGTTAGAGATTCTACAATTTGTTCACTTGCAAGAGCAGTGGAAAAAGATATTAAAAAAGCAGCCGATGCAATAGCTCCGGCAAAACTAAAAAGAATTCACACTTTTATTGCAACAAGTCCTATTCATATGAAATATAAACTTAGAATGAGCCCGGATGAAGTAATAAAAAAAGCAGTAAGAGCGGTTGAGTATGCAAAAACTTTTGTGGATGATATTGAGTTTAGTTGTGAAGATGCTGGAAGAAGTGAAATGAGCTTTTTAAAAGAGATTATTGATGCAGTAATTAAAGCCGGAGCAAAAACAATTAATATTCCAGATACGGTAGGTTATAGATTTCCTCACGAAATGGGAGCTATGATAAAAGAACTGGTTGAATATTTTCCAAAAGATATTACTTTCTCAGTTCATTGTCACAACGACCTTGGACTTGCAACTGCTAATAGTCTTTATTCTGTACTTAATGGGGCAAGGCAGGTAGAGTGTACTATAAATGGGCTTGGAGAGAGGGCAGGAAATGCGGCACTTGAAGAGATAGTAATGGCTATTAAGGTTAGAAGAGATTTGTTTGATGGAATTGATACAAGAATAAATACCCGTGAGATTTATCCAACAAGCCGTTTGGTTGCATCTGTAACTGGAATTGAACCTCAGCCAAATAAAGCAATTGTTGGAAGAAACGCTTTTGCTCACGAATCTGGAATTCATCAAGATGGAGTATTAAAACATAAAGAGACTTATGAGATTATGAGTGCTGAGGATATTGGGCTTGATGTAAAAGATACAATTGTTCTTGGAAAACATTCAGGCCGTCACGCACTTAAAAAGAAACTTGAAGCGCTTGGATTTAGTAATTTGAGTGAAGAGGAGTTAAATAGAGTTTTTGAGAGATTTAAAAAGCTTGCTGATAAGAAAAAAGAGATTTATGATGAAGATATTTTGGCAATTATGAATGAAGAGAGTGATAAAACTCCAAAAGTATATGAACTTATTTCTCTTCAACTTAGCGATTGTAGCGATGGTATGCCAAGTGCTGCGGCTAAGATTAAGTTTGAGGATAAAGTTTATACTGATGCGGCTATTGGAGAAGGGACAATTGATGCAGTATTTAAAGTAATTGATAGAATTAGTGGAATAAACGGAAGGCTTATGGATTATAAAGTAGAGGCTGTTAGTGAAGGAAAAGATGCTCTTGCAAAAGTTATGGTAAAAGTTATTTTTGATGAGAATAAGCCAGCGGTTATGGGGCATGGACTTAGCATTGATACAATGCTTGCAAGTGCAAAGGCTTATATAAATGCACTTAATAATTATTTGCATATGAAAGATTTGTTAAGTAAAAAAATAAGCTATAAGGATAGTATTTAATGATTAAGATAGCAATACTTGGTAAGCCAAATGTAGGGAAGAGTTCTTTATTTAATAGAATTATAAGAGAGAGAGATGCAATTGTAAGTGAAAGGGCTGGGACTACTCGGGATATTAAAAAAAGAGTTGTAAATATTGATGATGAGTTAGAGGATTTTATTTTGCTTGATACTGGTGGACTTGAAGAGAGGGATGAATTATTTAATAAAGTAAAGGAAAAGTCTTTAAATGCGGCAAAAGAAGCTGATTTAATTTTATATATGGTAGATGCTAAGAGTTTGCCAGATGAGGAGGAGATAAAGTATTTTAGGAGTTTGCAAAAATTAAATAAGCCAATTATTTTAGTCGTTAATAAAGTTGATAATGATAAGATGATGGAAAAAGTTTATGATTTTTACTCTCTTGGAGCGGATGAGGTTTATCCAGTTTCAGTAGCTCATAATAGAGGAGTTGGTAAATTAGTAGAGAGAATTAAAGAATTTATTCCTAAAAAAAAGCAGATAATAGAGGCTACTTCAATTGAAGAAGATATGGCAATTGAAGATTTGTTTAGCGAAGAAGAAAAAGAGAATTTAGAAGAACTTAAAGAGATAAAAGTTGCGATTGTAGGAAGAGTAAATGTTGGAAAAAGCTCTTTGCTTAATGCTTTAATTGGAGAAGAGAGGGCAATTGTTAGTGATGTTGATGGGACTACGATTGACCCAATTGATGAGAGTGTTTGGCATAATGGATATACTATTACTTTTGTCGATACTGCTGGGATTAGAAGAAGAGGAAAAATTAAGGATATTGAAAAGTATGCTTTGATGAGGACTGAGAAGGTTTTAGAAGAGGCGGATATTGCGATTTTGGTGCTTGATGCACAAAATGGGATAGTAGAACTTGATGAAAAAATCGGTGGGCTTATTGAAAAGCACAAAAATGCGTGTATAATTGTCGCAAACAAGTGGGATGAAGCTAAGATGGATTATAAAAAGTTTGAGAGAGAAGTAAGAGATAGGTTTAAATTTTTATATTATGCTCCTTTTATGGTGGTGAGTGCTAAGACAAAAAGAAATATTGATAAATTAAAAGATAAGATAGTTTATGTTTATGGCAACTATACAAAAAGAATTCCAACTTCAAGATTGAATGAATGGATAAAAGAGGCAACCCAAAGACATCATCTCCCAACTGATGTTAGAGGAAAAGAGATAAAAATTTATTATGCAACCCAATTTGATATAAAGCCTCCTCAAATTGCTTTAATTATGAATAAGCCAAAGCTTCATTTTTCTTATAAAAGGTATTTAATTAACTTTTTAAGAGAAAAAGAGGACTTTACAGGCACTCCAATTGTGCTTATACCAAGAGAGAAAGGAAATAAAAATGAAAAAAAGTAACTTAGTAGCTATTTTGTTAGCTGGGGTAGTTAGTGTTGCAAATGCTGATTTTTTAAGTATTAGTGGTGGAGCTGGAATTTGGCAAGAGAATATTGATGGATATGTAAAACTTAAAGATACCAAAAACTATTTTAATAATTCATCAGCTCAAAGTGATAGGAATTGTAATACTGGGGATTTTGGATTAAAAGATAAGTCAAATCCATATGTTTGGGTTAAGTTTATCCATCCAATTCCTCTTATTCCAAATGTAAAACTTCAATATACAAAATATGATAGTGATGGACATAGTAATTATATTGCCGGGAATGTAAAAATATTTGATGATGTAAAAATTCCGACCTCTCTTACAAACGCTTATACAAAACAGACAATTAACTCATACGATTTAACTCTTTTTTATGAAATAAAACCAGTTTTTGCAGATATTGAAGCTGGATTTGGGATTGATTATTGGCAAGGAAATACAAAAATTAATGGAGAAAACGCAACCTGTATTAATGGGACTATTAAAAAAACTGGGGGCACTACATCTATTAATAAAGATTGGAGTGTAATTTTGCCTTATCTTTATGGACATGTTGAGAGTATGCATATTTTTGGATTTAGCGTTTTGGCAAATGTAAAGTGGGCAAAGCTTGGGGATAATCACCATTATGATTATAGTGGTGCTTTAAAATATACAATTGATATTTTAGGACCTGTTAATCCGTTTGTTAAAGTGGGATATAGATATAAAGATGCTTACGGGAAAGATGGGGATAATGAGACTCAAATTAAATACAAAGGTGCATTTTTAGAAATAGGAGCAAGGTTTTAAGATGAGGGTAGTTAGCGGAATGAGACCAACTGGTAAGCTTCATTTAGGGCATTATATTGGGGTTATTGAGAATTGGAAAAGACTTCAAGATGAGTATGAGAGTTTTTTCTTTGTAGCTAATTGGCACGCTTTGTCTACAAAGTATGATGAGGGGCTTAATTTAAGAGAGCTTAGTGTTGAGCTTGTTAAGGAGTGGATTGCAAGCGGGATTGACCCAAATAAAGTAACTCTTTTTATCCAAAGTGAGATTAAAGAGCATGCAGAACTTTATTTAGTATTTAATATGATAACTCCTATTAGCTGGTTAGAAAGAAACCCAACCTACAAAGATGCAATGAGTCAGCCTGAGTATAAAAAGAAAAATAATGCTGGATTTTTGACTTATCCAGTGTTACAGACTGCTGATATTGTTTTGTATGATGCCGATTTTGTCCCAATAGGAGAGGACCAAAAACCTCATTTAGAAATAGCCAGAGAGATTGTAAGACACTTTCACTATATCTATAAAAAAGAGATTTTCAAAGAGCCAAAAGAACTTTTGACTAAAATTCCAAGGCTTCCTGGACTTGATGGAAGAAAAATGAGTAAAAGTTATAATAACGCAATCTATCTTGATGAGAGTAAAGAGGAGATTTGGCAAAAGATAAGAAAAGCAAAAACCGACCCTTCAAGAATTAAAAAAACAGATCCTGGGCATCCTGAGGTTTGTATTGTGTTTGAATACCACAAAGCCTTCTCATCCCCTGATGAGGTAAAAGAGATTGAGAAAGCTTGCAAGAAGGGTGAGATTGGGTGTGTTGAGTGTAAAAAAAGATGTGCTAAGAATATAGAAAAGATTGTTATGCCAATAAGAGAGAAAAAAGCAAAGTTAAAAAATGATGAAATTTTGGATATAATTAATCAAGGAAATAAAAAAGCAAAACTTTTAGCTGAGGCTAAAATGGATGAGGTAAACAGAGTAATTTTTTAAAGGAGAAGAATGAAAGCTAAAAAACTTTGGTGTGCTGAGAGGGTCCAAAGACTTATGATGAGTATGTTTTTGGTGTTGATTTTGGCACTTCTTTCAAAGGGGTATAGTGTAGCTGGACTTGCACTTTTAGCATTTATGGCAATTATGCTTTTTATCTACTTTATTTTTGATTTTTGTCCAAGCACTGTTTTGTTAAATAAAATTTTTGGAAGCTGTTTTTGCGAATGTAAGGAGGATAAAGAAAATGAAAATCAGCTATAAGGATGCAGGGGTTGATATTGATGCTGGTAATAGCTTAGTTGAGAGGATTAAGCCTTTTGTGAAAGAGACTTTTAATGAGAATGTAATTGGTGGAATTGGGAGTTTTGCTGGGGCATTTAGACTTCCAAGTGGATATAAAAAACCAGTTTTACTAAGTGCAACTGATGGGGTTGGGACTAAGTTAAAACTTGCAATTGATGCAAAAAGATATGATTTAGTTGGGATTGATTTAGTGGCGATGTGTGTTAATGATTTGATTTGTAATTTTGGAGAGCCTCTTTTTTTTCTTGATTATTATGCTACTGGAAAGCTTGATGTGGATGTGGCAAGTGAAGTTATAAAAGGGATTGGAGCTGGATGCAAAGAGGCTGAGTGTGCGTTAATTGGTGGAGAAACTGCTGAGATGCCTGGGATGTATAATCAAGGAGACTTTGACTTAGCTGGATTTGCCGTTGGGATTGCAGAAGAGGATGAGTTAAATCCAAAGGTAAAGAAGGGGGATATTTTAGTGGCTTTGCCAAGTAGCGGGATTCACTCAAACGGGTATAGCTTAGTTAGAAAACTCTTTTTTGAAAAACTTAAAATGAAATTTGATGATGAAATTAACGGAGAGAGATTAATTGATATTTTATTGACTCCTACTAGGATTTATGTAAAAGACTTCAAACGCCTAAAACCGTATATAAACGCACTTGCCCATATTACCGGTGGAGGAATTGTAGAAAATCTTCCAAGGGTGTTAAGCGATGATTTAGAGGCTGTTGTTTATAAAGATAAAATAAGAGTGCTTCCAATTTTTGAATTTATGGGTAAATATGTTGATGAGAGTGAGATGTTTAGGACATTTAATATGGGTGTAGGGATGATTTTGGCAGTTTCCCCTGAAAATCTTGATAAAGTTTTGGAAAATAGTGATGGATATGTTATCGGTGAGATTAAAAAAGGTAAAAAAGGAGTAAACTTAAAATGAACCCCTCCCGTTTGCTTGCTAAGATTGTTGTAAAAATAGCAAGAACTCCCTTTCCTCGTCCTATTCAGTGTTTTATCAATAGACTTTATGTGAAGTGGTTTGATATTAATATGGAGGAGTTTGTGCCAGAAGATCCTTGCGAGTATCCAACTCTTAATGATTTGTTTATAAGGCATAAGAAGTATATTGAGTTTTATGAAGATAAAGATATTGTTGTAAGTCCAAGTGATTCAATGGTAATTTGTGAGGGTGAGATTGAAGAAGGTTATGCTTATCAAATTAAAGGTAAAAAGTATAAATTAAAAGAGCTTATTTTAGATGAAGTTGATTTTAATGATGGTCATTTTATTAATCTTTATCTCTCACCAAGAGATTATCATAGATTTCACGCTCCAATTGATATGGAGATTTTAAGTGCTACTTATATTCCAGGAGACTTAAAGCCTGTAAAGCCTACTCAACTTGAAAAAGAGCTTGTTTTTCCCAAAAATAAAAGGGTCGTATTAAAATGTAGAGCTCATAATGGCTCAATTTTTTACTTTGTAGCAGTGGGAGCGATGATTGTTGGGAGAATTTATCTAAATTTTGATGAGAGACTTCAAAAAGATTATGATGAGGTATTCAAAATTGAGTATCCTCTTCCAATTGCTATAAGAAAAGGGGATGAGCTTGGAAGGTTTGAATTTGGAAGCTCAATTTTGCTTTTCTTTGAGCCTGAGCATTTTAAATATCTAAATCAAAAAGAGTATGTAGAAGTTGGAGATATTTTAGGAGAGGTGTACTAATGAGAGGACAAGTAGTCTTGAATGTAAAAGCTCAGAAAAAACTTATTGCTTATGCACTTTCAAAATATATTGATTTTTCAAAAAGGGTTTATGTAGCATATGGTTCTACTAATCAAGAGCTTTTGAATTATTTGGGATTAAATCTTGGGATGCTTTATGTTGCTGGATGTATTATGGATAATAAATTAAATGTAACTCGCGAAAGACCTCCTATTGTAATTTTGGATAATGGTAAACTTAGTAATATAGAAAATTTTGAAATTACAAAAGAGGATTATTTTATAAAAGGGGCTAATGCGCTTTGGTATGAAAATGGCAAAAAACAAGCAGCCGTAGCTGCATCAGATATTAATGGTGGAACTTATGGTAATCATTATGTAAAAGCGGTGTGTAGAGGAGCAAAAGTGATAATTCCAGTCTCTCACGAAAAGCTTATTCCCTACTTTGTGCCAGCTTCTCAAAATGTGGATTTGGCAATGGGAAATAAAATTGCGATGCTTAGATTTTTTTATGGGGAAGTATTTAGTGAGATTGAAGCTTTTAAGTTTTTGTTTGGAGTGGATGCTGAGGTTATTGCAAGTGGAGGAATTTTTGGAAATGAGGGGAGTGTTGTGTTTGAAATAAGAGGTGAGAGGGTAAAAGAGGCTTTTAATTTTGTTGAGAGTTTAATTTGATATAATTTTAAAAAAAAGGCGAAAAATGCTTATAAAAGAGGCACAAGTTCCTTTTATTGCAAGAAAAGTTGCTACTGATTTGTTAAAAAGTGGCTTAGTTACTTTTCCAAAAGGAATAGATGAGGCTATAAAAGAGATTGAAGAGATTATTTTAGATGATGTTTTATTTGAAAAGAGTATAGAAGATAAAGTAAGAGAAATTTTAGAAAAGCAAGAAGAAGAGAATGAGTATATGCTTTATGATGTGGATAGAAGAGAGCTTTTTAAACTTATCAAGAGAAAAATTGCCCAAGAAGAGGGATTTATTATTAATAAAGAGGAAAGAATTAACGATTTAGCCGCTTTTATAGTTCAAGAGCTTTGGGATGATGAAGTTATTGATTATGATGTGAGAGATGGTAAGATAAAAAATATTATTTTTGATTCTATAATGGAGTTTTTAAATAGAGAAAGAGCAGCAAGAGAAGCGGCTTTTGAGAAAATTGAGCATTATAAAAGACCTTTGGTACCTGGAAGTGATGAGTGGAATTTGGTTTTTCAAAGATTATATGAGCAAGAGCTTAGGAAAAGAGGACTTATTTAAAGGACTAAAATGAAAGTTAGCATTTTACTTGAAAATGGGATGTTTTTTGAAGCAAAAGGATTTGGAGCAAGAGGAACTGAGGTTGGTGAGATTGTGTTTAATACCTCAATGACTGGATATCAAGAGATTATTACTGACCCAAGTTATGCAGGGCAGTTTGTTGTTTTTACAATGCCAGAAATTGGGAATGTTGGGGTTAATGAAGATGATATGGAAAGTAGAGGGGCTTTTTTAAAGGGAGTAATTGTTAGAGAGTATGTTGATAATTTTTCAAATTTCAGAGGTAAAAAAAGCTTAGGGGAGTTTTTAAAAGAGCAAAATATTCTTGGGATTTGCGATATTGATACAAGGTTTTTGACTAAAACAATTAGAAAAGAGGGGGCTATGATGATGATAGCCTCAACAGAAATTCACGATAAAAATGAGCTTGAAAAAATCCTAAAAAACTCTCCAAGGATTGAAGAGATTGATTATATAAAAGAGGTCACAACAAAAGAGCCTTATATCCACAACCAAGGAGCTTGGGATAGTAAAGAATTTAAGTATAAACCTAAAAAAACCGATAAGAAAATTGCGGTTTTGGATTTTGGGGTAAAAAGAAATATTCTAAATGAACTTACAGAAGCTGGGATGGAGTGTGTGGTATTACCAGCCTCAACCCTTGCAAGTGAAATTATAAAAATGTATGAAAATGGCAAGATTGGGGGAGTGTTTTTAAGTAATGGACCTGGCGACCCGCTTATTTTAAAAGAGATTCATGAAAAGATAAAAGAGCTTTTAAAAGCCAAAATTCCTATGTTTGGAATTTGTCTAGGTCACCAGCTCCTTAGTATCTCCCACGGATACCCTACATTTAAACTAAAATTTGGACACCATGGCGGAAACCATCCTGTAAAAAACTTAATAGGTCGCCATCCGGTTGTAGAAATTACGGCTCAAAATCATAACTATAATGTGCCAGAAGAGATTAAAGAGGTTGCTGAGGTTACTCATATGAATCTTTTTGATGGAACAATTGAGGGGGTTAAGTATAAAAATGAACCTGTCTTTTCAGTCCAGCACCATCCAGAAGCAAGCCCTGGACCACACGATAGTAAATATATTTTTAAAGAGTTTTATAAAATTGTAAAATGAATTTAGAGCTTATTCATAAACTTTTAACCAAACCCCCAAAGAATTCTCCCTCTAAATTAGAATAATTAGAGGGAGAATAAAGGATGAGCGTAGCTCATTGATTAGGTCTTTCTTGGGACTGAATATATTGTTTGATAATTTCAAGCGGAGCTCCGCCTGTTGTGGCAATAAAATAAGCTCTCGTCCAAAAATATGGCTTCCAATAGAACTTAGAGAGATGTTCTTTGTATTCTTTTCTAATAAGTCTTGAAGATACGGTTTTTAGATTATTTATGAATTTAGATAATTCCATTGATGGATGAGCCGATATAAGTAAGTGGATATGGTCTTCTTCTCCACTAAATTCTAAAACTTCCACATCCCATCTATTGCAAATATCTTTTATCAAACTCTCAGCAAAGAATACTCCCTCTAAATCGTTAGATTAGAGGGAGATGAATTTGCTATCCTGCATAGCAGGATTATAAAAAAACTTGACAAATTCAACAATTTTGATACAATTT
>JAMOSZ010000012.1 GCA_027062625.1 Nautiliaceae bacterium
AGTGAGATTGGAAAATATAAATTATTTTCACCTGTCACTAAAAATTAAAGAACTATAATAACTTGGTTGCGGGGGTGGGATTTGAACCCACGACCTCCGGGTTATGAGCCCGGCGAGCTACCAGGCTGCTCTACCCCGCGTCATCGGAGTGGCTGGGCTGGGAGGATTCGAACCTCCGAATGACGGAGTCAAAGTCCGCTGCCTTACCACTTGGCGACAGCCCATCATTTGGTGATGAAATTATAATAAATTGCTTCTTAAAAGTCAATATTTCTTGGAGCGTGTTTGAAAAAAATCAAAAATTTTTTAAAATAAAAGAAAAAACACAAAGAAAGCTTAATATATTTTGCTTTTAAAGTTGCAAGAAGACTTTCTTATAAAAATTTAGAACACCAACTAAAAGAGATTAAACTATTTAAAAAAAACTAAATCCTCTCTAATAAATACTACTGGCTTTGCTTTTGATGATAGTTTTAATTTAAAGATGTTAAGCTGATGCTTTATATTCTACAACAAAACTTGCTAAATATCTTTTAAATAAAAAGACACTTTACATCAAAAAGTTAAATATCCTTACAGATTTCAATTAAAAACATTTTATAAAACTTTCAAGTCTCTTTAAGAAATTTAATTGAAACCACTTTTGCTAAAATTAAAAACTTTTTTTAAGATAGAGAATATACTAAATCTTATAATTTAGCTAAAAAATTTAAAAACTTCTCCTCCTTAACTTGGCTACTCTCTTAGCTATTCTTTTTATTACTCTTTGCTTTTTCATAAATTCATATTTCTTATTTAAAAATCTAAAAATTTCCAAATTTAACAAAAAACTAACAAAATCTAAGTTATTTATATTAAAAAACTTAAATTTTATGATATAATCTTTTCCGTTAAAGGAGGGAATAATGAAAAAACTTTTCATAATCACTCTTTTAGCGTTAAGCTTAAAAGCAGATACTCTAAGCAATGCACAAGAGTTAATTTTAAAGTCCCAAAACATTTTACAAATGCAAACCTTAAATTTACCAAAATTAAATGAATTTGAAAAAGAGCTAAATCAACTAGCTAACAGCTCAATAGATGATGAAAACATTGAAGAAATATTAAATGCATACCTAAAATTAGCTCAAATGAGCTTTGAATTATCTTATAAAATTACACAACTTGTAGATGAACAAACTTTTAGTAAAAATTACATTCAAACACTCTTAATCTTAACTCAAACTACTCTAAGATTAAGTGATGACATTGGAAAAATGGCTGATAGAATCGGAGAAATGGCAGATAAAATTGGCACTATGGCTGATAGAATTGTTTATACAGAAGAGTTAATCGTAAAATTTTCTCAAATGCTAAACGAAACGGCAAAGTATTTAATTGACAAAATAAAATTAAAGGATTAAAATGGACATTACAAAAGAACTTGAAACTCTACTAAACCAAGTAGAAGATGAATTAAAAGAAGCATTATTTGAAGCAGAAAAACTAAGAGTAAAATACACAAAAGCTGGGGCAAGAAGACTTAGAAGACATTTAGACAATCTTGCAAAACTCAAAGTAACTCTAAGAAAAGAGATGCTAGAATATGAAAAAAATCACCTTTGATGAGCTTAAAAAAGAGGGCTACAAAGATATATTTGTCTGGAAAGATAAAAAAGGGACTTATTACAGCTGGCACAAACACCCATATGAAGAGATAAGGGTGATGCTAAAAGGCGAAATGGTAATCAACACAAAAGACAAAAGCTACCATTTAAAAGAAGGGGACATCTTAAAAGTCCCAGCCGGTCAAATCCACGAAGCTTATGTTTTGGAAGATTGCGAGTATATTTGCGGCTCAAAATATTAAAAATTTTGGTATAATAATATAAAGGCACATCGGGAAGTCGCTGGAAAACCAGAGGAAAGTCCGGGCTGCAGCAAGGCAGGGGTCAGCCTAACAGGCTGCCGCCGTAAGGCGAGGGAAAGTGCCACAGAAACCAAACCGCCGATGGAGCGAAAGCTCACAGGCAAGGGTGAAACGGTGGGGTAAGAGCCCACCAGTGGGTATAGCGATATACCCAGCTGGTAAACCCACCCCGCAGCAAGGAGGGATGGTAAAGCCTTGCAACTCTACCCTCCGCATGAGCAGCACCGCAAGGTGTGTGCCAAGATAAATGACTTCCAAAACAGAACCCGGCTTATAGATGTGCCTTTATCTCACACACAATCTCCCTAATACCCTTTTTCTCAATAACCTCAACTATCTCAATACCTTCAAATTTTATCTTTAACACTTCATCAATACTTTTGGCTTTGTTTATTGCAATGTATCTTGCAAACATACCGCGATAAGCCTTTGCAAAGTGACTTACAACTTTGTTATCTTTTAAAAATTTAAAAGTAATAGCTCTTTTGGGTTTGTAAATCCTCTCATAAAACTTTGCCCTTAAATCTACAAACTCTTCATCCATCTCATCCAATACCTTAGTAACTCCCTCTTTATAAAACTTATAAATATCAAAACCCGGCTTGCTTCCTTGTTTTAAGGTATAGTGGGGAATTAAATCAAGAGGCTTAACTATCCCAAAAAGGTTTGAGAAAATAATTAAGTTTTCATTCAAATATCTCTTGGAAGCCTCATCTAAACTCTCATAATCCAAATACTCAAAAGCAACCCCTTTATATCTTCTTATCGCCTCTTTGCAGGGGCGACTTTTTATAGGGCTCTTATCCTCTCCAAAATTTTTAAAATCACTGGTTGTTTTTATAAATTCATCATACCTTCTTATAGCCTCTTCTCTGTTAAGCTCACAAAAAGAACTTATACAAAACTCCCTCTCTCCCCCAAGGCTTTTTCTCTCACTCGGTGCTAATAAGATTTTCATCAAAATATTCCTTTGTAACGCAATGGATTGAGCCGTGTTGTTTTATTAAAGTGTTTGCGTTTATTGGAATAATCTCTCTATCTGGAAAAATCTCACAAAACATATCATAAACATACCTATCCCTCTTATCTTCATAAACAGGCAGCAAAACCGCTTCGTTAATTATCAAAAAGTTTGCATAAGTGGCTGGCAGGCGATGGTTATCCCAAAATTTTGGGCTTGGGAGAGGGAGAGGTATAAGATTAAAAGGTGTCTTTTTAAGCTCCTCTTCCATCTTTTGAAGTTCATCATAATGAACATCGCTTTTATCTTCACATTTGCAATAAACTATCGTATCTTTATTTACAAACCTTGCAAGAGTATCAATGTGAGAGTCAGTATCATCCCCTTCCAAAAAGCCGTAATTTAACCAGATAATATCATCAACAAAAAGTTCTCTTTTTAAAAATTCATCAATCTCCTCTTTACTCATAGGATAATTTCTGTTTGGTTCTAAAAGACACTTTGAAGTGGTAAGGATGGTTTTGCCGTTTGAATCAATACTCCCGCCTTCTAAAACAAAATTGTAACTTTTATGGATATTAAAAATTTCTCTTGAAATCAAATTATCGTAATTTGCCGCAAATTTAAGCCCCCATCCGTTAAATTTAAAATCAAGAAGCCTAACCTCTTCCCCCACTCTAACACTCAAAGCCCCAAAATCCCTCGCCCATGTATCATTGTTTTTTACTTTTTTGAAGATAAAATTTTTATGACGTAGATGCTCTATTGTCTCTTCATCCTCATAGCAAATCAAAACCTTCTCATAAGAAGCAATAGCATAAGCAATTTGGCTAAATGTCTTTATAGCTTCTTTCAAACAACACGCCCAATCAGTGTTTTTATGAGGAAATACAAGCTGAACAAATTCCTGTCTCTCCCACTCTGGTATCATCACCTCTCCTTTGCACTTAAAAAGCACTCTTTTTTTGTAATATTATCCAAAAAAGGAGCAAATATGAAAAAACTACTCTTAGCCGGACTTTTAAGTGTTGGAATACTTTTTGCATACAATCCACTTGAAGGGATAAAAGCCCAAAAAGAAGCGGCTTTAAAAATAGTAAAAAATCACTTTATAGATGTAAAAACAGCAAAAAAATGGATAAAAGAGGGAGTTAAGGTAATTGATGTAAGGGAGATGCCAGAATTTTTAGCCGGACACATCCCAGGAGCAAAACTTATCCCAAGAGGGGTGTTATACGCAGCAGTTAAAAAAGAGAAAATCACTCCAAATCAAAAGTATATAATCGTTTGTAGAACTGGGCATAGAGCCTTACTTGCAGCGGCTACCCTTAAAAAATGGTTTGGATTTAATGAGGTCTATGTTTTAAAAGGTGGAATGAGAGCGTGGATTAAAGATAAAGGGGTTGTAATAAACGCAATGAAACTTGGACCTGTTAGAATGGAGCTTCTTAAATAAGACTCCTTAGCCCCTCATACGCACAAAAAGCCGAAGTAAAAGCCCACTGAAAGTTATACCCTCCAAGCTCACCTGTTACATCCACAACTTCCCCTATAAAATAAAGCCCCCTAACACTACTCTCACAAAATTCACTAAGCTCATCAAGCAAAACCCCACCTTTACTAACCTCAGCCCTCTCAAATCCAAAAGTCCCAGCCGGTGCAAACTTATAAGATTCCAAAAGCCTAAGTTTTTTAAAATCCTCTTTACTTAAAAACTTAACCTTTTTATCCTCAACCCCAACAACACTTAAAAACTCTTTTATAAACCTTCTTGGCAAAGGAAGCTGGGATATTATTTGTTTGTTTGGATTTTTAAGATACTTTTTTACATTATCTAAAAACCCAATCTCAATAAATCCCCTCTCCCAAAATAAAGAAGCATTTAAAATAGCCGGACCCGTAATGCCTCTGTGTGAAAAAAGAATATTATCCACCCACTCTCTCCTATCAACCCTAACCCTTGCCCTAACACTAACCCCGCTAAGCCTTTTAAACCACTCTTCACTCCTTTGGACGCTAAGCCCAACAAGAGCTGGTTTAAATTCCCTATACCCTATCCCAAAACCTTTTGCAATCTCTAAACCCCTATCACTTCCGCCAAGCTTTTTAAAACTCTTCCCTCCAAGTGCAACCACCACATTTTTAGCCCTAAACTCCCCTTTTGAAGTTTTAACAATAAAATCCTCCCTCTTTACCACCTCAAAAACCTCAGCTCCAAAAATAATATTTTTTGCACCAAGAAGCCTTAAAATCTCTTTTGAAGAAGAGAAAAAGTATTGATGTGGCTTTAACTCCCTAACCTTTAATCCATTTTTTTCTATCCACTTTAAAAGAGATTTATTATCAAACTTTTTAAAATAGCTTTTTAAAAGAGGGTTTGATGGGTAGTAATTTTTGTATGAGAGAATTTTATTGGTGATATTACACTTTCCACCGCCGCTAACTTCTATTTTTTTTCCAGCCTTTTCATTATGCTCTAAAATAAGCACATTTTTACCGCTTAAAAGTTTATTTAAAAAAAGTCCGCTCGCCCCAGCTCCTAAAATAATCAAATCATACACAAAAGAGCCTTAAAGCTCTCTTGGGTCTGCTATTTTACCGGCAATCGCACTTGCCGCAGCAACTGCTGCATTACTTAAATAAACTTCACTGCTTCTGCTTCCCATTCTTCCGCGGAAGTTTCTGTTAGTAGTTGCAACACATCTCTCTCCATCTCCCAAAATTCCCATATATCCTCCAAGACACGCCCCACACGTTGGATTTGCCACAACCGCCCCGGCATCAATTAAAATATCAATAATCCCTTCGTGTTCTGCTTGTTTGTAAATTCTCTGAGTTGCCGGAGTTACTATAAGTCTTACTCTCTTATGCACTCTTTTGCCCTTTAAAATATTTGCCGCAGTCCTTAAATCACTTAATGTTCCGTTTGTGCAGCTTCCAATATAGACTTGGTGAATCTCAATATCATCTTTTACCGCCTCACTAACTGGCTTTGAGTTACTTGGGAGGTATGGATAAGCCACAAGCGGTTCAAGGTTATCTACATCAATTTCAATTACTTGGGAGTAGTTTGCATCCGCATCTGAGTAGTGGATTTTTGGCTTTGCTCTTAGAGGATTGTATTTTTTAACCTCATTTAAAAACTCTTCTGTTATCTTATCATAAGCTATAATCCCATTTTTTGCTCCCGCTTCAATTGCCATATTACACAAACTCATCCTATCATCCATTGGGAGCTCCTCAATCGTATCGCCTACAAATTCAAGCGCCTTATACAACGCCCCATCAACCCCTATCCTTCTTATAAGCTCTAAAATCAAATCTTTCCCATAAACGTGTTCGCCTCTTTTGCCGCTAAATATAACTTTTATGCTTTCTGGCACTTTAAACCAGCTTTTTCCAGTAATCATACTAAATGCAATATCAGTACTTCCCATCCCAGTGGCAAAGGCTCCAAGCGCCCCGTGCGTACAGGTGTGAGAATCAGCTCCAATAATCACATCCCCAGGAATCACAAGCCCTTTTTCCGGGAGGAGTCTGTGTTCAATTCCCATATCTTTTTCATCAAAAAAGTTTTTAAGGTTGTGTTTGTATGCAAAGTCTCTATTAATTTTTGCCTGGTTTGCCGATGCTATATCTTTTGGAGGGATAAAATGGTCAAGCACAATCGCAAAGTTATCCGGTTTTGCAAGCTTTCTCGCCCCACTCTCTTCAAATGCCTTAATTGAGATTGGAGTTGTAATATCATTTCCAATTGTCATATCAACATCACACATAATAATCTCACCAGGTTTCACCTCACGCCCGATATGCTCAGCAAAAATTTTTTCAGTAATTGTCATAGGCATAGCTATCCTTTTTTATTGAAATTATATCATCTCAAACCAAACTATCAAAGTTTAAAACTTAAACTAGAAAATTAAACTTAGTTTATAGAATTACGCTAAAAGAAATTTGATATAATTTCGCTAAAAAATAGGAGGGGAGATGGATTATTATGAAATTTTAGAGGTCTCACGCACAGCTACAAAAGAGGAGATAAAAAAGGCTTACAGAAGACTTGCAAAAAAATACCACCCAGATAAAAACCAAGGCGATAAAGAAGCAGAAGAGAAGTTTAAACTAATAAACGAAGCTTATCAGGTGTTAATGGATGATGAAAAAAGAGCAATTTATGACAAATATGGAAAAGAAGGGCTTGATGGAAATATTCGCGGATTTGATTTTAGCGACTTTTTTGAAGAGATTTTTGGATTTGAAGAGGAGCTTCCATATAATATTGATATTTTAAAAGAAGTTGAACTTGGATTTGAAGAGGCGGCATTTGGAGTTAGCAAAGAGATAGAGATTGAGTATTATGCCATCTGTCCAAAATGTAAAGGAAGCGGGGCTGAGGAGAGTGTGGTATGTAAAACATGCAAAGGAAAAGGACAAATTATAATTGATAACGGATTTATAAGGCTTGCACAAACCTGCCCTCAATGCGGAGGAAAAGGATTTATTCCTAAAAAGATATGCAAAGAGTGTAAAGGAAAAGGCTTTATTGTAAAAAAAGAGAAAATCAAAGTTGACATTCCAGCCGGAGTTGATAGTGGAATGAGAATGAGAATCCCAAATAAAGGGAACGAATACACAAAAGGAAGGGGGGATTTATACATCCAGTTTAAAGTAAAACCTTCAAAAATTTTTAAAAGATATAATGAAAACTTAATTATAGAGGTACCGGTATTTTTTACCAGTGCGATTTTAGGGGATAAAGTAAAAATTCCAACTCTAAATGGGGAAAAAGAGATTGAAATCAAACCTCACACAAAAGATAAAACAAGAATACTCTTCAAAGGAGAAGGACTGCCAAATCCAAACACTGGAAGAAAAGGGGATTTAATAGCAATTATAAATATTGTATATCCGGAAAAATTAACCGATGAACAAAGAGAACTTCTTGAAAAGCTCCACCAAAGCTTTACCGGGGAAGTAAAAAAACACAAAAACTTTTTAGAAGAAGCAATAGAGAAGGTTAAAAAGTGGTTTAGCTAAGAAGAAGAGCAATTAAGATGTGAGCTGGGGTGAAGATTATGTTTGATAAAGGGGTAAAAAGGATTATCATCAAAATAATCATCCCATAAGGCTCAATCTTATTATAAAACCTAACAACCCCTTCTATTTTAAAGTGCAAAGCAAGATATTTAATAGCGTTTGCACCATCAAGAGGCGGAAGCGGGGTTAGATTAAAGACTCCCAAAATTACATTTATAACCACCATATAAAATAAAAAGACACTCATCCACAAGCTCACCAAATCAGTCGGAGGATAGAAAAATTTAACAAAAGTAGCAGCTATTAAAGCAAGCAAAAAATTATAAGTAACTCCGGCTATACTAACCGCAACAGCCCCAAGATATCCACCGTTTTGAATAACTTTTAAGACATTCACCGGCACTGGCTTAGCCCACCCAAACACTATCGGATCAGCCACCCCTGTAAGCTTTTGGGAGATATATAAAACCAACGGAAAAACAACACTTCCAAAAGGGTCAATGTGTTTAATTGGATTAATACTAAGCCTACCTTCTCTTTTTGCAGTATCATCTCCATAATAATAAGCCACAGCCCCGTGCATAATCTCATGCCCTATAATCGCAATCAAAAAAGCTAAAATCAGAGCCGAATAAGTAATCAACGCTTCCATGCTACTCCTCACATCCAGCGGTAATATAAGGTTTTTTACCCTCTCTTAGCTCCTCTTCAATCTCATCTATTGTTTTCCCTACCCTATTCCAACGAATAGTAAAATCACTATCCCAGCTCATATAGATAAACCAAGGCTTGCCAACTACAAGTTTATAAGGAATTGGTCCCCAAAACCGGCTATCAAAGCTCTCATCCCTGTTATCCCCTACCATAAAAAAGTAATCTTTTGGCAAACGGATTTTAAAGTATTTAATCACCCCGTTTTGTAAATAAACCCCCATCCCAATATCAATTTGAGAGGGTTTTACATTCTCTCCGTTTATCGCAAGAGTAGTAATAACATTATCAATCAAAGTTTTTATCTTAGAATAAGGAATAAAACCGGTAAAATTCCCAAGGTCTAAAAGTTTTATAAGCTCATTTGCTCTCTCTTTTAAAGCAAAATAGGTCATATTTTGATTAATATAACTAATACCTTTATGCTCTTTCATATAAGGGTTTAAAACAAAAATTTTACCATCAACAATCCTTTGCCTAAACCCTTTATAACGGCTTTTCATATACTCATTACTCTTATGCCAAAGCCAAAATCCATTCTCATCATAAATAACCTCATCCTTGCTTGCTCCAAAGCATCTTTTTACAAAGTGTTTTTTTACATCAAGGGGATACCTAAAAATCACAATATCCCCTCCCTTTGGTCTTGGTCCCTCAATCAAATGCCCATCTCCTCTAAAATCTGGCAAAATCGGCACCTCAATCCAAGGAATGTGAGGAATTGGCACCCCGTATGCAAACTTTTTTGCAAACAAAGCATCCCCTGGAAGGAGAGTCTTTTTCATACTTCCACTTGGAATAATAAAAGCTTGGGCTAAAAAGAAGATAACAAGTAAAACAATTACAATAGTCCCACTCCAACTATTTGACCAGTGATAAAGTTTTTTTAACTTCTCTTTCATTTCGTCTCTTCTAAAAAGTTTTTAGCAGCCTTGATTGTGTTTTTTAAAAGCATAGCAATAGTCATAGGTCCAACGCCTCCTGGGACTGGGGTAATGTAGGATGCTTTTTTACTAACATTTTCAAAATCCACATCCCCAACAATCTTACCATCAACTTTATTAATTCCAATATCAACAACCACCACTCCATCTTTTACCATATCAGCCCTAATTAAATTTGGCTTTCCAACTCCAACTATCACAATATCAGCCCTTTTTGTATGGGATGCCAAATCACGGGTTGCAATATGACAAATATCAACCGTTGCCATCTCATTTACAAGCAAAGCCCACATAGGCTTTCCAACAATATTACTTGCCCCAACAACACAAACATCCTTTCCATAAACTTCAATTCCATACTCCCTAAAAAGCTCCATAACCCCAAGAGGAGTGCAAGGTGCAAAAGTATCAAGCCCCTCTACAAGTTTACCCATATTACAAGGATGAAACCCATCAACATCCTTTTTTGGATTTACGGCTTGAAGAACTTTTGAAGTGTCAATATGTTTTGGAAGAGGCAGCTGAATTAAAAGAGCGTGGATTGAAGAGTCATTGTTTATCTTATCAATAAGTTCTAAAAGTTCATTTTCACTTATACTCTCATCAAGCTTATAAACAAGGCTTTTAATCCCAACCTCTTCACACGCTTTCTTCTTCATCCCAACATAAGTTTTACTTGCTTCATCCTCTCCTACCAAAATTACCGCCAAAGTTGGAGTAATACCTTTTTGATTTAAAATTTTAACTTCATCTTTTAGCTCATTTTTAATCTTAGCCGATAACTTTCTCCCATCCAAGATTGTCATTCAAAATCCTTTTTGATAAAATATTTTAGAATTTTATCATAAAAGGCTTAATTTGAGATTTTTAACTCTTTTTATACTTTTTTCTCTAAGCAATGCCCAAGAGTGGTTTATTACTAACTTTGAATATGGTAAAATGCTCTATAATAATCCAAGGGGTATAAGCTGCGCAAAATGTCACGGAAAAAGAGGAGAAGGAAAAATCATAACTTCTTTTAAAGAAAATGGTAAACATATCGTAATAAAAACTACTCCTTTTAAAAACTTATCATTTGAATTTTTTAAAAAAGCGCTCTTTCATCAACTTAATATAAAAAAAATTTTAAAAAAAGATAAAAATTCCCCTCTTAAATACATAATTATTATGCCAAAATACAACTATCTAACAGACTCAGAAATTAAAGCAATAATTTACTACTTAAAAAAGGTTAACAAATGATTTTTAAAGATATTTCTTTTTTAGAAGAAATTGTAAAAAAAGGTGATATAAAAAAAGCCCTCTCTTTAATAAAAGAGCCAAAACCAATTCCGCTTATAAAAACAAAAAAACGCTCTGTTTTAATGGTAAGCGGACACCAAGTAAAACACCTTAATAAAATAGACGAACTGCCAGCGGATGTTATAATTTTAAATTTAGAAGATGGAGTGCCAAAAGAGAAAAAAGAGATTGCAAGGGTGATGATAGGAGTGTTTTTAAGTCACCTTGAAAAGATTGACAAAGAAATCGTAGTTAGAGTTAATCCACTTGATGAAGGTGGAATTGAAGATATTGAGTTTTTAGATGAATTTTATTTTAATGCGTTTAGAATTCCAAAAGTAAAATATTTAGCAGATATTGACTATGCCTTCATTTTGACTCAAAAGGAACTTCACGCATCAATTGAAACAAAAGAGGCGTTTTTTAATCTCAAAAACCTAAAACATCCAAAACTAACAACCTTTTATATAGGAATTTATGATTTACTAAATGAGCTAAAACTCCCTCACTCTATAATATCCCTTGAAAATCCCTTAATCCATAAGATTTTAAGCGATTTTTCATTAACTTCAAGATTCTTAGAAATTACTCCAATTGGCTTTGTCTATCAGCAATATAAAGATTTAGATGGATTTAAAAAGTGGTGCTTGCTTCAAAAAAACTTAGGGATGCAAGGAGTTGGATGCATAACCCCGGCTCAATGCGAAATAGCCAATAAAATTTTTAACGAAGATAAAGA
>JAMOSZ010000013.1 GCA_027062625.1 Nautiliaceae bacterium
AAAGGAGCAAAATGATAAATAAAGTAATCGAATGTAGCGATATTAATAAAAAATTTGAAATGTTTTATGAAATTTGGAAAAATAAAGATAAAATAGATTTTAGCAAAGGTGAAGTTAAAGTCTTTACAAAACCAAGTTTTGCCTCTTTTTGTAAAATTGTCCCACCTTCAAAGGTCCCAAGAAGAAGAGGGTTTGAGACAAACGAAAAAAAAGCAGTTTTACTTCATGCAATAGTGCATATTGAATACTCAGCCATAGATTTAGCACTTGATGCGGTTTATAGGTTTAAAAATATGCCAAAAGAGTTTTATCTTGATTGGCTTGAAGTTGCAGAAGATGAGATAAGACACTTTAAAATGATAAATTCACTTCTTGAAAAAACAGGCTATAAATACGGAGATTTCCCTGTGCATGATTCACTTTTTGAAGCAGCCCTAAAAACACAAGACCTTCTTAGTCGTATGGCAATAATTCCTAGATGGTACGAAGCCAACGGACTTGACGCAAATGAGAAAATAATCAATCGCCTTCAAAAATCAAAAGACCCTTTTGCAAAAGAGGTAATTGAAGCCCTTAAAATTATCTTAAAAGAAGAGATACCTCATGTAAGTAAAGGAGACAAATGGTTTAAGTGGGAGTGCAAAAGAAAAAATCTTGACCCAATTAGCACATATTTTGAGATAGTTGATAATTTCTTTAAAGATTGGAAGAAAAAAGATATAAACGTAAAAGCCAGATTAAAAGCCGGTTTTAGCTGTGATGAGCTAAAAATATTAAGTAAAAGCAAAATAGAGTGTTAGTTACACTCTAACTTTTTGCCATTTTCAAACTCAATAGTAGTTGGACGAAAATAGACTTTTGGATGTTTTTCATCTTTTAGATATTTTTCAAGTTCATTTCCTATAATATGTTTTTTCTTAATTTCAATCTCGCCATTTGGAGCTAAATTAACCTCTCTATCAATATAATCTTGCAATATCTTAACCCCATCACTATCCTCAGCAAACAAAGACCCAATAACTTTTTTAACCTTTAAAGGATAGTTATTTTTTAGAGTAAAATCTATTATGTAATAAGGGATAATATCATCATAATACTTACTTTTAAAATTCACTACTTTTAACTTATCGCAACTTTTCAAAGCAAATTCTTTTTGCGTTTGAATTTCTTGTTTTTTAATAATCTCTTTTTGCAAATGCAAAGCTCTTTTTAACTTCTCAATTTCTTGGTGTTGATGCTTAACCTCAGCTTTTAGAGCATTTAACTCTTTTAAAATCAAATCAATCCTATCATCCGCAAAAGCAAAAACCGCAAAAAAAACCAAAATAAATAATCTCATTTTCATCCTTTTTTATTACAATTTTATCTAAAAAAGAAGATAAATGAGAAAAATATTTAATTCTAATTGCAATAACCATTTATTTTTAAGAATAAAAAGTTATAATATTCAAAGAATTAAAAGCATAAAAAAGGAATTTAATTGAAACTTACAAAGTGGATAATTTGGCTAAACTTAGATAAAATTTTTTAACTTATCAAAAGAATTAGAATTATGAAAGACATTTTAGCGGTTATAATCTCTCTTATTTTAACCTTAATAATTTTAAACTTTTTAAAACTCCCGTTTATAGCCGGATTTATTGTAGGGAGTATTATTTGGAGTGTTCTTCACTTTAACCTAAAAAAACTCTTAAAGGATAAAAAATGAGTCTAACTCACATAAACGAAAAACACAATCCAAAGATGGTAGATGTTGGAGATAAAAAGATTACAAAAAGAGTTGCGATTGCAAGCGGTAAGATAAAAATGAAAAAAGAGACAAAAGAAGCTATTTTAAAGGAGAAAACCAAAAAAGGGGCAGTTCTTCAAACCGCAATAATTGCGGCAATTATGGGAAGCAAAAAGACAAGCGAGTTAATTCCAATGTGTCATAATATCTTAATTGACGGAGTTGATGTAGATATTGAAGAGATAGATGTCGGATTTAAAATAACAGTAACAGCAAAAACAACTTCAAAAACCGGAATTGAGATGGAGGCTTTAACAGCGGTTAGTATTGGACTGCTTACAATTTATGATATGGCAAAGGCTATTGATAGAGAAATGGAGATTTTTGATATAAGGCTTGAATATAAAAGCGGCGGGAAAAGTGGCACTTTTAAAAGATAAAATCCCTTGCTTTATATTAGTTGGAGGAAAGTCAAGCAGATTTAAAGAGGATAAGTCAAAACTCTTTTACAAAATCCAATATAAAAAGTGCAAAAAAGTCTTTAAAAAAGTCTATTTTGTAGCAAAAGAGAAAAAATTTAAAAAATATCCCTTTTTTATAGAAAAATCCAAAACCTATGCCCCTATTTTTGCCCTTGAAGAGATAATAAAAAAACATAAAAAAGTATTTGTGTTAAGTGTTGATACTCCTTTTGTAAAAGAAGCTACTTTAAAAAAACTGCTTTTATCTAAAAGTGTAGCGTGCAAAAATCCTCTTATTGGGTATTATGACTATACAATGTTAAAAAATTTTAACAAACACTCCCTAAAAATCTTTGGAATCAACAAAAGATGCACAAAAATCCCCAAAAAAGAGCTTATCAACATAAACTATAAAAGCGACTTAAAAGGAACAAAATGGCAACACTTACTTTAATTGATACTTTTGGATTTTTATTTAAAAACTACTACGCCTTAGAAAAAGCAAACCTAAAAAACAAGGAAGGCTTCCCAACCGGAATGCTAACTGGTTTTATGAATTTTATAGCATCCCTTGGCAAAGAATTCCCAACAGATTATATAGCTTTTGCAATTGATTCAGAACACTCTTTTAGAAAAGAACTCTACAAAGACTATAAAGCCAACAGAAAAGAAGCCCCAGACGCCCTAAAACTCCAACTTCCAATTGCAATTGACTTGATTGAAAAGATGGGATTTAAAATGATAAAAATGGATGGATTTGAGAGTGATGATATAATTGCATCACTTGCAAAAAAAGCCTCTCAAAAAGGAATAAAAGTAAAAATAATAAGTTCAGATAAAGATATGTATCAGCTTTTGGATGAAAATATCTCAATTTATGACCCGTCCAAAAAAAAAGAGATTACAAAAAAAGAGTGTTTTGAAAAGTTTGGGGTATATCCTCAAAATTTCATAGATTTTCAAGCGTTAGTAGGAGATAGTAGCGATAATATCCCGGGAGTTAAAGGAGTTGGAGTAAAAACAGCGGCAAAACTTATAAACGAATACAAAACATTAGAGAATATCTACTCAAACATTGACAACATTAAAGGAGCTTTGCAAAAAAAACTCATAGAAGGCAAAGAGAGTGCGTTTTTAAGCAGAGAACTTGTAAGATTAAAAACAGACCTTATTGAGGATATAAATTTAAACGAATTTAAAACACCAAAAGAGCCAATTTTAAAAGTTGAAGAAGATTTAAAAAAACTAGATATTACAGCTATTTTAAAAAGAGTTAAAAAACCCAAAAAAGAGCTTAAATTTGATGTAGTCATTTTAGAAAATGAAAAAGAACTTTTTGAAACGATTGATAAAATAAAAGATATAGTAGCTTTTGATACAGAGACTGATAGCCTTGAAAATCCAAAAATTGTGGGATTTAGCTTTGCTTTTGACAATAAAGCCTACTATGTGCCAATTAATCACTTCTATCTTGGAGTAAATAAACAGATAAGCCAAAAGAGAGCCTTAAAAGCAATTGAGAAAATCCTTCAAAAAAAAGTGATAGGACATAATTTGAAATTTGATTTTAAGATGCTAAAAAGCTACAATCTAAATCCAAAAGACCCCTTTGCTGATACAATGATTTTATCTTGGCTTTTAAACCCAGATAGCAAAGTCGGGCTTGATAGCAATGTAAAAGATTACCTTGGACACTCAAATATAAAGTATAAAGAAATTGTGAAAAAAGGAGAAAATTTCTCAAACGTAGATATTAAAACGGCGGCAAAATACGCCGGAGAGGATGCTTTTGTAACGCTAAAACTATATGAAAAACTTGATAAATTGCTATGGGATGAGGTGAGATGGGATTTTGAAGCAATTGAGATGAAACTTATAAACATTCTAGCGGATATGGAAAGAGAGGGTATAAAAGTTGATATAGAGTATCTAGAAGAAGTTGAAAAAAATTTAAAAAATAAGCTAAATTCCCTAACAAAAGAGATTTACTCCCTTGCAAAAGAGGAATTTAACATCAAAAGCCCAAAACAGCTTGGAAGAATACTTTTTGAGAAGCTAAAACTCCCTCCTAAAAAGAAAACCAAAACGGGCTACTCAACTGATGAAAAAGTCCTAAATTCACTAAAATCAAAACATCCAATAATCCCAAAAATTCTTGAATACCGCCGCCTTGATAAGCTTTTATCCACTTATGTAATACCTCTAAAAGAGTATGCAAAAAAAGACAAAGAACATAAAATCTATACAAATTTTCTTCAAACAGGCACCGCAACCGGAAGACTTGCAAGCAAAAATCCAAACCTTCAAAACATCCCAGTAGAAAAAGAGATAAACATAAGAAACGCCTTTTATACTGATAAACTATTTGTAAGTCTTGACTATTCACAAATTGAGCTAAGACTTCTTGCCCATTTTAGTGGGGATGAGAATTTGATAGAGGCTTTTTTAGAAGATAAAGATATCCACCTTGAAACCGCCATTAAAATTTTTGGCAAAAATGAAGCTCAAAAATACCGCCAAATCGCAAAGTCAATCAACTTTGGACTAATTTACGGAATGGGGGCTAAGAAACTGAGCGAAACAATTAACGTCTCTTTAAGTGAAGCAAAGGAGTTTATTGAAAAATATCTTGCATCTTTTCCAAAAGTAAAGGAATTTATTGAAAAAACAAAAGAAGAAGTTAAACAAAAAGGCTATATTGAAACTTTATTTAAAAGAAGAAGGTTTTTTGACTTCTCAATTGCAAACAAAGGCTTAATAGCAGCATATGAGAGAGAAGCGGTAAATAGTATTTTTCAAGGAAGTGCGGCTGATATTATCAAAAAAGCGATGGTGGATATCAAAAAAGAGTTTCCATCCTCAAAAATGCTCCTTCAAATCCACGATGAGCTTATATTTGAGATTGAGGATAAAAAAGAAGCAAAAGAGTATCAAAAAATTATGGAAAATGCAGTCAAGCTAAAAGTCCCTCTAAAAGTTGATATCTCATTTGCAAAAAGATGGGGAGAGCTTAAATAATTTGCAAAGTGCTTTTGCCCTTTTGATTTTTTACAATAACTTTACTCTCTATCTCCTCTTTTAATTTCTCAATATGAGAAATTATCCCAATTTGCCTCTCCCCTGCAACCTTCAAAATCATATCAAGTGCCTTATTCAAACTCTTCTCATCCAAGCTCCCAAACCCTTCATCTAAAAACATATTTTCAATCTTAATAGAATCTTTTACCATATTGCTAAGTCCAAAAGACAAAGCAAGAGAGACCAAAAACTTCTCACCCCCGCTTAAAGTTGCAACTTCCCTTTTGGAATTTGCATAAAATCTATCTACTATAAGAAGTTCTAAATCCCCTATCTTCTCACTCTTTTCAAGTAAATACCTCCCCTCGCTAAGTTTATCTAAAATTTCATTTGCCAAAAACAATAAAGAGTCTATAAGGTAATTTATTGCAATCTTTTTAAAGGCTTTTCCGTCTTTGCTTCCTATCTTTTTATTTAGTTTCTCAAAAATCCTAAGCTCCCTATCAAGACTTAAAAGCTCCCTTTTTAACTCCATATATTTTTTACTTTCTCTTTTCATCTCTTCAATCTCTCTTTGCAAATACCCAATCTCTTGATTTAAAGTATCTTTTCTTACATTAAGCTCATTCAAAACCCCTTCAAAATCCATCTCTCTAACAATAATTCCACTAACTTTTTTTTCAATCTCTTTTAACTCCTCTTTCTCTCTCTCAATCAAAGCCATCTTGGCACCAAGCGACTTTATCTCTTCTTGTGCTTCATCTATCATCCTCTCTCTCTCTTTTATCCTCTTTTGAATACTCTTTTTAATCTCATTTGGATTTTGAATATTTAGCTTTATTTTCTCAATCTCTCTTAAAATCTCCTCCTTTTGCCCCAAAGCTATTTTAATCTCCTCTTTAATCTCATCAAGACTCTCCTCTTTAATCCCAATTTCTTTGCTAAGACCTAAAATCTCCCTCTCAAAAGCTTCTTTTTTTAAGTTTAATTTCTCATAATCTTCCAAAAACCCATCCCAAACCCCAAACTCATCAAGCTTCTCTTTTAACTTCACCCCCTCTTTTTTAATCTCCTCAGTCTCAATACTGCCAAGCCCTCCTCTTAACTGATTTAATTTTTGGCTAGCCTCTTCTATCTCTTCTTGAAGTTTCTCTCTTTTCTTAATAACTTCTTGGTATCGTTTCTTGATATCTTTACTTATTTTTGGAGGATTTTTTGTATAAGGATGTTCTAAACTCCCACACAAAGGACAGGGCATCCCATCTTTTAACACCTCTCTCTCACTCTCATACCTTAATACCAGACTCTTAGCTTCTAAATACTCACTCTCTTTTTCTAACTCTCTTAGCTCTTTTTGTTTTTTGTTAATTTCATTTTCCAACTTTAAAATAATCTTTTTTAAATTTTTCTCTTCTTTTTTCCTTTTTTTATACTCTTCTCTTAAAAACTCAATTCTATTTAAAATCTCTTTAATCTTTTCAAAATTTAAAAAGGCTTTGTGGTTTAATCTTTTTTTTATTTTTTCTAATTCTAACTTAACATAATATTCTTTCTTTCTGAGCTCTTCAATCTCTTTTTCAAGCTCACCTCTCTTAACTTCAAGCTCCTCACTTCTCTCTTCACTAAGCCTCTTTTTTAACCCATCCAACCTAACCTCTTTTATCACCTCTTTTTCAATCTCCTCTAACTCTTCTAAAAGCCTTTTTCTTTGCCTCAAAAGCTCCTCTTCACTCCTCTTTACCTCTTTTAATCTCTTCTTTACTTCATCCTTACTCTCTAACGCCTTTTTTAACTCCTCTTTTCTCTCCAAAAGCCTCTTTTTCTCTTTTGCAAGCTCAAAAGCCGCTTTTACTTCTTTTAATTTAGCATCAATCTTTTGCAATTCTTTACTTTTCTCTTCTAAAAGAAACTCTTTTTTCTTATCAAACTCTCTTAATTTTTCCATCTCACTTTTTATCTTCTCTTTTTTTTCCAAAAGCTCTTTTGTCTTGTTAAAAACTTTTATTGAAACCTTTTCAAACTCCTCAACCCCTAAAAGCTTTTCTAAAACCTTCATTTTATCCGTTGAATTTGCCTTTAAAAAAGCATCAAACTCACCCTGAGCCAACACCACAGACTTTGTAAACTGATGAAAATCAAGCTTTAAAATCTTTAAAATCTCCTCTTTTATTTCACTGTGTTTATCCGCAATTAATTCACCACTTCTAAACAAAAGCCTCTTTACCTCAATATCATCCCTTCTCCTCTTAGCCTTCCATTCAATTTTATATTCATCAAACTCCAAGATAATATATCCCTCTTTTGCATCTTTATTAAGCAAAGATTTGGCAAAAGCAAGTCTTGGAGTTTTGTTATAAAGTGCGGCTAAAATCGCATCAATTATAGTAGTTTTACCAGAACCTGTTGGACCTGAGATTAAAAACAAATTCCCAAGTCCATCAAAGTCTATAACCTCTTTTTTTGTAAATGAATTTATATTTTTAAATTCAAGCCTTTTAATCCTCATTTCTTAACTCCTCAACCACCCTTAAAATTTCATCCAAATCCTCATCATCCCTAAAAAGTTCTTTTATAAATTCCCTTGGGCTAACCTCTTTTAGTTTTATTCTCTCTTTTTTCTTAAAAGGCATATTAATTTTTGTAATAAATAAATCATCCCTTCTTAATTCATCCAGACTCAAAGAACTAACCACCTCATCAAGCTCAATTTCTACAAAACTACTACTTTTAACCTCTGATAACTTTTCTCTAACCTCCTCAAAACTCCCTTTCAAACTCACAAACTCCCTAAACTTTGGCACATCAATAAATTTATACTCCATACTTTCACTATCAAGCAAAACAACCCTTTTTTGATAATTCTCCTTAAATCCAAGCTGCAAAGGAGAACCGCTATAAACTATCCCTCTTTTAATCTCTTGCGGCTTATGGATATGTCCAAGGGCTACATAATCATAACCCTCAAACACAAAGCTTGGCACTGCTTCAATTTTACCAATATAAATATCCCTCTCACTTCCGCTTACACTACTCCCATATACACTTAAATGCCCCGTGGCTATTTTTCTTTTTTTAGAATCTCTTTTATAAACTTTTCTAATAGCCTCTATTAAATCATCATCATACTTTCTTAAAATCCCCTCTCTTAAATAAGAAACACACACTATCTCAAAATCATCAAACTCCAACACACTCAAAAAATCATCCTCACTTCCGCTAACAACCTCAACCCCAACTCTTCTTAAAATCTTTTTTGGGGCTTTTAAATGACGCGGAGAGTCGTGATTGCCTCCTGTGATTATTACTTTGGTATTTAAAGAGAGTAAAAAATCATAATAAAGCTCTACTGCCAAAGCCGATGGAAAATAAACATCAAAAACATCACCGCTCACCAAAAAAATATCCACCCCCTCTTTTTCAACAACCTCCCTAAACCAATCAAAAAGCTTTCTAAACTCATCCTCCCTATCAATCCCAAAAACGCTATGCCCTATATGCAAATCGCTTGTATGAAGTATCTTCAACTTTTATCCTTAGTTTTTACAAATTGTATCAAAAAACCAAATCATCAATCTCTAAATATTCAACATCCCCAACTCTTTCAATCTCTTTTACTTTATAAATCGTAACCGCATCATCACTTTGAGAATACTTTTTGATAATCTTTTTAATGATTTTTATCTCCCTCTCACTCACATCACACTCAAAAAAGCTTTTTTGAGTCCTTATGCCAAACTTTAAAAGTTCTTTTGCAAGTTTTGTCCTTTTATTATCGTTTGAAATATCATAAGCAACTACAATATGCATCATAAAATCCTTTCAATATCAGTTTTTGCCTGAATATCCTCCCTCTCATCAAGCTTAAACAAAAAGCATCTATCTTTTCCCTCTAAAAGCTCTTTTAAACCTTTAAATATCTTTTTTGCCTCCCTTACGCTTATATCAACCTCAAACACACTCTTTTGAGTCCTAATCCCGCAACTCTCCAAATACTTAGCCACCTTTTTTAATCTTTTCTCATCCGTAATATCATAAGCTATTACAACCATCCGCTCTCCTTAAAAACATCAATCTGATGATTTATAAACTTTTCAACTTCGTTTTTATGAATATGCTCTATAAAAAGTCTGCTTAGCACCCTTAAATAATTAAAATGAAACCTATCTTCATAAATATCAAATTTATCAAAAGTGTAATACAAAACGGCATTATTAAAATAGCTAAATGTAAAAACATCTCCAAAAACCTCAAACCCTCTTTGAAAACCTTTTGAGTAGATATAGGCTCTATGAAAACTATGAGAGAGATTGAGCACAATTTTAAGATAAGAGGCGTAATTTTTTAAAAATTTCTCTCCTTTTTCTATTCTTATAATATCTTCAATATAAGATATAATTTTCGCGTTTATAATGTTTGCCCCCTCATTAAAATCCCTCTTTTTCTTAGCCATAGCAACTACCATATTAAAAAGAGGATCATAATCACCAAACATCTCATAACGACTCCTATAAACTTTAAATCTCTTCTTTTTAAAATACTTCAAAGCCCCGATTTTAATTCCCATAAATCTCTCTCTTGTCACTTTCTTATACTTAACCGCTTCTGGGAAAAAATTCTCGTTCTTTATATTTCCGTCTTTGCCGATATTTACGCATTTATACTTTTTGCTAAGCTCATCAAAAAGCTTTTTTGAGCCAAAAATATACACCAAATCAACCTTTTTTCTTCCAATTTTTCTTTTATCAAAATACTTCGGATTTGTAATAAAAACTAACATCCCCTCTCCTTAAAATGTTTTAATATACTATTTTCATACTCTCCCAAAAACCTATCAAACTCCCTTAAAACCTCCCTTCTCCCATCAACACTCAAATACCTCTCTTCAAACATATCAGGATAGATTTTATCTAAGATTTTTAGTGCCAAAAATGTAAGCTCAACCCTCGCCTCTTCCATAACATCGCTTGCAAACACAGCGTGAGTTCCTCTTTTTTGATGCAAAAATCCAATATAAGGGTCAAATCCGGCTCCAATAATTTCACAAAAAGCATAAGCGTAATAAAGCGTATACAAAAATCCCAAAAGCCCGTTTATCCTATCAGGCGGAGGATTGTAAGCCCTTTTTACAAACTCATCTATCCCTTTTTTCCTAAGCTCGTTTTTAAAACTCTCAAACATCATTTTGCTTACATTCCCCTCAATCCCCAAAATCTCTTTTAATCTATTTACTTCCTTTAACCTCACTTTTACCATATCAAGATTAACCCCTATATGTCTCTCAATTGCTTCAATCTTTTTCTTTACAATAACCTTTGCGCACTCAATATTGTCTCTATTTTCGTATTGCCAAATTCTATTTGCCATATCACTTCTTAAAAATTCAGGCAACAAAATCCCCAAAAACTCATACTTTCCATTCATATAAATAATAACCCTTTTATTTCTAAGCAAAAAATTCCTAACCCCCTCACTCATCTTAACCTTATCAAACAAAAAAACATTATCCACCATGCTCAAAGGTATTTTTACGCCTTTTATTTTTAAGGTATTACCCTCTCTTTTAACCTCTCCTTCATTAATATAAAGATTCTTTCTCATAATAAACCCTTTTATGTTTGATTTTTCTTGAATAACTCCTTTTTGAATTTATCTATTTTTGAAGCATACTCACCTCTTTTTAAAAAAAATTATGTTATAATCTCTCATATTATTCTTTTTTTTACAATTTTGGGTTTGAAAATTATTGCAAATTTTTAGGACAAAAGGTGTCGTTTCAAAAATTTGCTCTCTTTTTGAGATGCAAAATTTTCAACAAAATCATCAAAAACTTGCAAAAAACAGCGATTTTTGGTAAAATTTGTTGAAAGTTAAAAAGTTCTTTGAAAATCCAAAAATTTGGCCTTATTAAACGATTTGCAAAAATCGTTTAAGTAAACTTTAAGGTTTATAAAAAAATAAACCGCCAAAATTACGGCATCTTTTCAGGGTTGCAACGATGACCCGATTTAAGGGGATTGCGA
>JAMOSZ010000014.1 GCA_027062625.1 Nautiliaceae bacterium
ATTTTGCAAATGAGGCACAATACACCCATCACACCTAAAAGGACACCCACTCATCCAAACAACAAGCCTTTTTCCAAATCCTAGAATATTTTCCACTATATCAAAATGATAAACTCTTATTGTCTTATCCTTTTTCTTACTTGCTGATTAACCTGATTATAAACTTTTCCCGTTTTTAAAGCTTTAATAGGTCCTAATGTTATTTCTCTTTTTTCCAACTCTTTTGTGATTTTCTCCATAGCCATTGCACAACTTCCATCTTCTGGGGTATCAAAATTAAGCTCCTTATCTCCTACTCTAACCTTTATCGGCACTCCATCGATACTTCCGCTTACACTAAACCCTCCATCGCCTTCATCAACACCACCGCCTAAAATCTCACTAAATGCATTTGCCACATATCTTTTATTCTCCTCTTTTTCCAAATACTCAGCATACATTTTACTAAGTTGTGCTTCAAACTGCTCAATTTGAGTAAAAATATTTTCGTTATCTGGATTTAATTTTGCAGCTTTTTTTAAAGCTTCAATTCTTTGTTTTATATTTTCATTTATTATCTCTTGATACTCATTTTCAATATTATCAAGCTCACTTAAAAGCCTTTTGGCTTTCTTTTCTTTTCTATCTTTTTCCCTTTTTAATCTATCATAAAAAGCCTTATCCTCTCTTAAAGTCTTTTCTTCTTCTTTTAGCATATTTTCAACTCTCCTGAGCTGTTTAAACGCCACCCTTAAATCCCCACTTGTAGAGATATAGCCGATTTGTCTGTTTATATCCTTAATTACATCTCTTGCCATATCTCCATACTCTCTTTGCAAATTATTAAGTTTTAACTTAATCTCATTAATCCTGCTGTTAATTTCTCTAATCTGTTCTTGCCTTTTTCTCTCTCTTTCTCTTCTTCTAAGTTCATAAGGACTAATTTTAGGACCTGACATAACATCTCCTTAAAATAGATTATATTTATCAAATTCTTTTGCTTCAATTAAGTTTTTATAGTATTCTCTTAACTCATCACTTTCAATTTCAATTCCAAACTCTTTTGCCTCTTTTTGTAATATTTCGCTATGGCGATATACATAATCTGAGAGCTTTGATTTAAGGTTAAATGAAGAAATTTTTTTATTAAATTCATCAATCTCTTCTTCTTTCATTCCAAGTTTTATAGGATACAAAGCAAGATAATAAGCTTCTAATACATAATTATCATTTAAAAGCTCATTTATTCCGTTAAAAAGAGTTTTAAACACATCCTCTTTTTTACCCTCTTTAAAATAAACTTCACTCAAAATCGCATAAACAAGCCCCCATACAATTGCATCAACATCTTTTCTTTTCTCCGGCAATACAAACTCATTTGCAAAAAACTCTTTAACTTTTTCAAATTTCCCTTTTTTAAACCAGTAAAACATCTCTATACTTCTAGTAAAACCTTTTTTATCAGGCTCTTTTTGCCTAGCCTCATACTCTTTTGCTTTTTGAATATATTCATACGCTTTATTTATAAAGCCTCTTAAAATTGCAGTTTTTGCCCTGTAATTGTTAATCCTGCTATCTTCCCTTCTTACTTTTTTGAAATACTCATAAGCTTTATTGAGTCTATTTTGTTTTAGATAAATTCCACCAATCAGACTTAAAGTATCATTTACTTTTTCATCTAAATGGAGTTTTTTTCTAATTTCAAGTGCTCTTTTTGCTAAACTTAAAGCCTCTTTAAAATATAAATTATCAGTAAAGATATTTGCACTTGTATTATAAATATTGCTTAAAAGCTCTTCATCCACCGCATACTCTTTTGCTTTTCTTAGATTTTTTATAGCGTCAATAAATTCACCTCTATAATAAAGTCCTCTTCCTTTTAAATAGTAATAGATACTCTTTTCTCTATTATTTAAATCTTTAAGAGAAAATTTATCTTCAAATTCTTTTATAATTTTAAGGAGTTTTTCATCTCTTTTATCTTGAACATACTTAATAAAATCAAAATAAATTTCTTTTAACTTAATAGGATTATCTTCAAAATATTTTATAATTTCTCTAAATTTATCTTTATTTTTATCTTCATCAAGCAAAAATTCCAAAAATTTATATTCGTCTTTATCAAAGGAATTTAATTTATCTTTATCAATCGTCTTAAAAATTTCCTTAGCTTCTGTTACTTTCCCCTCTTTATAAAACTCATACGCTCTTTTTAAAGCAACATTTTCAATTTCTTTATTAATCTCTTTAACGATATCTAAAATCTTTTCGCTAAAATAATCCCATAATATTTCAACGCCATTTTCTTTTAAAATTTCCAAATCTTTTGAAATTATCTCAAAATCAAAATCTTTTACTTTAAATTTTTCTTTAATTTTCTCTTTTATAGAGTTATATATCCAAGGAGGA
>JAMOSZ010000015.1 GCA_027062625.1 Nautiliaceae bacterium
TTAGTTTTATGCCATACAAAAAACTGAAAAGTATCAAAAAGTGGATCAAAAATTTCATGCCATCTGCCAATTAAATTATAAGAGCAAAAAGCAAATATATTGCCTGTTGGCTTTAAGACCCTTAAAAATTCATCTTTAAGTATTGCCGGATCAAACCCCTTGTCCCACTCAGCTATATCATTATTTATTTCACTTCTCCAAGAAAATTTCATATTACCAGTTGAATACTCTCCTAAATTATAAGGAGGGTCTGTTAAAATTAAATCTACACTATTATCAGGTAAAGTTTTTATTTTCTCAAATGCATCACCTAAAATTAATTTATATTTATCCACCTAGATATTCCTTTTTAATTTTTTCAAGGGCATTTTTTATAATATATGAATTTTTAGAATATTCATCTAAAACAATATTATACCCATTTTTACTTTTTGTAATAAAATTCCAAAAACCTTTTCCAATTAAAAGCTCATCTTTAGAAAAAAATTGTAATACTCTTCCTTGTTTCCAATCTTTTCCTTCCCCAAACCTATTATAAGCAGTGGCAAAAAAACATTTGATATTATTTGTTTGCTGATTATTATATAAAATACAAAACTGTTCCAATAAAGCCTCTTTTTCAGCCCTTGCTTTTTTGTTATCCAAATCTCCACCAATTTTTAACTCTATTAAATAGTGAAAACTATTTTCTTTATCAAATAAATAATAATCACTTTCGTGAGTTTTTACTTTTTTTGAACCACTTTTAATTTTTAACAATTCATAATCTTGTAAAGAAGGATTTTTTGTTCTATTTTTATAACTTTCTAATAGTTCTGCTATTTGTAAAATTTGCTCTTCAAAAATATATCCTTCTACCTTTTTATATACCTCAAAAAAGAGTTCTGCAATATTGATAGCCATTTTTTCTAACATATTTCCTAATGCACTGTCAAAAGATCTAACAAGAGCAGTATAATATCTAAGTTCATCTCCTAACACAGCAATAAAAGGATTATGAATTTTCATATTTATAGTTCCATTTGGATCATCTTTTTCCCCTATATGTCTTGAAGAAAAGCCTTCTGCAAAACTTTCGACTGAACTTTTAACAATACTTCTAATTGCTTTTTCTTTTGAAATCACTTTTTACCCTTTATAAATCTTATTTCCAATTTCTTGATATCTTTTGTAATAATATCTTACAAATTCATCAGCCTTCTTATTTAAAGGATAGAAATTTTTATCTTTATAAACAAACTTATCTAAAAACTCTTTTGCATCTCTTTTTTCTACATAATGATTAGCTAAATTAAGATAAGTCTCTTTATACCAATTTTTAAGCTCACTATACTTTGAATAATCATATTCAAGGTTTTTACCGTTAAATTTAATTACTCCACTCTCAAAAAGCCCACTTAAATGAATAAGCCCTTCAATATAATAAGGCAGCACCTCATCAACTTCCATCCACCCTATAAGTCCTACCGCTCTTTTTATTGTATCATCTAAAATAGCATCTATTAAATCTTTTTCTTCATTTTCAAAAAATGCCATAAGTCCACCAGTTGTAGCTTTAAACTCTTCAATATTTTTAAACATTCCACTTTTATTCATTACTCTCTCACTCTCTTCATCAACCCATAAAATATGCCCAAACTCGTGCCCAATTGTAGTAATATCATAAACTTTTATAAATTTTTCTCTATCTTCTAACTCACTATAAAATCTATCCATAAAACTTTTACCAAAAATTTCATAACTAAGTGCCATTTTTGGTCTTGCTTTTATATCTTCATAAACTTTATCCACAAAAGCAAATATTTTTTTACCTTTTTCAAGGCTAACTTGCTCATCATTTGGTACAACCTGAGCTGAAAATAGTCCGTTAAATTCAGCTCCATAAAACGTAGCCGGTGTTGAGATATAAAGCTGAGTTTTATTAATATTTTGCAACGCTTTATTTAAAAGCTCTTTATCAAGGCAATATTTTTTATACATTTTTACGATACTTTTCTTTACTTCGCTTTTTAAATTTGGATTCTTAATCCTAACATCAAGTTCAAGGGCTACGGCTTTGCGGAATTTATCTTCATAATATTCAAGAGGATGCCCTACTTGAATTGGAGCTTTTATATCCATCCAAACTTCATCAACTTTTTGCCACTTTTGTAAAAGATTCTCTCTTGCAACCAATGCCTCTTTGAGTGCCTCAAAATATCTTATCCACTCTATCTTAAATTCATCCTCTAAATCAACCAAATTAAAAACCAATTCATCAATTGCCAAAACCGCTTCATCAATCTCTTTTTGAAAAACTTCATAATAACTTCTAACTCTATACTCTCCATCTTCTTTAACCAATACCGAATAGCTTCTCTCTTCATCAATTAAGCCTCTCTCCATTAAAAACGCCATAACTTTTGACTCATCTCCGCCAAATTCAAGGCTTAACTCTTCATTAATTGTATAAATTATATGATTCATCCAAGCTGGTTGCCATTTCGAAAAAGCTATTCCTATTTTATGCACCCCTTTTAGAACTTCACTATAAAAAGGTCCTACAAAAGCAGCAATCTCATCAATTAATTTTTTATGCTCGTTTAGCCAAAAATTTTTCGTAATTTCATACAATCTAAATTGAATATCCCTTATTCTCTTTTTATCAAAATCTTTTAACATATTAAAAAGAGCATCCTCTCTTAAATGAAAAACTCTTTTTTTTAAAGCAAAAAGATTATCTTCGTTTATTTTTAATCCAAACTCTTTTAAAATTCCTTCAAAAACTTCCATAATCTCTTTTGGAGGATTTTTAAAGTAACTATTTACTCTTTTATCTCTTTTTCTAACAACTTCATATGCCTCTAAATTCATAATCCCTCCTACCAATCATTCCAAGAATGCACTTTTTTAATCACTTGGAGTCCATCAACTTCACTAATTGCAGAAAATCCAATATCTTGAAGATACTCCTCATCAAATTTAACCAAAGAGATAATATACCCTCCATTCCTCAAAGCCCTAAAATAAGGCTTAATATCCTCTTTTCTATCAAGGATAATAAAGTGAAAATATCTTTTATAATTTACATCCTTATCAATAAACTCCCCATCAAAAATATCTTTATTCGTAGTCCCAACTTTTGGATTATCCCCTTTGCTTATACTATCAATTATTTGTTGAATAATCTCCATTATATACTCCCATAAGAATAAAGCTCTTTGAATAAAAACGCTTCAACCACTTCATCAATCCCCATTCCCTCTCTTGGACACATCAAAGGCTCAGCTCCCATTTCAATAAAATCAAAAACATACTCCTCTTTTGGAGTAACAAAAAAGTGAACCCCTCCTACTAAATCATCTCTACTCTTAACATATTCTATCTTCTCAACTCTTCCATTATTTACAAAAACTTTTGCAAACTTTTTAGCATCTTTACTTGATGAGCAAACCCCATCTCTAAGAGGAATTCCCAAAACAAACATCCTATCCCCTTTCAATCTCTCCTGGGTAATCGGCAATTCCATAAGTTAAATTCCCTACTTTATCAAAACCAAGTTGTTGTTGAAGCGCTCTTTGAAGATATGCACTTCTACTTCCAACATGACAATAGATAATAATTCTTTTATCCTTTAACTTCATCCATTCATCCAAATCGTATTGAACTCTACTTATTGGTAAAAGTTTATCAGTCCCTTTTATCCTCATCATTTGATGCTCAAAAGGCTCACGAATATCAATAAGTTCAAAATCCAAAAGCTCTTTTTCTCTTGCCTTTAATAAAACTTCAAGCTCACTTCCTAAAAGTTGCTCTTTTTTCAAAATCTCTTCAAGCTCATTTACACTAAGCCCATCTATCTTAATATGAGAGTTTTTATTTGCTTTTTGACTAAACTTCTCAGAACAAAAAATACCACAATGGCAAGCCCCTTTATTTGGAATTTCATCTTCAATTGCTTGTTTGCAAGGGCAAATTCTATTATCGGCACTTACATATTTACCATCTTTTTCAATTACCGGAAAACAAGGACAAAATCTTTTCCCATAAAGGAGTTTATTGTTTGTAAGCCCTTTTAAAACCCTCTCAACAATTTCTTCATCAGGATTAAATTTCCACCCAAACTGCTTAACTACTTTGTGAGCAAACTTTTCAGTCTTTAAAAATTCTTGCTGAAATTCAGGAGAATTTATATCAACTGTTTTCACTTATCACCTTTTAACTCTTCACACTTATTAGGATTACAAAAGATTCCACAATGACAACATTCCTCTTTTACTTCATACTCAATTGCCGGTTTGCAAGGACAAATTCTATCATCCTTATCCCCCATTGGAATAAAGCATGGACAATATCTTTTCCCATACATCAATTTATTCCTTGTAAGCCCCATTACAATTGCATCATAAACCTCTTTATTTGGATTTAAACACCATCCAAACTGCTTTACAACTTTTTCAACAAATTTTTTTGTTTTTTCCTCTTCTTTTTTAAACTCCTCACTATTTACATCCACATTTGTTCTTTTTGGTGCAAGCATAACATCTCCTTTTTTAAAAGATTTTATCAAAAAAAAGTAAAAAAATAAAATTAAAGTGATTAATTTTTAATCAATTATTCAACTTAATTAATAAATTTTTTCAGATAAAATTTCGCATATAATTTTAAGAAGCAAAATGAAAAAGATTGAAGTTATAATAATAGAAAATCACGCAAAACAGGTAAAATTGGAGATGGTAAAATCTTTGTATTACCAATTAAAGAGGCAATAAAAACTAAAACAAGCAAAAGCAGTAGCAACCGTTACTTGGATAATATTAGATTACATAAAATATGGAAAACCTAGTTTACTTGGAGCAGCAAATGGAGCGATAGCTGGATTTGTAAATGTAATTAGAGCGTTAATTATTGGAATTGGTGGAAGTGTGAGCGGATTTTTAGGAGTTACTTGGATTAAAAAAGTTCAAATACAACGATAGTTTAGATATTTTTAAAATCCACTTTATCTCTGGACTTTGAAGAGCAATTGCGACTGAAATTTTTGCACTAAAAGACTTGACTTGGACTGAAAGCCCATTTTACAATAAAAGAGATAAACTTGCTCAACTTTGGGTACAACTTCAATCAGTAATTGTAACGATTATGACAATTACTGTGCTAAAAATTGCATCATTAATTACTGATAAAGAGGTAGGAAAAAGAGATTGAAGGGCTTGATTTTACTCAATACAAAGAAAAAGAATTTAATCTTTAATCCTTTTTTGTTATAATTTTGCAAAAAAGGTATAAAAATTTTTATAGCGAAATCTAAATATCTTAAAAAAATAAAAGAATTAGCAGATATGGCAAAAGAGTTAAAACTTAGTATTTACATTTGGGGAGAGAGAGGAGTTGGAAAAAGCTTTTTAGCAAGATATATCTCCCCAGATGCTATCATTAATAAATTATCTACTACTAAACCTATTATAATTGAAGATTTTGATAAAAATCCATCTCTAAATTTTAAAAATCCTTTTTTAATAGCAACTGGCACAAAACCTCTCTCAAAAGAGACAATTAAAAAATATTTCTCAATAGATATTGAACTAAAACCTCTAAAAGAACATAAAGAAGATATTTTAGAATTTGCAAATTATTTTAAAAGCCAAGCCCAAAAAGAGTTAAAAATTCAAAAAGAGATTTCATTAGAAAATTTAGATATATCGGAAAATCTAAACTCTTTAAAAAGAGACATTTATAAAAGACTTTTACTCCCAAGCGATAAAGAAGAGATTTTTGATATTTTAAAAGATATTTATAAAACAAATCATAAAACATACGAAGAGGAGCTTTGCTTGTTTGAGAGAACACTTTTTAGTGCAATGAAAGAAAAATATACTTCCAAACTCAAAATTTCAGAAAAGTTAAAAATCAATAGAGTAACATTAACAAAAAAGATGAGGCAACTTGATGTTTGAAGAATTTTGCGAGCATGATATAAATCCTTTTATTATTTTTAATCAAAAAGGGGAAATTAAATATTGCAATCAAGAAGCAGAAATACTCCTCTCATACATAAACCAAAAAGAAATCTTTCAATTTGTAATTAAAAATGCACCAAAAAATCCAGAGATAATTACTGAATTTAAAAAAATAAAATTTAATGACTTTGAATTTACAGGCCATACAATTGGATATAAAGATGAAAAAGAGATTGGAGTTAGATTCTTTATTGATACTCATCTTCATTCAATAAATTTAGAAGATTTAGAAAAGAGTAACATACTAAAACTTATCCGCTTTGCAGTTGAATATACAAAATTAAAACACCAAACAAAATTTAAAATCTACCCAGACCCAGACTTACCAGAAATTTTTATAAATAAAAAAGCATTTATTAATCTGCTACTTGATATATTAGAAGGACAAAGAGAGGCAGAGATTGAGACAAAAATTAAAATTGGTGAATACATAAAAATCCAAAATAAAAAGTATCCAATACTCTCTATCATAATCATTACAACACTAAAAAAAGAGATAAAAAGTAACTTTTTTGAAGTCATTAGCTTAGATAATGGATATATAATCCAAATTCCAATAATAAAAGAGAAAGATGAAAATAGTAATACTTGATACGGAAACAACGGGAATAAAAGAAGAAGATAGAATTTGCCAACTTAGCTTTATAATTGCAAATCAAAAACTAGAAATTGAAGAGATTTATAACGAACTCATAAAACCACCAGTGCCAATTAGCTATGATGCAATGGCAATACACCATATCACAAACGAAGATATACAAAACGCACTCCCAATTGAAAAAACAAAAGCTTACCAAAAATTAATAGAGCTTAACAAAATTGAAAATATCTTAGTAATTCACAACGCAGAGTTTGATATCAAAATGTTACAAAAAGAAGGATTTACTCCAAATTTTAGGGTTATAGATACTTTTAGAGTATTAAAGCATATTCTCCCCACTGGAAAATTTTCACTCCAATACAATAGATACGCCCTTGGACTTTACAAAAAAGAAAGCGAAATTGCAAATAAATACAACATAACAATAAACCCTCACGATGCACTAAGTGATGTAATCGTGCTTTATTTATTACTTGTTTACTTAAAAGAGCAATACTCTTTTGATGAATTAATAGAGCTTACTCAAAAACCGATTCTCCAAGAAAAATTTTATATGGGTAAATACAAATTCCAAAAGATAAAAGATGTAATAATAAAACATCCAGACTATATTGAAAATTTACTTCACACAAAAGATACCCCAGAAGATATAATCTATTCAATCAATCACTATCTAAAAGAACTTGATGAACCAATGCAATTTAGATTTAGTGTTGGAAAATATAAAGGAATGCTTATTGAGGATGTTGCAAAAATTGATAAAGAGTATCTAAAATGGGCATATCATAATATGAAAATGGGAAAATGGATGAGAGAGAGAATTAAAGAATTACTTTCTCTCTAAATATTTCTCCAAAACTTCAATTAATTTATCAAGCAAAATTGGCTTTAATAAATAATCATCAAAATCATACTTTTCAATCACTTTTTTAATATCACTCTCTTTCATAGCACTAAATGCAATAATAGGTATATTTGGCAATATTTTTTTTACACTTGCGGCAAACTCTCTCCCATCAATTTGAGGCATTTCTAAATCCGAAATAATCAAATCCACATCGTGTTTTTTTAATATATCTAACCCTTCTAAACCATTTGTTGCGGTATAAACTTTTACTCCAAGTTTTTTAAGTAAAATTTCAAGAAGCTCTCTATTTAGTCTATTATCTTCAACTATCAAAACTGATTTTCCACTAAAATCGATACTCTCTTCTAACTCTTCATAATCGTCAATTATACTCAATAAAAATCCACTTCTTGCAAGACACTCTGATACTTCATAATCATAATTTTTACTAGAAAATTTATCTTTATAAATATAAACTATTTTTTTAGCAATTCTTTTTTTATAATCCATATCAATATAAAAAGCAAAATCAAAAAGCTCACTTGGCTCTTTTTGGTAAATTTTAACATCCATAAACAAGTTTTCTAAAAACTCTTTTAAATATAATATAAATTCATCTTTTACATCTTTTGTAATAAGCGCTACTTTACATTCAGATAAAGGAAGTCTTTTTTTAACTTTTATAGGTATCCAAAATCTAAACTCACTCCCTTTACCTTTCTCAGATTCAACTTCAATATCTCCATTTAAAGCTTCAATATATCTTTTTACAATATGTAATCCAAGCCCTGTGCCTTTGTATTTTTTCTTAATCTCACTACTCTCCTGAGCAAAAGGAGCAAAAATAGTTTCAATTTTCTCTTTTTCAATTCCAATACCAGTATCTTTTACACTCCCTACTAACTTATCATTCTCAACACTCAAAGATACCTTTACATAACCTTTTTCGGTAAACTTAATAGCATTCATAACTAAATTTAGCAAAATTTGCTTTAACTTTAATACATCAAATTCCACTATACAATTAGTACTTACATCAAGCATCGTATAATACTCAATTCCTTTTTTTTGAGCATTGTTACAAAATAAGAAAAATAAAGGTTCTAACTCATTTACTAAATGAACCTCTCTTAAAATAACCTCATCCCTTCCTAAATTCATAAGAAGATATGATAAATCCGATACAAGTTTAGAGCTTTGAAGTGCAAGTTCAATATATTTATTTAAAGTCCTATCTTTATTTTCAAGTTTCAAAAACGATAATACCGCAAAAACTCCATTAATTATATTTTTAATATCATGTATCATCTCTTTAAAAAACAACACTTCTTTTGCAACTATATCACCAGTCAAAACCTCAATAAAAGCGTAAAATAAATCATTCAAACTCTCCAAAAATTTTAAATCATCCTCTATAAACTGATGATAAGCTTTATCTGTAATAAACGCTTCAATTACCCCAACAACCCTATCATCTTTTAAGATAGGAATTACCATTAAATGTTTAACATCAAAATTATAAATATTGTCAACTTTTGGATTAAATTTTGGAGTGTTTTTTGCAAAAGGGATTATTTTCCCCTTTTTAGTATTAATAACCTCTTTTAAAATAGACTCTTCCAAAGAAATTATTTCATTATCTTTAATATTTACAATATGTCCATCTTCCACCAAAAAAAATAAAGCTTCATTTGCTGTTGTAATAATAGAGACTATCTTAACAACTTTATCTATATTTGCTTTATTGTGAAGAAGCTCAAAAGAGAGAGAGGAAATCTCTTTTAAAGCTTCTAAGAATCTTTTTTCCATTTTTACTTACCTACCTTAAATTCCTAACGATTTTATAACCTCTTGCATAACTTGATTCATAGTAAGTTTTGCAAGTCCTATATTTCCCCCTTCTTTTTCAAGTATCAATACAATATGAAGATGAACTCGTGCATCCTTTCCTGAACATTTAATCAAAATAATAGCCTTTTCAGTCTCAATTGAAATTAAATCAGCCCCTCCAAATCCAAGGTCATCAGCAATTTCAGAAGTTTTCGTAAAAAGACTATTAAAAGTTAACAATGCTTCATCAATATTCTTATCAGCCAAAACTCCTGCATCTTTAAAAATTACTTCACCACCTGCATCAACAATAGCCGATGCAATATATCCTTCAAGCTTCTTAAACTTTTCTAAAAAATCCATTTTAACCTCCTTTTTAAAAATTATAGCATATTATATAACAAAATAAGACAAATTTAACCTTTTTACATTCCAAAATATTTCCTTTTCACTTCTGGATTTAATACTAAATCCTCTGGCAAACCTTCCAAAACTATTTTCCCGTGGTCTAAAATATAGATATAATCAGCAAACCTTATTCCAATTTGAGCATTTTGCTCAATTAAAAGCATAGAAATCTGACGTCTTTCACTAATTTTTAAAAGCCCATTAAAAACTTCTATTAAAATCTTTGGAGCAAGCCCAAGTGAGGGTTCATCCAACACCATTAAAATAGGGTCACTCATCATAGCTCTACCAATTGCAAGCATTTGCTGCTCACCACCACTTAAATTCCCAGCATACTCATCTTTTTTTTCCTTCAATCTTGGAAAAGTATAATAAACATCCGCTAAAAGCTCTTCGTAATTTGGATCATTAAAAAATCCCCCCATTTTCAAATTCTCTTCAACCGTTAAATTTACAAAAACTCTTCTACCTTCTGGAACAATAGAGATTCCTTTTCTTACAATCTCATAAGGAGGTAAATGAGTAATATCTTCTTCAAAAAATAAAATCTTTCCTTCTTTTTCTTCAACTAAATTAAATATAGCCTTAATAAGAGTACTTTTACCACTCCCATTTGGCCCAAGAAGAGTTACAATCTCACCTCTTCTAACCTCTAAATTAATCCCTTTTAAAACTGGAATTCCATCATACTTTACCACTAAATCCCTAACCTCAAACATTTTTTCTCTCACCTTTTTTAGCTTTAATCACATCCTCATCAATCTCTCCACCCAAATAAGCACTAATTACTCTCTCATCTTGAAACATATCTTGCGGTAATCCATCAAAAATAACTTTCCCATAATCAAGCACAACAACTCTATGAGCTACCAATCTTAAAAAATTCATATCGTGTTCTATAAATAAAATAGTTTTTTCAAGTTCTAAATTTATAAGCTTTATAAGCAAAGCCAACTCTTCTGTCTCAACATCTGTAAGCCCAGCTGCTGGCTCATCTAAAAGTAATAAATCTCCATTTGTTGCAAGAGCTCTTGCAATCTCTATTTTTTTTCTAATTCCATATGGTAAATTTTTAACTTTTTTATCCAAATAATTACTAACTCCAACAAATGTTGCAATCTCTATTGCTTTTTTTCTTGCTCTATTTTCATCAATAAAATATCTTGGCAATCTTAAAAAAGCGTCTATTAAAGAGTATCTATAATTTATATGAAAACCAACTAAAATATTTTCTAACACATTCATATTATCAAAAAGTCTAATATTTTGAAAAGTCCTACTTATCCCTCTTTTTACCCTCTCAACTGGGGATAAATCAGTAATATCCTCATCTTTAAAGATTATCTTCCCCTCATCTGGCTTAACCGCTCCTGAGATAACATTAAATAAAGTGGTCTTCCCAGCCCCATTTGGTCCTACAAGAGCTACAACTTCTTCTGCCCTTACTTCAAATGAGACATTACTAAGCGCCCTAACTCCTCCAAAACTCTTTGTAATATTATGAACTTTTAGCATTTAAATACTCCTCTCCATCTCTCCTAGCCCATTTTATAAAAAGTCTTAGCGAATTTAAAGAGGGCTTTTTATTATACTTTATATAATCATAAAGCATTTTAGCACATACATAAGCATTTGAAAAACCTCTCCCACCCATTCCATTAATTACATATAAATTATCTTCATACTTAACACTTCTTGGCAAAGCTCCTTTTACAATAGCTTTTGTTAAAGTTTTATCAATATTTATAACTTTATCAACAATTGGAAAATAATCCACACTCCCAGCTCTAAATCCACCTTTTATATCTTCAATCTTAAAATCATAAATATTAATAATTTCTTTTGCTTTTTTTATAAGCTCCATTGCTTCTTCTTTATTCTCCTTACATCCTAAACAATCTCTTTTGTGAGTAGCTCCAATTTTTAATCTCCCATTAACTTCCCCAACTGAACAATTTTTATGATAAAAATGCTCTATTTTATCCCACTTACCACTAATTTCTATTCTCTCCCCCCAAATAGGTCTTATTTTTAAATACTCTATATCCTCTTCATACCCTCTTGCTAAAATAAGATTTCTTGCTTTAATATCCCCTATTACAAAATAATCTCCTTCCTTCTTTATACCATCAAACTCAGCTTCTACAAAATCAACTCTTAATTTATCCTTTACATCCTCTGGATTTATAACGCTTCCTAAATCAAAAAAGAACCCACCATCTCTTTTTTCAAAAGAAAAAGTTATAAATTTTTCATACTCTTTAAATTTTTCAATATCTTTCTTATTCCTTGGAAGTATCAAAACTCCCTTTTTATAAACTCTAACTCCAACTTCTTCATAAAATTTAATAGACTTTACAATCGCACTATTTATAAAATCGGTATATTTACTTTTTTTGCCAACTTTTGGAAACAAAAAAGCCCCAGCCGCTCCACTTGCTCCTTTTAATAATCCTCTCTTATCAAGAATTACTACTTTATAATCTTTTTGCAAAAAATATCCACTCAAAAGTCCAGCAATTCCCCCTCCAACAATTGCAAAATCAACCAAATATCGCACTAAACGCCTCATTAAATTGTTTATCGCTAAGAGCAAACATATTTTTTAATCTATTTTTGAATTTATCTTTATCAACAACAATTACAAAATATTTATGTCCTTTAAAACTACAACTCTCTTTTACTTCACTCTCAGCCAAAATAGCTGAACCTACCTCTTCTTTTATCTTTTCCCTCTTTTTATCTCCAACAATATAATTATATTTTTTTTCTATATAATTGAAAAATTTATCAAGTTTTTTTGCCATAAAACTTCTAAAATCTGTAAAAGCCTTAGCTCTTAAAATCTCTTTTGGTTCATTAGTAACTGGATAACAGAAGATAAAGTAGCGATTATTTGAAGAGCAGTGATTTTTAATAGCAATATCGCAAACTTCATTATTATTTATTTTAAAAGGTATCTTACCACTACATCCACTAAAAATAATAAACCCCACCGCCGCAATAAGAAGTTTATTCATCCTTAATCCTTTAAATAAAATAACAACTTATTATAACAAAAAGAGGAAAAAGAGAAGATTATCTTTTTGAGAATTGAGGAGATTTTCTTGCTTTTTTCTTTCCGTATTTTTTTCTTTCAACGATTCTTGCATCCCTTGTAAGAAGACCAGCCGGTTTTAGAACACTTCTAAGTTCTGGTGCATACTCAACAAGTGCTTTTGAGATTCCATGTTTTATTGCATCAGCCTGAGCTGCAAAACCACCACCAAAAGTTTTAACTTCAATATCAAAATTTCCTTCTTGTTTAGTAAGTCTAAGTGGCCAAAGAACTCTAAGTTTTAAAGCCTCTCTTCCACCTAAAAATTCATCTAAACTCATTCCGTTAATACTCAAATTTCCATTTCCAGGCTTAATCCAAACTTTTGCTACTGCTGTTTTTCTTTTACCTGTTGCATAAATTCTTCCGTGCATTTTCATCAGTTACCCTTTATTTGAGCTGTATGAGGATGATTTTCACCAGCATAAACTTTAAGTTTTTTTAGCATTTTTCTTCCAAGTTTAGTTTTTGGAAGCATACCTCTTGTTGCAAGTTTAAATAATTTTTCTGGATTCTTTTTTAAAAGTTCTTGAACTTTTTCTTCTTTTACATGTCCAAAATAACCTGTATGTTTATAATATTTCTCATCAAGTTTTTTACTTGTAGAGAACTTAACTTTATCTGCATTAATAACTACCACATAATCTCCACAATCAACATGCGGAGTATAGAAAGGTTTATGCTTTCCTCTAAGATATGTAGCAATTTCAGTAATTAATCTACCAAAAGTTTTATCTTTTGCATCAATTAAAATCCAATCTCTTCTAACCTCTTCCGGTTTTACTGATTTAGTAAATTTCATTATCACACCTTTTGTGAATTTTTTAGGTATGAAATTGTAATTGGCAAAACTTAAAAAAAACTTAAATTAAGGTTTCTTTAAGGTTATTTCCTGACTTTTTTATTTCTCTCTAAATTCAATTTATCAGGAGAAAGTTTTGCTTCCAATTTGAATATTTCATTTTCCAAAAGACAAATTCTATGTTCAAGTCTTATTATATTTTGCTGACATCTCTTATAAAGCTTAATTATCGCATAAATTAAACTCCAAATAAACACTACCACTACCAAAAAAATAGTCCCAAAAACAATATAACTCCCTAACATCCCTTCCCTTTAAAGTTTATCTAAGATAATAAAAACTAAAAAAATAATTCCTAAAAATCCATTCAAATCAAAAAAAGCTTTTGGAATATTATCAAAACTTTTAGAGATTAATAAATGCTCATAATACAAAATCGCTCCACTTATCAAAACTCCAATCCAAGCAAAAAATCCAAGATTAGCATAAGCAACAAACAATGCCCAAAAAATCACAGCAAAAACATGAAACATCTTTGCCATAAACAAAGCCCCTTTTTCCCCAACAATTGCGGGAATAGAAAATAGCCCCTCTTTTTTGTCAAATTCTATATCTTGCAAAGAGTACAAAATATCAAACCCAGCTACCCAAAACATCGTCCCAAAAGCTAAAAAAACCGACCAACAAGGAATACTTCCAGTTACTGCAATCGCACCAGCAATTGGAGCAAGCCCAAGAGATACTCCTAACACTAAATGAGCAAATGCACTAAATCTTTTAAAATAGCTATATCCAGCCAAAATAATCAAAATCAAAAAAGAGAGTTTGAATGCTAAATCATTAATCATATAAGCAGTTCCAATAAAAATCAAAGCATTTGCAACAATAAATAACTTTATCTCATCAACACTTATATCTCCCCTTACAGAAATTCTATCTTTTGTGCGAGGATTTTTAGCATCAATATCCCTATCAACAAGCCTATTAAAAGCCATTGCAAAATTTCTTGCACTAATAGCAGCTAAAAGAGCTAAAATAAAAAGTTTCCATCCAAACCATCCATTTGCCCCAACAATCATTGCAATTAAAATAAAAGGAAGACTAAAAATAGTATGAGAAAACTTTACAAGCTCTAAATACTTTTTCATCAACTCCGCCTTTAAAAATTTGTATAATTGTAGCAAAAAGGAGTAAAATGTTTGCAATTATAGGACCTACTGCAAGTGGAAAAAGCAATTTAGCCTTAGAGCTTGCAAAAGAGTTTGGATATGAGATTTTATCACTTGATAGTTTGAGTATCTACAAAGAAATTGACATAGCCTCAGCAAAACCTTCAAAAGAGGAGTTAAAAGAAATAAAACATTACGGAATTGATGAAATATATCCAAATGAAGAATTTAATGTAGCGAAATTTATAGAGATTTATAAAAAAATCCCTCACGAAAAAATAATTATAGTAGGAGGAAGTAGCTTTTATTTAAAAGCTATGATTGATGGAATTTCTCAAATGCCTCCAATTAACAAAGAGATAAAAGAAAAAGCCAAAAGATTTTCTTTTAAAGATATCCAACAAATAGACCCTCTTTATGCTAACAAAATTTCTCAAAATGACACTTACAGAATTCAAAAAGCAGCCCAAATTTACCTTGCAACAAAACTTCCTCCTACTGAGTATTTCAAACTACATCCAAAAATCCCAATCCTACCACAAATTCCTATCTTTGAAATTGAAATTTCAAGAGATAAATTAAGAGAAAGAATTAAAAAAAGAACAAAAAAGATGTTTGAGATGGGATTAATTGATGAAGTTGCTTATCTTGAAAAGAAGTATCGCGATAGAAGACTTCCAAGCTTAAAAGCCATTGGAGTAAAAGAAGTACTGGATTATTTTAACGGAAAGTATAATAAAGATGAGCTATTTGAAAAGATAGTTACAAACACTGCTCGTCTTGCAAAAAGACAACAAATCTTTAACAAAACTCAATTCCCTCAAAAAATATCAGCCCCTCTTGAAAAATTAAAAGAGATTATAAAGAGAGAAAATCTCTCTTAAAATTGGATAGTAGCATCAAACACATTGCTTGCTACTATTCCAAAATAGATAGTCCCAGCAAGCAAGATAAGTTGCCCTATTAAACTTCCGTTTGAAATTAAAATTACTCTCTCAACATCTTCCCTTGGCTCATCAAAGTAGATATGTTTAATAATCCACACATAATATCCAACCGCAAGAGCTGAATTTAAAAGTGCAATCAATACAATTACCCAAAGTCCAGCATCTACTCCCGCATAAAATGCCACCGCTTTACTTAAAAACCCTGCAAGAAGCGGAATTCCAGCAAGTGAAAAAAGTTGAACTGTAAAAAAGAGTGAATGAAGTGGTGCTTTTTTATAAAGTCCTTTAATATCATCAAGATATTTTACTCCAAGTTCTCTTCTTAAATCATTCAAAATCAAAAATACACTAGTTTGCATAAAAATATACGCAATTGCATAATACAAAACCCCAGAATACGCATATAAACTCGCACTTGCCGCAAATGGAATTAAAGCATACCCACTATGAGCAATTGATGAATAAGCAAGAATTTTTGAAATTCTCTTTTGCCAAAGTGCCATAAAGTTTGCAAGAGTCATTGTAATAATAGCAAAGAAACTAAAAATTAAAACGCTTGCAAGAGGATATGCAATCATAAACTTATAAAACGCTTTAAAAGTAGCAACTAAAATCACACTCTTAATAACCCCGCTCAAAATTGCCGCAGCTGCGTGATTGATTTGAGAGTATGCATCAGCTGCCCATCCGTGCATTGGGACAATTGTAAGTTTATAGAAAATCCCTGCAAGCATAATAGTTACTGCAATTAAAGTATACTTTCCTGCAACATTCATATCAACATAGTTAAATGAATCAGTATTAAAGCTATAAAGTGCAAATCCAATCAAAATAATACCACTTGCAACAGCACCGGCAATAAATGTTTTAATAGCACCTTCTGCATTGTAATAGTTTCTAATATTTGCAACTAAGATATAAGAGATAATCGCAATTACCTCAAACAAAACAATATACATAAAAAAGTCATTTGTTTCTAAAAGAGCAAGAGATGCACCTGCTAAAAAAAGCATTTGAGAAATTAAAGGTCTCTCAAAGCCAGTAAGAGAAAAAGTCACCGCCATTAAAGTAATAAGCAATACATACTCCATAAGTCTTGTTGCTTCATCACTCACAAAATATGGGAACAAAGCATTTAAGCTATTATGCGTATAGATAAAATACATTGCCAAAATAAAAGCAATAAAAGAGATAGTTTTTGCAATAAAAATATTGCTCCTATAAAAAATCGGTACCAAAAGTCCAGCAGCTATTAATACTATAAAACTCATTACATTCCTCCTAAAAAGCTAAATGCTTTATTTGCTAAATCAAAAATTGGTTGAGGATTTATACCAAAGTAAACAATCAAAAACGCAAATACACTAAGCGCAAATTTTTCTGCAAAATGCATACTAAAATCTGCTTTTGCTACTTTCTCACTCATTGGTCCGTGAATTACTCTTCTAATTGCCCAGATAATATACCCAGCACTAATAAGCCCTGCAATAGCAATTACAGCAATCCACCATCCATAAGCTTTAACAGCAGAAACTATAATAGTAAGTTCACCTACAAATCCCATTGTTCCTGGAAGTCCAAGTGCTGCCATACCAGCTAAAATGAAAATTGCACTAACATAAGGTGCCTTTTTCATAATTCCACCCATCTCATCCATATACCAAGTATGAGTTTTGTGATGTAGCCACCCAGCAATTAAAAATAGAGGCGAAATTACAAGTGCGTGTCCAATCATTTCATAAAGCGAAGCACTAAGCCCATCATATGTCATAGTAGAAATTGCAACTACTACAAGCCCCATATGTGAAATTGAAGAGTATGCAACCATCTTTTTAATATGTCTTTCATAAATTGCAAGAAATCCTGCATAAAGAGTAGTAATAAGTCCAAAAATCAACATCCATTTTGCAAACAATAAAGTACTAACTGGCATTAATTCAACCGTAAATCTAATAAGCCCATACGCTCCCATTTTAAGCAAAACCCCAGCTAAAAGCACTGAAATACTACTTGGAGCTTGAACATGCGCATCTGGTAGCCAAGTATGAAATGGAAACACTGGCAGCTTTGCCGCAAATCCCAAAAACATAAGCCACCAAATAAGAGCTGGCGTTGCTAATAAAGCCTCTTTAATTGTAAGTAAATCCCAAACTCCCGTTTGAGCAAATAGTAAATAAAATCCAACAAACATAAACATTGCAAACACATGAGTGTAGATAAAAAACTTAATTGCTGCATAAATTCTATTCTCAGCCCCCCAAATCCCAACTAAAAATAGCATAGGCACAAGAGTTAACTCCCAAAACATAAAAAACCACAAAACATTTGTAGTCATAAATACCCCAAAAATAGGTCCACTAAAAAAGATAAGCAAACTAAAATAAGCCGCTTGTTTTTTCTCTTCCCAAGATGTAAATACCACTAAAACCAAAAGCGCAGCAGTTAACAAAAGCATAGCCACACTTAATGCGTCAATTTGCAAAGTTAAAGAAAATGCAAATTGAGGCACTTTTAAAAATTCTCCAAGATATAAAAAGCTACCATCGCTTGGAAGATGCTTATACCAATAAAAAGAGATAAAAAATAGCACTAAAAACCAACCAAGCGCTATATACTTAGCTATATGCTGAGCGTTTCTTGTTAAAAAGTAAACAAGAGCCGCTCCAAACATAGGTGCAAAAATTATACCTAACCCTACCATTTTATAGCCCCTTTACAATAATTAAAATCGCAATAACGATAATTGCAACGCCAAGAACAAATTGCCCCATATAAGTTCCAATTTTACCGCTATGACCTGCTCTAAATATTTTATAAACTGCATAAGTAAAGTCAACCGTTTTATTTACGATGTAATCTACTACATAAGTATCAAACCATCTTGCTGATTTTGCAATAGCACCAACGATAATATTTTTTGATACCCAAGTAATCATAGCCTCAACATAGTATCCATTAAACAATACTTGGTGAATTGTTTGCACAAAATGATGAGATGAAATTTTGTATAACAGATTAAGTCCTTTAACATAAAGTCCAACTACAATTAAGAATAAAATAAGCATTCCAGTCAACATAAACGCAGTAAGTCCTGCTACATGAGGCTCAACTACTTCTCCACCTGTAATATAGCGGATAATATCGCTTTGCCAAATTGAGATAAATAGAGTTAAAAACGCCAAAATTCCAAGTGGAAGTCTCATCCAAAGGTTACTTGGTTTGTGCACGCTTCCACCAATTGATTCATGTCTTGGCTCACCAAGGAAGATTAAAATCCAAAGTCTTGTAATATATGCAATTGAGAGAAGTGCGGCAATTGTAACAAATGTTTTTGTAAATCCATTACCCCACTCCCAAGCAGCGGCTACTACCATTTCCTTAGAGAAAAATCCACTAAATGGAGGAACACCTGCTAAACTAAGTGAACCCATTGCCATAAATAGTGCAACAAATGGAGCTGTTTTAATAAGTCCTCCTAGTTTCCAAGCATCTTTTTGATGATGCGCAATATAAATTACAGCACCCGCACTTAAAAACAATAACGCTTTAAAGATTGCGTGATTTACAAGATGAAGCATACCAGCTGCTAAGCTTCCAACTCCAAGTCCTACAAATGCAATTGATAAATGCGACATAGTTGAATATGCAAGAATTTTTTTAATCTCTTTTTGCACAAGAGCTGATGTTGACCCAATAAATGCACTAAGTGCTGCAACATTTGCAACAACGAATAAAGCATCCGTATAACTAAAAAAGTCAAAAAGTCTTGCAACAATATAAATACCACTATTAACCATTGTAGCCCCATGGATAAGAGCCGAAACGGTTGTTGGACCTTCCATTGCATTCATAAGCCAAGGATAAAGCGGAAATTGACCTGATTTACCAATAGCTCCCATAAAGATAAACAAAGCCACAACTAATGCAATAGTTTTATCAATCTGTCCAGCATCTGCAAGTTTATTAAGCTCTACTAAATTTACAGTCCCAACATAATACATCAAAAGCGCAATTGCCGCTAAAATAAAAATATCCCCAAATCTTGTATAAAGAAACGCTTGCATACCAGCATTTGCCGCTGAATGTTTATAATACCAAAAACTAATTAATAGATAACTCGCAAGCCCCATAAACTCCCAACCAACAAAAGCTCCAATTAAATCTTTTGTAATAACAAGTAAAATCATACCCCCAATAAAAAATAGAACCTTTGCATAATATCTTGGCTGGTCTGGGTCCTCACCCATATAATCGTGAGCAAAGTGAATATCTAAAAATCCAAGTCCCGTTGCTACTAAAAGCATTACAATTGAGAGATGGTCGATATAAATTCCAAAAGGTAATTGCAAATTACCATAAGCAATCCAAGTATAATCAATATCAATCACGGTATCTGAATATTTCAAAAATAAAACTACACTTGCTAAAAACAACACAAACCCTACAACCTCTGCTACCCAAAATGCAAGTTCTCTTTTTACCTTTCCTAATACATACGCTAATACAGCACCAACAAAAGGAGCCGTTAGTAATATAAATACTGCATTATTCATCGTTCACCGCCTTATCTAAGTGGTCTGGGATTACTTCTCCTGTCATTCGGTTTGCAAGGATAAAGATTAAAACTCCCGCTGCCGCTTCAAGAGTTGCAATTACAATTACAACATAAGCAATTGCAAGCCCTCTTGTAAGCCCAAAGTGATACGCCGCACTCGCTAATAACAAAATTACGGCATTTAAAAGCATTTCAAGTGAGAAGAAAATTTTTAAAAAATCACTTTTACTCGTTACCCCATAAAGCCCTACCCCAAAAAGGATAATTGCCGCTATTGCATCAATATAAAATCCAACCATCTTTTATTCCTTTCCATACTTTAAAGTATGAAGCATTCTAATACTTCCATATAATACACTTGCCGCTACAACTCCCATAAATACCGCAATTTCAGCATAAAAATCTGTAAAGATTTTTACTTGGTCTTTTAGAGGAATTGGCTTTCCGCCAAGTGGCATACTTGGAAGCAAAAATGGCACAATCAAAAACCCAATAATTACAATAGTCACAATACTCACAGCCCAAGGTCTAATTTCAAATTTAGGAAATTTTGCACCAATAATTGTAACCCCAAATAGAGTTAAGACTACAATTCCTCCGGTATAAACAAAAATTTGGAAAAGTCCAAGCAATTTCTCATCCATAAGAATGTAATAAATTCCAAGTAAAAACATCATCAAAACAAACGACAATACCGCTGGGACGGTATTTTTTTGAGCTAAACTCATAATTGCAAGGATAATAACGATTGCTAAAATCAATACACTCATTTTGATTCCTCCTCTTTTTGTACCTTAGCCACTTCTTTACTACTCTCTTCACTCTTAACATCTGTTTTTGGCTTAACTTCCGCATTTTTAGATTCATCTGTCTTTGGCTGAGTTTCCTTAGCTTTTTTCGCTTCTGCCGCTTTTTTTGCCGCTTCTGCTTTTTTCTTAGCCATAGCCTCTTTTTTCTTTCTTGCTTTTTCTTCTTCTTCTTTTTTCTTAGCCTCTATCCACTCCTGAGGAATATCAACTCTAACCCAAAAGTTATCAAGAGCTTCTGGCGTTCCATCTGTAATCATCTCAATATCACCACCACTTAACTTAATCGCCTTTGGCTTAGTAGGACAAACATCCTCACAAAGCCCACAGAAAATACAAATAGCCAAGTTTACTTCTGGCACAATCCTTGGCTTTTTAAGAGGAAGTGGTTTCATTTTAATAGCATCAACTGGGCAAATTTTATTACAAGCATCACATCCAATGCATAGCTCATATTTAATTTCGTGTCTTCCCCTAAAAATAGGTGATTTGTGAGCTGGTTCTTTTACTACATCTTTTATTGCAATTCTTGGCTCGGTTATAGCTTTTAATACCCTTATTACCTTTTCACTAATTTCAAAAATCATCCTAAACTCCTATAATGTATAGTTTTGCAAAAACTATCCAAACTAAATTTAAAATCGCAAGAGGAGTTAACCAGCTCCAACAAAATTTTAGCATCTGGTCAAGTCTAAGTCTTGGGTTTGATGCTCTAATTGCTACCATAATTACCGCAAGAAGCGCGATTTTTAAAAACAACCACCAAAAACTATCAAAGAAAATCCCTCTATATCCACCAAAAAACAATGTAACAGCTGCTGCACTTACTACTAAAATTTCCGTAAATTCAGCAAATTTAAGCAACACATAGTTTGTTCCTGCATACTCTGTATAAAATCCATATACAATCTCTTGCTCAGCATCTGGAATATGAAAAGGAGGTTGTTCTAAAATTCCAAGCATGGTAATAATAAAAATAATTGCACCTGGGAGTAAGATAAGGGTTGTAAGCCAATTGTTGCTATACATAATTTCATACAAATTCATTGTCCCAAACAGAAGTGCTGGTGAGAGAGCCGCTAAGAAAAATGGTGCTTCCATTGAAATCATTTGAGCCAAAATCCTCATACCACCAAGAAATGAATATTTATTATGACTTCCAAAACCTGTTAAAAAAAGTAAGAAAGGTTCAACTCCAATTAATACAACAAGCCCTAAAATTCCATATTCTGTATCTAAAATTCCTCTTCCATTATTAATAAGTGGCGACCATGGAATAAGAATCACTGGAAGTGCCGCCACAAGAGGAGTAATAATTGGAATGATATTAAAAAGATACGGATCAGCACTCTTTGGAGTAATTGATTCTTTTGTTAAAAGCTTAAACACATCATAAACAGTTTGCAATGTCCCAGCCGGTCCATTATAGTGAGGTCCTACCCTTTTATGCACATATGCTAAAACTTTTCTTGCAAAGTAAAACACAAAAAATGTCCATAAAAGCAAAAACAAAAGTCCTGGAAAAACAAAAATGTAAAATAGCATACTTCCAATACTCATCTTCTCTCCTTATCTATCTAAATCACCCTGACAGATATGCATACTTCCATAAAGAAGCGGAATATCTGATAGGGTATGTCCTGGTAATAACTCTTCTAAAACTTTTGTATGATTTACACTTGGTGCTTTTAACTTTAATCTATAAGGAGTTGTCGCTTTTGGTTTTGTCACAAGATGCATAAGCACCTCACCTCTTGCCCACTCAACTCTGGTAACTGCTTCACCTTCTGGGAGTCTTTTTGGCATTTTAACAAGATGATCTTTCTTAGGGTCCATCTCTCCTGCTTCAACTCCTTCTTCAATTTTCTTCATAGCCTGTTTAATCAAATCAATTGCTTGGTCAACCTCTTTTACAATAATATAAAGTCTATCTCTTGCATCCCCATTTTCACAAGTTACATAATCTATTTCAAGTTCCCCATAAGCTGCATAAGGTTCATCAATTCTTACATCAATTTTTGCGCCACTTGCCCTTGCAATTGGACCTGCAAGATAATACTTTTCAACATCTTTTAAACTAAATTTTCCAGCATCTTTTGCTCTAACGCTCATAAGAGGGTTTTTTAAGAAAATATCTTCAATATCTGGTTTTATAGTTTCCCATTTTTTAATAGCTTTATTTATTTCATCAAACCAAGCTTTATAATCATTTAAAGGATATCTAACTCCACCTGGTTCTATGCAAGAAGTTGCAATTCTTGCACCTGAATAATCTTCAAGAACATCTAAGAAATATTCTCTTACATCAAGACACCACATCAAGAATGTTTGAAGCCCCATTGTTCCAAAAAATCCACCCATTGAAATAAGATGAGATGCAATTCTTCCAGTCTCTCCTAAAATAACTCTCATATACTTTGCAAAAGGAGTTATCTCTTTTCCAGCAATCTCTTCAACTGCCTGAGAATAACAAATCATAGGGTTTGGGTTATCCATAAAGCAAATTCTCTCAACCGCAACAATTGCACCTATAAAATCTTTTCTCTCAGCAAGATGTTCTAACGCCCTCCAAACATAACCAATATCTGGTTCTACTTTTTCAATGTTTTCACCATTTACGAATACTTTTAATCTAATTGGACCACTTGCTGGGTGAGTTGGTCCCCAATGAAGCACTGTTCTACTTCCCTCATGCCCCATTGTTTTTTCATGCTCTTCATACTCTTTGAAAAACTCTTCTGTAATTGCATTTACATTTTCAATAAGGTTTTTTTCATGCTCTTTCCAATCAAAATCTTTTCTAAATGGATATTTTCCATAATAATCTCTACTTATTAAGAAATATCTTAAATTTGGATGACCTACAAATTTTACTCCATAAGTTGAATATGCTTCAAGCTCATGATAATCAGCACTTGGAAATTCTGGGGTAATTGAATCAATCTCACAATTTTCTAAATTTCTTGGTAAATCTACTTTTAGCCAAACATTAACTTTTTCTTTCTCTTTACTTGAAACTGATGGATTTAAACTTTCAAGAAAATAATTTACTTCAATTCTATCTTCATCAATAAAATCTGTTGGTGAAACGGTTGAACAAGTTTTAATGCCTGCTTTTTTTAATTCTCTTACAAGAGGAAGCAAATCTTCTTTATTTTTTAATTTTGCTTTTACCCAAGATTTATAATCCTCTACATACTCTACATCAAATTTTGAAATAATATTTTTAATCTCTTCTCTCATCTCTCACCCCTAAAATTTCATTTGTTTCCATAAGCCACCTTGACTTGAAGCTGATGGCTCACCTCTTTTAATTTTTTCTTTAAGTTCTTCAAGTCCTGCAATAATTGCCTCTGGTTTTGGAGGACATCCAGCAACAAATACATCAGCTGGCAAAATCTCTGTCATATTTTTAATAACCGATTCACTATCATTATAAGGACCTCCATCATAAGCACACGCCCCAATTGCCACAACATACCTTGGTTCTGGCATTTGCTCATAAGTCCTAAGAAGTGCTGGAAGGATTTTTTTGCTTACAAGCCCAGTAATAAAAATAATATCAGCCTGCCTTGGAGTTGGAGTCATAATATATCCATATCTCTCCCAATCATACCTTGGTCCCATAGCCGCAAGCATCTCCAATGAACAACACCCGCTACAAAAATGAACAATCCAAGGACTTTTGCTTCTTGCATAGTTAAAAAAATCAAGCACCTTTAACATTTCTAAACTCCTTTGAATTTCTATACTCTTTCATACTAACTGTAATTGCCGTAAACAATAAAAATCCAAATACCATCGCCCAATGAAGAGCCTCTTTATTGTCTGCAAAAACAAATAAGCTAAAAAACAATCCAGCCATATCAAACACAATAAAAGCAATTGCAAAAATAAAATAACTAAAATTCGCTTTCATTGGCACTTCACTACTTGGAGGAAGCCCACACTCAAAATGGTCATTTTTAATCTCCCCTGGATTATAAGGAGCAACAGCAATACCCAAAAAGTAAAGAAGTAAAACACCACCTAAAATACCACTTGCAAAAATTAAAATAGTTTCCATTAACTCTCCTTATGAAAATAGGACTTTTTTTCTATTTTTTATTATAAGAAAAATTTATAAAAAAAAAAGAAGTAGGTATTAAATGATTATTAAATTTTACCAAAAAGTTACTTAAAGTTACACTGAAAACCCAACTTCTTTATACCCTCCAAAATCACTCTTTAACTCTTTTTCAATAACCTCAACAAAATCGCTAACTCTAAAAACATCATCCCCTCTCATAGCAACTTTTAAAGCCGTATTTTTAATAACTACCTCAATTTGAGCTCCCGTTAGAGGGTATTTTGCCAATTTATTTACATCAAATCCATCTTCATATTTTGCCTCTTTTGGAAGTTTTATTTTCCAAAGTTTTACTCTATCTTTAAAAGATGGTTTTTCAAATTTAACCTTAAAATCAAACCTCCTTGAAAAAGCCTCATCAATTGTCTCTAAAAGGTTAGTAGTAGCAATTAATATCCCATCAAATCTCTCAATTTGTTCTAAAAAAATATTTTGCATTTGATTGTGCATTTTATCTGCACTACTTATTGCATGAGTGCTTCTTGAAGAGAGAAATTGATCAGCTTCATTTAAAAGCAAAACCGGAGGAGTTTTTAGCTTATCGCTAATTTCATAATACTCATCAAAAAGCCTTCTTACATTCTTTTCACTCTCTCCAACATAAGCTGAGAGTATCTTACTTGAATCAAGCGATAAAATTGGCTTATTTAAAACATTTGCAATTGCATAAGCGCTCATAGTTTTTCCAGTCCCTGCTGGACCATAAAACAAAATCTTAGCGCTCATTATATTATCTTTTATCCCCCACTTTTTCAATTTCTCCAAAACTTTCTCATCAAATTGAGATAAAAATGTATCAATACTTTTTTTAGTAGCCTCTGATAAAATCAAATCACTTAAAGTAACACTTGGTTCTAACAAATCAAACATTGTATCTTTAATTAAAATATTAATTTTATGATTTTTCCTTGAAGAGACTAAATTTTCTAAAATATTATCAGTAATATAATACCTTCTACCTCCACCAAAAAAGTCACTCTCTTCAAAATCAATAAGCCCTTCATTTACTAACTTTGAGTCTAAATCAACCAAAGAGATATTATCAATCATCTCTTCTAAATCATCACTAACAACTCCAAGTAAAGTTTCTAACACTCTTATATCATCATTACTTCTTAAAAACTCTTCTCTTAAAAGCAAAAAGAAAATAATTTCTTCTTTTTTACTAAGCTCTAAACTTCTTAATAAATCAACTAAAAAAATTACCTCTTTTGTAGCAGATAATCTTTTTGCAATTCTTGTCTCAATAAGTCCTATTTTCTTTTTTAGAAAAGGAATTTTTATGGAGTGTTTGTTCTTTTTTTTGTGCAAATATAATTTATAATAAAGCTCAGCCCTCTCAAACTGCTCTTTTAAAAATTGAGATTCCTTTTCATAAGGAGAATCAATAACCTCAACATCCTCTTTATATTCTAAAATTTCAAAAAACAAAGGAGAGAGTGAAATAGACTTAAAATATAAATCAAATAAAGAATTGCTATAAAACTCAACATTTACAAGCTCTTTTTCATACAATTTTTTAATAATTTCTAGTTCATCTTTATCAAGTTTTACCAAATTCTTTACCGATACAACACTTTTATTATCTAACTTAGCTTTAAGCAAAGCCTTTAATATATCTAACTCTTTATCTGATAAAATAGCAAAATTAGTCTCTTGTGGATTTTGTAAAAATTTATATAGCATATGGCTCCTTTTTGTTTATAATATAATTTTATCAAAAAAGGATAAAGATGCAGTTTGTATATTATGAAAATCCAACTTCTTACATTACACTAAAAGGGGAGCTTCACAAATACCTTTTTAAAGTAAGAAGAGCAAAAAAAGATGAAATAATAAACATACGAAACTTAAAAGATGACTACCTTTATCAATATGAAATTATAGAAATTAATAAAAAAGAAGCTACTTTAAAATTAAAAGAAAAAATTCTAAAACCCAACAAACCTCAAAAATTTTTCCACCTTGGATGGTGTATGATTGACCCTAAAAACATAGAAAAGACACTCCCTACTTTAAATGAAATTGGAGTTAGTAAGATAAGCTTTGTTTATTGTGATTTTTCTCAAAAAAATTTTAAACTCAATTTAGAAAGAATTAAAAAAATTTTAATCAATTCATCCCAACAATGCGGAAGAAGCGACATAATTGAAATTGAGATACTAAATTCTACCGATGAATTTAAAAAAAAGTATCCAAATTTTATAGCGGTTGATTTTAATGGCAAAGAGATTGAGTGTAAAGAGTATAAAAAGCCTTTTTTAATAGGACCTGAGGGAGGATTTTCTAAAAAAGAGAGAGAGATGTTTGATCAAAAAGTGAGATTAAAAGGGTTTATTTTAAGAAGTGAGAGTGCTGCTTGTGCTATTGCAAGTAAAATTTTACTTTAACACATCTAAAATAAGTTTAGCAAGAGTTAGTGCTTTGAATCTATGAGAAATTTTATCTTTAATCTCACTATCAAGCTCCCCTAATGTCTTATCAAATCCATTTGGAATAAAAATTGGATCATACCCAAAGCCTTTTTCTCCTCTTTTGGTATCAATTACTCTTCCTCTCATAAATCCGTGAGTAGTAAATATCCCATAAGGGGTAGCAAGCGCAATTGCGGATGTATAAAAAGCTTTTGAAGTTTTGATATTTCTTTTTTTAAGCTCACTAATTAATTTTTCTAAATTTTCCTTATCACTTGCTCCATCTCCTGCATACCTTGCTGAATAAATCCCAGGCTCTCCATCTAACGCTTCTACACTAATACCACTATCATCAGCCAATACAATATCATTTGGAAAAAATTTAGCAACTTCTTTTGCCTTAATAACTGCATTCTCTTTAAAACTTTTACCATCTTCTTTTATCTCAAAAGGCTTTACAAAATCACTATACACAAAAACATCATACCCTCTTAAAATCCTCTTTATCTCCTCTAATTTACCTTTATTTTGACTCGCTATAATTATTCTCATAAAATCTCCTTTATAAAGGTTTTGGAGGGGAGAAATAATAGCCTTGAAAATAATCAACTCCCATTGATTTTAAAAGCTCAAATATCTCCTCACTCTCTACAAACTCAGCAATTGTTTTTATATTCATCTCTTTTGCGAAAGAGACAATTGTTTTAATCATAATTCTTGATTGGGTATCTTCTAAAATATTTTTTATCAAACTTCCATCAATCTTAACCCCATCTGGATGGAGTTTTAAAAGATAATCAAAATTACTATACCCACTCCCAAAATCATCAATATAAATCTTACATCCAATTGATTTAACTTTATTTAAAAATTCTTTTACTTTCTCCGATTTTGAAACATCTTCGTTTTCAACTATTTCAAAAGTTATTCTCTGAGGCTTTTCAAAGCAACTAAGCTTACTTATAATCTCCTCTCTCATCTTCTCATCATCAATATCCTCTAATGAGAGATTTATTGAGACATTTATACCTTTTTTCTTTACAATATCCAAAACTTTATTAAACATAATATGAGTTATATCCAAGTAAAGCATAGATTTTCTTGCAATATCTAAAAAGAAATATGGCGAAATTACCTTACCATCTTCATCAATCATCCTAACAAGTGCTTCATATTTTACAACTCTTTTATTTTTATCAACAATTGGTTGAAAAAATGGCTCAATTCTATTCTCTTTTATAGCTTTTTTTAATTTTTTAAGCCACAAAATTGTATCTTCATAACTCTTCTTAAAAGAATCTAAATCATCTCCAAGCACAATATCCTTTTTAATCTCTTTTGCTTTATTTAAAGCAACCTCAGCATTTAAATAATCTTTCTCAATAATACTTCCTCCAATTCTAAATTTTACAATAATTTCATTATTATCAATAATATAAGGTTCTTCTAAAAATTTCAAAATTTTAGAAGCTACAAAGAAAAACTTACCTCTTTCCATTACATCATTAAATACTAACGCAAACTCATCAATATCAATATGATAAATCTCAAACTTATACTTCCTAGCAAGTTTTTTTAGTCTATTTGAGACTTCAAGTATCAGTTTATCCGCAATCTCCGTTCCAAAATAGTTGTTAATTTCTCTAAATTTATCAATATTAACAAGCATTAAGGCTCTTTTTTTATAATCTTCTAAAAATTTATTTCTGTTTGGAATATGAGTAATTGAATTATAATAGAGTTTATGGAAAAGTTCTTTTTTATACTCTTTAATTGTTTCAATAGTTCTATTTATCATAATCTTTAAATTTTCAAAATCTAAATAGTGCATTTTAACAAGCAAAGGCACATAAATACCTTTTGATACTTTCTCTTTAAAAAATTTTAAAATCTTATCAATATCTGAAATTATGTTTTTATAAATCCTATACACAAGATAAATCCCTATACTAAGCACAAAAACAAGTAAAAAACCAGATATCATAAAAACCAATAAAACCTCTTTATTAACCTTAGAAATTGGCACAACAATAGACAAAATTCCTCTTAACTCTCCAACTTTATATCCAAAAGCTTTATTACCATACCTCTTAATAAGTTTTTTATAGATAAAAGGTGGCACATCCTTTTTTGGATCTCCGTGACATTTAAGACAAGATGGCTTTACTCTAAGAACATATGCATAATAAAGACGCTTTGTAAAATTACCATTTATCATAGAATGATAATTATATACTTCCCAAAACTCTTTTGCATTTTTATGAGTTTTAAAATAGTTTATCGCTTTTAAATCATAATAAGTTGGCTTATCTTTTTGATTTCTATACCTATCAGAAACTTGCCTAATAAAAAACTCCCTACTATCAGAAATAATTTCAGCCGCTTCATTAGTAACTTTTGCAGGAGTACAAGCAAAAAAAGAGACATTTTTATCAAAAGGTTTTATATGAGTAGAAATTTTAGACAAATAGCCCCTGTAAGCGAGTATCGTAGTAGCAACCATTCTGGCTTTTTCAACTTCTTGCTTTACAAAAATATTATTTATCAAAAAATACAAAAGCCAAAATGAAAAGATAACACTAACAAATACAATCACAAATGCAACAAAGAGGTCTTGCTTTAACTTCTTCATTTTTTAAAGAAATTATAACAAAATGGAGAGATTAAATCTCCTCCATTCCGTATCTTATATGTTTTTCTTTTTTATGTTTAGAGATTAAATATCTCCAATAAAGAATTGGGACAACTATAACTGATAAAAGAGTAGAAGCAAGCACTCCAAAAATCAGTGCAACAGCAAGCCCTTGCCAAACTGGGTCTAAAACAATAACCAACGAAGCCAAAATAATTGCAAGTGCGGTTAGAATAATTGGTCTAAATCTTGTAGCTGCTGCTTCAATTATTGCTTCATTAATACTTCTACCTTGTTCTAACAACTCATCAGTAAAGTCAATAAGTAAAAGTGAATTTCTAACAACAATTCCAGCTAAGGCAATAAATCCAATCATACTTGTTGCGGTAAAGTAAGTTTTACTATGGAAAAATGTTAATGTAATCCAATTCATTAGAGCATGTCCTGGAAGAACTCCTATAAATGTTAGAGGAACCGCCGCAAGCACAATTCTTGGCACACGGAAATTTTTATAGTATGCAACCATCAATAGATAAATCAAGATAACCGCAACTCCAAATGCACTTCCAAGATCACGAAATACATCAAAAGTAAGCTCCCACTCTCCTCCCCAAATTAAATCATACTTTTTACCAGTTTTCTCATCAATAGCTTGTAAATTAAGTCTTGGATTCCCATCATAAATAATTTTATATCCAGGAATTCCTTTTTCTTTTAAATAGTTAAAAATTTCAAGAAGTGCGTATAAACTTCCTCTTTTATCCATCTCACCAGTTACCATTACCATTGGGCGAAGGTCTTTGCTTGTAATCATTCCATCAAACGGAGCTGGAATAATTTTTACTACTTCTTTTAAAGCAATAAGCTTTCCAGTAGTTGGTGACATAATTTTAATTTTATCAAGCTCCTCAATACTATCTCTTGCTTTTTTATCAAACCTTACAAAAATTCCAACCTGTTCTTTTTCACTTGGAATATGAGCAAGACTAATAACAGCACCCCTAATCCCCATTCCAAGAATTTTTGCAATTTGATCTGTTGTAATTCCATAAAGTGCCGCTTTTTCTTTATCTGGAATGATTTTATACTTGATAATTTGTCTATCTCTCATAATGTCAATATCAACAACTTTTGGAGTTTTTTTATAAATCTCTTCAATATAATTTGCAAGTTTAAGTCTTCCCTCTTCATCCCCACCAAACACTTGCATAAGCAAAGTAGCAATAACTGGTGGTCCTGGTGGGTCTTCTACTAATTTGATGTTGGCGTTATAAAAACTACATTTACTTTGAATAATAGGTCTTAAACGACTAACCATATCAATTGAACTCTCTTTTCTACCTTTCTCTTTTGGATATAAATTTACCCTAATCTCTCCATAATTCTCACCCTGCTTCATAGAGCTACCTCTTAAAAGCCCGTTAAAATCAACAACTCCACTAATTCCAATAAATTGCTCAAAATCGTGAATTTCTGGTTCTTTGCTTAAAATATCAGCCACACAATTGCTAACTTGGGTAGTAGCATCAATACTACTTCCCTTTGGCAAGTCAATAGTGATATTGAATGTATTTTTATTTGCACTTGGAAGCATCTTAAATAAAACTATCTTAAACACAGGCAAAGCCATACTTCCAAGTAACGCAACAATTAAAACCGTAAAGAATATAGCTCTTTTTAAAGTTGAATTTAATAAAGGTTCAAGTATTCCTTTAAAGATTTTGTAAGTTTTTGTCTTTCTAATATCAAATGGCTCTTTATTATGTTTATGCTCTGGCAAAAATTTAACCGCAGCCCATGGAGTAAAAATATATGCAACAAAAAGCGATGCAATCATAGCAACAGGAACATTAAAAGGAATTGGTCTCATATAAGGACCCATCATACCAGTAACGAAAAACATTGGCACAAACGCTAAAATAATAGCCAAAGTTGCTATATTTGTAGGATTACCAATCTCATTTGTCGCATAAATTGCCGCATATTCACGAGGTTTATCTCCAATTTCAAAATGTCTATGAATATTTTCAATAACAATAATTGCACTATCTACCAAAAGTCCAAGTGAGAGGATAAGTGCAAAGAGTGTAATTCTATTTATTGTTTGTCCAGCAAGCATTCCAATAAAGAGTGTGATTGAGAGAATAAGTGGAACCGTGAATAAAACTATCGCAGCCTCTCTTATTCCAAGCATTAATACAAGTAAAATAAAGATAATCACAAGTGAGATAAATAAGTGATAAATAAGCTCATTAACCGCGTGATTTGCTTTTTCTCCATCATTTCTGGTAATGTAAACTTTAACATCTTTTGGAAGAGTTTTTTTAAGCTCTTCCATCTTCTTAATCACCGCCTCAGCTACAAATACCGCATTGCTTCCTCTTTTTTTAGCAATAAAGATAGTTACTTGATTTAGCTTCTGACCAACTGGAAATTTATTAACTTCCTTTCCAGCAATCAAAGGGTCAACATAAAATGCTTTTCCACCCTCAAAGTAAGTTTTATGTTTATGTTGATAATCAACTCCATCTTCAACTTTTGCAATGTCTTTTATATAAATTGGTCTTCCCATATAGTTTGCAACAATTAAATTTTCAACATCTTTTACCGATTTGATAAATCCATCAAATTCAACTGGAATTGAATACTTTTTATTATCAGTCCCACCAAGTGGATAATCAACATTTGCTCCTTTTAGAGCCATTGCTATTTGACCAAGTGAGAGATGATAAGCTGCAAGTTTTTGAGGGTCAACTATAATATTAAATTGTCTCTTATGTCCCCCCTTAATTCCTACAATACTTACATTCTTAACCTCAGCAAGTGGGCTTAGAAGTCTTTGAGCGATTCTATAAAGCTGAGCATCATTGTAAGTTTTACTTGATAAAGCAAAAGTAACAATTGGCACTTCATCAATATCAATAGGTTTTACAAGAGGAGGCATAACCCCTTTTGGCATTTTATCCATATTTTGCATAACTCTATCATAGAGTTTTGTCATACTTCTTACTTTATCCTCTCCAATTTTAAATCTAACAGTTACAATCCCTACACTATTCATTGCCATACCATAAACATGCTTAACCCCAGTCATAGCCTTTAACTCTCTTGCAAGAGGCTCAACTACAATATTTTGAACTTCTTTTGAGCTTGCCCCAGGATAGATAACAATAACATTTGCAGCAGGCACATCAATTTGAGGATTTTCCTCTCTTGGAGTTAAAAGGAGTGCTATTAATCCCATTAACATAAAAACAATAGCCAAAACAGGTGTTAGAGGATTTTTTAAAAACATCCTTGCAAGTTTTCCAGCAATATTAAGTTTTAACTCCTCTTCAACCTTTTTTAATTCTGCTTCTTCTGCGGCAATTTCTGCTTCAATTTTTTTTATCTCTTCTTCAAAAGTTTTAATCTCATCAATATCACAACTACCAAGCTTTTTTTCTTGAAGCTCTCTTTTTTTTGCTTCTAAGAGTTTTTTTAGATTTTGAATTCTACTCATTCACAACTCCTATAATCTTTGTCCATCAACTAAATTTGCTGGTGGATAAAGAATTACTTTCTCACCACCTCTTAATCCTTTAACCGCAATAAAATCTTTAATCTGAGCAATTTGCTTAACTGGCACAAAATGAACAACATCTGAATTATCAACCACAAATACTCCAACTATCCCACCTCTTGTAGTTAACGCCGCAAAAGGCACCAATACTGCTTCTTTTTTACCAAGAGTTACAATCGCTTTTGCATACATTCCAGGAAGAAGCCCTTTATGATTTTCAAAAGAGTATTTAACTACAAAAGAGTGAGTAAAACTATCTCCTGCTGGAATAATAGTGCTAACTTTTGCATCATAACTCTTTTTAAGAGCTGGCACATAAATCTTAACTGGCATTCCTACTCTAAATTTATCAATATCACTCTCTTTAATTGTACTTTTTGCTTTAATAAAGTGAATATCACTAAGCACAATTACTGGATATCCAGGAAGTGCCATTTCAGCTACTTTTTTCATTTTAGAAGTTACAACCCCATCAATTGGAGAAGTTACTTTTGCGTATTTCATTTGAGCTTTTGCCCTATCAAGCCCCGCCTTAGCTTGTTTTAACATACCTCTTGCCATTTCAACTTGTTTTTGTCTAATTTGCATCATAAGTTTCATCTTTTCAAAATCTCTTTTACTAACTGCTCCATTTTGATAGAGATTTTTAAATCTCTCATAATCTTTTTTAGCATCGGCAAAACTCATCTCTGCCATCAAAAGCCCACTTCTTGCTTGAATAACCGCTCCTCTTGCTTGATTAATCATTGAATAAATATCAGCTGGGTCAACTTCAAACAAAGTATCACCCTTTTTTACCAAATCGCCCTCTTCAACAGAAATAGACTTAATATATCCCATAAGCCTCGTAGATACCATTACTTGTTTTGGCGAATAAATTTGAGCAATATAGCTTTTTTTGATATCTATTGTCTTTTTTATAGCCATTGCAAACTCTAAGGCAAATAACGATGCTACACTAAGACCAATTGCAATTAATTTCTTCATTTACTCTCCTTTAATAACTTTTCTAAGGAATTTAAATCAATCCTATAAACCATTTTTTTCTTTTGCAAAGATTTAACTTGATTAACCAAATCTCCCATTGCTTCTTTAAGCTCAGCCGCTGCTATTGCTTCATCATATTTTGCTTTAATAAGCTCAGCCCTTGCTTTTCTTGCATCAGCCTCTTTCATCAAAAGGATTGGCATGCTAACCATTCCTTGTTTATACATATATTCATACTTTTTTAATATCTCTTCTGCAAGTTCTTTATTTGCAATTTTCTCTTTTACAATCGCCCTTTTAGCTTTGTAATTTAGATACTTTTGCTCCACATCAAGCAAAACCCCTCTTTTCATATATTTATAATAATATCCCGTTTGAACAGCTGCAAGTTTTGCTTCTTGAATTTTTGCTCCAATACTCTTATCAAAAATATTCCATTTAAGTCCAGCCGCTGCTAAATAGTAATCTTTATCCGAAGAGAGAGTTGGAGTGTTATCATTCCACCCATATTCAAGATGAGCTCCAACCATTGGATATTTCGCTGATTCTTCAAATTTTACTTTTGCTTGCATAGTTTCTACATTTTTTTTCATCCACTTCAAATCCCCTCTATTTTTAAGAGCGATTTTTTGAAGAGTCTTTAAAGATGCGTTTTTGGGGATTAAAGTTTTAAAATCTTTAACTTCACTTATATACTCATCTCCTGTTAAAAATCTAAGATAGCTAAGTGCAAGAGCATATTTATTTTTTGCCTCAATCAACATTGCATCAATCTCTTTATCTCTCTTTTCCACTTGTAATAAATCAGTTTTAGTAGCCATACCCTGAGAATAGAAATCTTTCACAACTTTTACAAAAGTAGAAGTTGTCTCTTTTGCTTTTTGAAGAGCTTTTATAAAATACTTAGCAGCCACAGCTCCGTTATAAGCTTTTAAAACTTCAACTCCAAGTTTATTTTTATCTTGACTATATTTAAACTTATTTGCCAACACTTGAAGCTTGGCCATCTTTTTTGCATAAGTTAATTTCCACCCGGTAAAAATTGGAACCTCATACACAAATTTTGTCTTAAAGTTTGTCCTTGCATCTGGATAATTTAAATCTTTTGGCTCAATTGCCAAAACCTGTGCACCTGATACAGTCCCTCCCATAAGTCCAGGCATTTTTGCTAAAAAATCAGCAAAACCAAAATCTCTAAATGTAGCCTCCCTACTTTCAAGTTTCATCCCAAACACATACATTGCATTATTTGTCCTACTAACCTCTTCACTAAAAATAAGTTTCCCCCAATCATAACTTTTAGCCTCTTTTAATTTAGCCTTAGCTTTGTCAATTTCTATCTTTTTTGCTTTAAGTTCTAAATTATTATTTAAAGCCTCATTTAAAGCTTCATTAAAACTTATAGTCTTAGCAAATATAATAGTTGACAAAGCGGCTGAGAGGATTAAAATTTTTTTCATACCGCTCCTTTTTGAGTGAATTCTAACAAAAACTTAATAATAATTAATGGATTATAAGAAAAAGTTATAAGAAGAAAAGGAAAAAAGGAGAAAAAAAGTATTATTTTTTTCTACTCATTCTCTTTCTCACAGCCGGGTCAAGATATTTCTTTCTTACACGGATTGATTTTGGAGTAACTTCCACAAGTTCATCCTCTTCAATCCATTCAAGTGCCTTTTCAAGCGTCATCTCAACAGGAGGTACTAGTTTTATCGCTTCATCACTTCCGCTTGCCCTAACGTTTGTTAAGTTTTTTCCTCTTATTGGATTAACTTCAAGGTCATTGCTTCTGCTATGTTCTCCAACAATCATTCCATTATAAACTTTATCCCCCGGTTTTATAAACATTTTCCCTCTCTCTTGAAGGTTAAAAATCGCATACCCAGTTGCTACTCCATTTTCCATTGAAATAAGCGCTCCATTTTTTCTTTTATAAGGTTTAGTGGTTGCTGGGCGAAACTCCAAAAAGCTTGAATTAAGCACTCCCTCACCCTTAGTATCACTCATAAATTCACCTCTATACCCAATAAGTCCCCTTGCTGGCATCTCAAATTCAATCCTTGTAGTTCCATCTGAAAGTGGCATCATATTTTTCATAATTCCACCTCTTATTCCAAGCTTTTCAATCACTACTCCGCTATATTCATCTGGCACATCAACAACCACATACTCATAAGGTTCAAGTTTTACTCCGTTTTCTTCTTTGATAATAACTTCTGGACGCGAGAGGGAAAATTCAAAATCTTCTCTTCTAAGATTTTCAGCCAAAATCGCAATTTGAAGCTCACCTCTTCCTGAAACTTTAAATTTACCCTCACCAAGCTCTTCAATTTTCATAGCAATATTTGTCTCCATCTCTTTAAAGAGTCTATCTCTAAGCTTTGGAGCGGTTACATTTTTCCCCTCAGTCCCAGCAAGTGGAGAATCATTTACGCTCATAATTACGCTAATTGTCGGCTCTTCAATATGAAGCGGATCAAGTGCTACTGGGTTATCTTTATCAGCAATTGTATCTCCAACATCAAGGGCATCAAACCCAGCAAGTGCTACAATATCCCCAGCACTTGCTTCATCAATCTCAATTCTATCAAGTCCTAAAAATCCAAGAAGCTTTGTAACTCTTCCTTGAATTTTCTCTCCATTTGCTTTTACTAATGTAACTTGATCCCCTTTTTTCACGCGCCCGTTAAAAATCCTTGCAATCCCAATTCTTCCAACATAATTATCATAATCAAGAGTAAAGACTTGCATTTGAAGAGGTTTATTCTCATCCCCACTTGGAGGTGGAATATGTTTGAGAATAGCTTCAAAAATTGGAGTCATATCTTTATTATCATCTTCAAGCTCCCACTTTGCAATTCCATTCTTAGCCGCTGCATAAATTATCGGAAAATCAAGCTGGTCTTCACTTGCTCCCATACTAACAAACAAATCAAAAACCTCATCAACAACCCTATCTGGCTCAGCTGCTGGTTTGTCTATTTTGTTTACAACTAAAATGGGTTTAAGTCCAAGTGAGAGTGCCTTTTTTACAACAAACTTTGTCTGAGGCATAACCCCTTCTTGCGCATCAACCAAAAGCAAAACTCCATCCACCATCTTTAATACCCTCTCAACCTCTCCACCAAAATCACTATGTCCTGGGGTATCAATAATATTAATTTTATAATCTTTCCACTTAATTGCCGTATTTTTTGAAAGAATTGTTATTCCTCTCTCTTTTTCCAAATCATTACTATCCATAACTCTCTCACCAAGCTCTTTTCTACTATCAAGAGTGCCTGATTGTTTTAGTAATTCATCCACTAATGTAGTTTTTCCATGGTCAACATGAGCAATAACCGCTATATTTCTTATATTTTTCATCTATTACCTTTAAAATTTTTGAAATTATATCTTTTTGAGAAAATTTGACAACCTATCAAATTCAAAAGTATTAATAACATCCTCTTTTTCTATCCATCCTCTTCTTGCTTGATTTACCCCATACCTTATAAATTCAAACATTTTTATATTATGAGCATCAGAATTAATTGCAACCTTACAACCAATCTCTTTTGCTCTTTTTGATAAAATATCATTTAAATCCAATCTATCTGGTTGAGAGTTTATCTCCATTGCCACATTAAGCTCTTTTGCCATTTTAAAAATTTCATCCCACTCAGCTTCAATCCCTTCTCTTTTATTTATAAGCCTATTTAAAGGATGAGCTAAGATATTAATTTTTGGTAACGCCCTTAAAATTCTTTTAGTTTGAGTTTTTTTGTCCAAATTAAACTTATAATGAATCGCACCAACTACAATATCAAGCCTTTTTAACACTTCATCCGAAAAATCCAAACTCCCATCTTCTAAAATATCAACTTCTGCTCCTTTTAAAATTTTAATTTGAGGGTATTTCTTTTTTAGTCTCTCAATCTCATCAAACTGCTCTAAAAGCCTTTTTTCATCAAGCCCATTTGCAACTGATAATCTTTTTGAATGGTCAGTAATTGCAATATATTCATATCCTAATTCTATTGCCCTTTTTACCATCTCTTCAATACTACAAGCTCCATCGCTATAAATTGTGTGCATATGCAAATCCCCTCTTAAATCAAAAAGCTCTACAAGCTTTGGCAACTCCCCAGCCAAACACGCCTCAATTTCTCCTCTATTTTCCCTAAGCTCTGGCTCAATATAACAAAGCCCAACTGCTTTGTAAACTTCATCTTCACTCTTACCTGCTATCTTTCTCTCCCCCTCATAAACCCCATATTCATTAACCCTAAGTCCTTTTTCTATTGCCAAGCGTCTTATTTTTATATTGTGAGCTTTACTTCCGGTAAAATAGTGAAGTGCCGCTCCATAACTTTCACGGCTAACTGCTCTTAAATCAACTTGAAGAGAATTTTCTAAAAATACGGTTGAGCGGGTAAGACCGGCTGAATGAACTTCTTTTACTCTTTTAAACTTTATAAAATACTCACTAACCTTTTTATAATCTTTTGCAATTACCAAAACATCCAAATCCCCAACACTCTCCTTTTTTCTCCTAAAACTACCGGCAATTTCAACAATCTCCACTCCATCAAACTTTTGTAAATACTCTTTAAGCTCATTGGCTATCCCCTCAACCTCAGCCCACAAAAATCTAATTCCAGCCTTTTTTAGCTGCTTAATCCCTTTTAAAATCTTCTCAATAAGTTTTGGTCCAAATCCTTTTAATTTAGCGAGCTCTCCGCTTTGCGCATATTTTTTAAGCTCATCAAGAGAAGTAATCCCAAAAGCGTCATAAATTTGCTTAATTCTTTTTGGACCAAGCCCCTCAATGCTTAACATCTCCAAAAGTCCAGAAGGTATCTCTTTTTTTAGCTCTTCAAGTTTTGAGAATCTATGAGTTAAAACAATCTCTTTAATATATTCACTCAAATCTTTCCCAATTCCAGGAAGCCTTGTTAAATCAACCCCCTCTCTTACAAGCTTTTCAAAATCTTTACTTGAATTTTCAATTATCCTTGCTGCATTTCTATACGCTCTTACCTTAAAAGAGTTCTCTCCTTTAATCTCTAATAAATCCGCCGTTTGAGAGAAAATTTTTGCAATTTCACTATTATTCATCAAATTCCTTTAAAAATTCTCTTATCTTATCATTAAGTGGCAAAGAGACTTTTTTTTGCTTACTTGTTGGATTTTTAATCTCAATTTCACTTTTTGGAACTTTAAAAGTTTTGCTAAAAAACTTAATAAGCTCCTTATTTGCCGCCCCTTCAACCGCTGGGGCTTTTATGTTAACTTTTAAAGCATCCCCATAAAGTCCAGCAATCTTATTTTTTGAAGAGTTTGGCTGGACCTTAATACTTAAAATTACCCTATTATCTTTAATCTCAAACATTCTCACCCCTTATTAATTTTGCTATTTTCTCTAAATCTATCTTACTTTTAATTTCAGTTGGCTTTGCTTTTTTAATAGCTTCGTTTATATTCTCAACATCACAAACTTCAATCCCAAAAACCTCTTTATAAAGAGATTTTTGATTAAAAAAGTATCTACCACTAATAATTGGCACATTAAAAAAAGCCGCTTCAATTGGATTATGCCCTCCTACTCCCTTTACAAAACTCCCACCAAGAATTACAATATCCGCAATTGAGTATAAATTAACAAGCTCTCCTAACTTATCATCTAAAATAATATCCCCTCTTAGCTCTTCACTTAATTTTTCAAATTTAAGCCCTCTTTTTTTTGCAAACTCACTTAAAAACTTTTCAACCTCTAAAAATCTCTCTGGATGTCTTGGAGCAATTACTACTTGATATCCTTTAAAATCAAGATTTTTTAAAATAAGCTCCTCTTCATTTGGATGAGTAGAAGCTATAACAATTAAAGGCTTTTGCTTTTTATACTTTTTTGTAATTTGTGGAATAAAATAAGTCTTAATATTCCCAACAACTTCCACATTTTCTGCTCCAAGCTCTAATAGTCTTTTTTTATCCTCTTGGCTTTGAGCTAAGACTAAATCAATATTCTTAAAAATATGCCTATAAAACCATCTAAATTTTTTATATCTTGGATAACTCCTATCAGATACTCTTGCATTTAATAAAACAACCCTCTTACACCTTTTTTTCCCCATTAAAAAAAGCATATACCAAAGCTCAGCTTCCATTACCACTAAACTCTTACACTCTCTAAACCAAAAAGGTAAAAAAATCTCATAAGGCAAAAATCTTACATCCCCATATCTTTTAGCTTCATCAAATCCAGTTTGGGTAATTACGGAAATGTTTGGATTTTTAAAAATTTCAAACAAAGGTTTTAAAGCTCTAACCTCTCCAAAAGAACAGGCGTGAAAATGGTAATCTTTTTTTGTAAAGGGAGGGTTTTTATAAAGAAAAAATCTTGCTGGAATTGAGCGGCGATACTTCTTCTTTAAAGAGAGTAAAATCAAAAAAGGAATAGCTAAAAGATAAAGAAAAAAAAAGAAAAAGTAATAAAAACTACTTATCATCTTTTAAATCATCTTCACTTTCCACAAACAAAACTCTCCCACAATGCGGGCAAGTTGTAATATCTTCTCCTTTTACAACCTCAGCATAAACTTTATCGCTAATTCTCATATGACATCCCGTGCAAGCTTGTTTTCTTACCGGAGTTACTGCACTAATTCCAGCCCATCTTTTAATTTTTTCGTAAAATCTATAAATTTGAGGATTCATTTGTGAGACTAAGTTATTAATTTTTTCATAAATAGTTTTCTTTTGAGCCTCAATTGTCTCTAACTTCTTATCAACATCAAGCTTTGTTAAAGTAATATCCGCATCAATCTTTTCAAGCTCTTTTTCAAGTTCTGCTTTTTTCTCTTCTTTTTGTTCAATTATTCTTTCAAGTCTCTCAATCTCTTCATTTGCTACATTAATTTGCTCTTTTGCAAGCTCCTCTTCAATTTGAAGAGCTTTATACTCTTTTTCACTCTTAATTCTTGATTGCTTCTCTTCAATATCCTTTAACTTATCTTTAAGCTCAGCAATTAAAAGCTCACTTTGGCTAATTTTTACTTTTAAATTTCTAATCTCATTTACTATCTTATCAAACTCATCTAATACTTTTTTCTTTTTTGCTTCAAGTCTTAATAGTGGTGCTTTTATACTCTTTTCAATAGGTTCAAGTTCTTGAAGTCTTCTTTCAAGTCTATTTAGCTCAATTAACTCCTCTAAAAATTTATTCATCTCTCACCTTTTTGTTGGAATTATATCAAATCTAAAAATGGATTACTTGAATTTAACTTGATAATATCAATATCAAAATGCTTTATTGCTTCATACATTGCATCTACAAAATACCTCTCACTCTCATAATGTCTAATATCAATTAAAGATATTTCTCTCGCTTTTGCCTCCATTGCTTCGTGATACTTTATATCTCCCGTTAAAAAACAATCAGCCTCTATCTTTCCTAAAAGTCCCATTCCAGCACCAGTTGTAACTGCTATTCTTTTAATAAAATCCTTTGCCCTAACTACTCTTAAAACCTCAATACCCATTCTCTTTTTTACCAAATCACAAAGTTCATCAAATTCCATAAATACATCGCTATAAAAAACAAAACCATCAACTTCTCCGCTAAACCCAAGGACATTTCTTGCAAAATATTCATTAAGATGAGTCTTATCAAAATTTGTATGCATTGAGATAAGGGAGATATTTTTTTGAATAAGTTTTATTAAAAATTTTGTAGAAAAAGTATCTCCATTTACTCTTTTTATACCTTTAAAAATTAATGGATGATGGGTAATTAACAAAGAATTTGGCTCAATTTCTCTAACAACCTCATCATCAATATCCAAAGAGATATAAATTCTATTAACCTCAAAATCAAAATTGCCAACAATAAGCCCACTATTATCCCACTCCTCTTGAAGCTCAAAAGGAGAAATTTCATTTAACAAATCATAAATAGTTCTAACTCTCATTTTATCTCCTACATTATATTATGAAGTTTATTTCCCTCTCTCATCCACTCTTCAAGTTCTTCCCATTTTTCTCTTTTTATAAGCTCTTTTGCTCTTTTTAGCTCATCTTCAAATGCATCCACTGCTTTTAGCAGATTTTTTTTATTCTCTTTAAAAATACTCTTCCACATCGTAGGATTTGACTTTGCAAGTCTACTCATATCCTTAAATCCACCAGCTGCAAGAGTTACTATATGCTCTTTATCTTCTTGATTTAAAACCGCATTTGCAATTGAAAAAGAGACAATATGAGGCATATGAGAGATAAAAGCCGCGTGGCGGTCGTGCTCTTTTGAATTCATAATTTTAATTTGCATTTTAAGATAGTTATAAATATCAAAAGCCCTTTTTACTTGCACCTCTCCACTCTCTTCAATATCGCAAACTACCATTACCTTATTATAATACAAATCCTCAATAGCTGCTTTTGGACCTGAATATTCAGTCCCAGCCATTGGATGAGAAGCTACCAAATTTTTTCTAATGTTTTTAGGACAATTTTTAACAATACTCTCTTTTGTTGAGCCAAAATCAATTATTAAAGCATCTTTTTTTAAAGAAAGCTTTGAGATATCTTTTAGTGCTTTAATAATTGCTTCAATAGGAATTGCTAAAACAATAACATCCGCACTCCTAACGCCATCTTCAAACTCCAAAACCTCATCCACCAACCCAAGCTTTAACGCTTCTTCTTGATGGGATGGATTGTTATCCACTCCAATTATTCTATCAAAATAGCCCCTCATAGCAAGCGCAAAACTTCCTCCCATAAGTCCAAGTCCAACAACACAGCAAGTCATTTTACCTCTTTTTTTAAAAATTATATCACATTTACGATATAATTTTGGCTAATAAAAAATTTAGCGTATACTTTATAAGGAGAGATATGAAAAAATCCATTTTTTTAATACTTCCAATAGCACTTCTTGCACAAATAAACGAAATAAAATATAAAGGACTAATCCACATTTCCCCTCTTAGTGCAAATGCTATAATCAATATTCAAAAAGGAAGTGAATTTGATATAAAAAAAATAGACAAAGCCTTAAAAAAACTCTACAAAACTGGCTACTTTCAAACAATAAAAGTTGATTATTCAAACGGCATTTTAACATTTATCTGCAAAGAAAAACCAACCATCGCAAAAATAAAATTTTACAATGTCCCAGAAGATGTAAAAAACCTTTTAAAAGAACAAAAATTAATAATAAAAAAAGGTGAAATTCTCCAAGAAGAGAAAATTAAAAAAATTCAAAAATTTATTGAAGAATACTATAAAGCAAAAGGCTACTTTAATAGCTATGTAAAAGTTATTATAAAACCACTCCCTAATAACAGAGCAGAAGTAGAAATTATCGCCCACAAAGGTCGCTCAGTTTATGTAAGAGAAGTTAACTTCTTTGGAGCAACTTTACCAAAAGATGAATTACTTGATGAAGTTGAAAATCAACCCCGCACATTTTGGAGCAACCTTCCATTTACAAATAGCGGTAAATTAAATTTACTCACCCTCTTAAACGATAAAATAGCACTTAAAAATTACTATATGAATTTAGGATATATTGATGCTAACATCTCAACTCCCTTTGCATCAATAAATACTGATAGCTATTTTGCTGATATTGACTATAAAATAGAAGAAGGAAAAAGATATATAGTAAAAAAAGTTTCAATAGACTACCCAAAAACCATAAAAGTAAAACTTCCAAAACTAAATTTAAAACCAAACAAATATTTCAACATCTCCGCCCTTAAAAAAGATATAAAAAATATTCAACACGCCTTTATGGACAAAGGATACGCATACGCAAAAGTTTATCCAGATATCAAAAAAGAAAATAACTTTGCACATATAACTTATAAAGTAATTCCAGGAGAGATAGTTTATATAAATGATGTAATTATTGAAGGAAACAATAAAACTCTTGATAGAGTTGTTAGAAGAAATATTTTCTTAGCACCAGGAGATAAATTCTCATATACCGATTTCCAAGATAGCATCAACGCTTTAAAAAGAAAAGGGTATTATAAAGAAGTTAGCATAAAAAAAGAGAGAATCTCTCAAAATAAAATGAACTTAAAAGTAAAAGCAGTTGATGGGCTTAGTGGAATGCTAAAAGCTGGAATAAGTTATGGAACTTATACAAAACTAGGATTTAATTTCTCCCTTAGCGAAAAAAATATCTTTGGTAGCGGGCAAACAATCTCTATTAACGCCGATGTTAGCTCAGTTTCATCAAGTTATAGCATAAGCTTATTTAACCCAAGAATTTTTGATAGCCTCTACTCATTTAATTTTTCTCTTTATAAAAGAAGCTTTGATGGAATCTCTTACACTTCAAAACAAAAAGGTGGTAGTATTGGAATTGGTCGCCAATTAAATAGATTCACATCCGCAAACATAACTTATGGATATGTAAAAACAAAGCTAACTGATTATCCAGACGAAGATTACATAAAACCAAACAGCACAAAAAGTTATGTAACTTTATCTCTTGCTTATAACAATACAGATGACTATTTCTTCCCAACAAACGGAATAATTGCAAGTGCCTCTTCTCAAATTGCTGGACTTGGAGGAGATGAGAAGTTTATAAAAACTTTATTAAAAGCAAAAACATTTTACCCTATTACTGACAAAACCTACAACACAATAGCAGTGCTAAAATATAGAGTAATAGCAGGAGCTATTAAAGATAATGGGTATTTACCAATTAACGAAAAATTTTATGTTGGAGGGGCAAGAAGCATAAGAGGATTTAACTGGTACTCAATCTCTCCTGTGGATAAAAAAGGCAATAAAATAGGAGGAAAGTATGAATTCATAACAGGTCCAGAAATTTCAACTCCTCTTAGTGAGAAAAGTAAAATATGGCTAACAGGATTTATTGATTATGGAGCTGTGGGAGAGGATAGATTAAATATTACAAGAAGCTCATATGGATTTGAGATTGACTGGATTACCCCAATGGGACCTCTTAGCTTTATATGGGCTTGGCCAATTAAAAGTGAGAGTGGAGATGACTTACAAAAATTTGAATTTAACATAGGAGCAACTTTTTAAATGAAAATGAGAAAAATTGGATTTTTAGAAGCGTTTAGTATTGGTGTTGGGGGAATGGTAGGTGGTGGAATTTTTGCAGTCCTTGGACTTACAATTGATTTGGCAAAAGGAGCAGCTCCCATTGCTTTTTTAATTGGAGGACTTATTGCATTAATTACCGCTTACTCTTACGCAAAACTATCAGTTAAATTTCCAAGTGAGGGTGGTAGCATTGAATATATTGTAAAAGCCTTTGGAAACAATTTATTTAGCGCTATTGCCAATAATTTACTTCTTATTTCATATGTAATTATGCTTGCTCTTTACGCCTCAGCCTTTGGAAGTTACGCAAGTGCCCTTATTATGGGAGCTGATATTCCATCTCTTCATAAATTCTTATCAGTTGTAGTAATTACTCTTTTTGTTTTAATAAACTTAATGGGAGCGTTTTTAACAGGAAAAGCAGAAGATATTTTAGTTTATACAAAAATTGCAATCTTAGTAGTTTTTGTTATTATTGGATTTTATACAGCTGAGCATTTTGAGAGATTATCCCCTAAATATTGGGAGAGTCCAATTAAGATTATAACTGGTGGATTGATTATATTTTTAGCATATGAAGGATTTGAGCTTATTGCAAATTCAGCAAAAGATGTTATAAATCCTCAAAAAACACTCCCTAAGGCTTTTTATGCAAGCGTAATTTTTGTAATTATTCTTTATGTAAGTATTGCAATAGTTACAATTGCAAACGTAGATTTTCAAACCGCAAAAAAAGCCCAAGATTATGTGCTTGCAATTGCTGCTAAACCTTTACTTGGAAAAGCTGGTTTTATAATAATCTCTCTTGCGGCTATGCTCTCAACTGCAAGTGCAATTAACGCAACAATCTATGGAGCTGGAAGGGCTGGATATTTAATTGCAAAACTTGGAGAAATCCCAAAAAGCTTTTCAGAAAAGATAAAACAAGGGTATGAAGGAATGATAATTCTTGGACTACTTGGAATAATTTTTGCAATAAGCTTTAATATAGAAAACATCTCAGTAGCCGGAAGTTTTGGATTTTTAACAATCTTTGGACTGATTAATTTAGCTAACTTTAAACTAAGAAAAGTAACAAACGCAAATCCTATAATCGCACTACTTGGCTTTATTTTGTGTATCTTATCAGCTATTGTTCTTATTGGATATAACTTAATTTACAACATTCAAGCTCTAAAAAGTAGTGCGTGGGTTATAGCAATTGTAATAATTTTTACTTACATCTATCAAAAATTTAAAACCCTACACATAAAATAAATGGGCAATTCCTTTTTTGTCTTTTCCTTTTACACACAAAATCACAAGCACACTCTCAACTTGCATAAATTTACTAAGCCTTTTTAAAAACTCACTCCTCATTGCACATCTACAAGACACCTCTATAATTGCAACTGCCTTTTTTATCCTCTTTTCAACCTTAAATTCTTCTTTAAGCCCAACTTTTAAATAATTAATCTTCTCCTCATCAAAAATATCAAGCCTTTCAATGGGAAGGTGGTTAAATTCTCTCTCTGACACATCTTTTACAAAAGCTAAATACTCATCCCTTGAAACTTTCATCCTTTATCCTTTTTATTTTACAAAATTATATCAAAAAGTCCCAAAGATTAAATTAAAAGAGGAGCTAAGAAGCAACCTCTACATAAAGCTCTGCCACCGCTTTTGCAAGCTCGCGGATTTTTAAGATATAGTTTTGTCTTTCTGTTTGGGAGATAGCTTTTCTTGCATCAAGCACATTGAATATGTGGGATGCAAAAATCGTATAATCATAAGCCGGAAGTGGAAGTTTTGCCTCAATGCATCTCTTTGCTTCATTCCTGCTATCTTCAAACCATCTAAACAACATATCAACATTTGCTACTTCAAAATTGTATTTAGAAAACTCAAATTCGCTTCTTTTATGCATATCACCATAAGTTGTGTTTTCATTCCACTTAATGTCATACACATTATCAACCCCTTGCAAATACATAGCAAGTCTCTCAGTCCCGTATGTTATCTCAACTGGTACTGGAAAAGTTTTAAGCCCTCCAACCTGCTGGAAATATGTAAACTGGGTAACTTCCATACCATCAAGCCAAACTTCCCAACCAAGCCCCCAAGCTCCAAGGGTTGGAGACTCCCAGTTGTCCTCTACAAACCTTACATCGTGTTCTTTAAGATTAAGTCCAAGATATTCAAGGCTTTCAAGATACATCTCTTGAATGTTATCTGGACTTGGTTTCATAATCACTTGAAACTGATAATAACTCCCAAGGCGGTTTGGATTTTCGCCGTATCTTCCGTCAGTCGGGCGGCGGCTTGGCGCCACATACGCAACATTCCAAGGTCTATTTTCAAGGCTTCTTAAAAGAGTTGCCGGATGAAAGGTCCCAGCCCCACTTGGAAAATCATAAGGCATTACTATATTGCAACCTTTATTTTTCCAAAACTCTTGCAGTTTTAAAAGCAAATCACTAAAATACATTCTCTATCCTTTGAAGTAAATTTTTAAAATTTCTGCACTCTAAAACCAAAACTTCATCATAAGCAATTTTAATTCTACTTAACCTACTCTTAAAATGCTCTTTTATTTTCTTTTTAGATTTACTAGCCTTGTATACCAAAACAAACCTTTTTTCAAAAGTATCAAAATTTTTAACCAACTTTTTTAGTAAAAAATAACTCTCATACGCCTTTAACAAAATCTGCTGATTTTTAATCTTATCATCTGTCCACTCTTTAATATCTTCAACCTCATCAAGTTTCTTAAATTCAACCAACAAAAAGTAACTATCCTTAATTATCAAACAATCAGCAGTTGCTAAATTATTATCAACTTTATCAAAATCTATACACTTTTTTCCATTATCTTCACAGCAGTTATCACTCACCTCATTCAAAGGTGCCAATAAAGAGTTTAAATCTACCATTTTAATTTCTCTATCTCCATCTCTTCCAAAATATCAATACTTTGAGCCAAAACATCATAAATCTCACTCGCTTCACACTCTTTTAAAATCCCATCTTTTGCCAAATAGAAATTTGTCTCTTTGTATAAATTCTCAATAGCCTCTATAAAAAATGGAGAATGACTCGTAATCAAAACCTTAACCCCTCTTTTTACCAACTCAACTATTAATTTGGCATACTCAATTTGCCATTTTGGATGAAGATGGACTTCTGGCTCATCTATTATTAAAATTCTATTTTCAGAAATATATCCGTTTTTAAGTAAAATCTCAATAATTCCAAACTGTTTTATTCCCATCGCAACATTATTAATCTGAAAACTTTTTCTATCTTTTACAAATCTCCACTCTTTTTTTTCTTCATCAAAAATCCAAAAGCCTTTAACTACATTTTCAATAAAATCAAATAAATCATCTGAATCTAATTTTGGTTTAAATTGAGACTTATTATATGATTTTAAAAACAAATCCCAAGCAACATAAGGATAATCAATATAAATATCTAACGGATTTTGAGAAACGATAAAAGGTTGAATTGTTTTAAAAGTATCAAACATATTCAAAACAAACGGCGTTTCTATAAAAAGCGCATCTAAAAATTTCTTATTTTCTACATTAATTTTAAAACACTCCACAAAAAACTCTTCACCTTCTAATTTACAAAAAGAATCTTTATTGATTATT